>CAYMAQ010000319.1:0-4214 GCA_964388385.1 uncultured Anaerolineales bacterium | reverse complement strand
AGAATCAGCCACGGCCGGGATCAGATTGACAATATAGCGACCTATCCCGGGATAGTGGGGAGTTGCGGTCCTTGCATCGATCACATAATGTGTCATCAGGCACCTCCCGCCGTCGCATCAGATCCACGGCGAAGCTCCTTAATAAGTCTGTCGTGAGCCTTTAAAGGGGCCGCCACTATCGTGAGGGCTACCGGGATGAGAAAGGCTGCAGCCATCACCTATCCCATCGCCCGATCCGCGCTTGCAGCCCGACGAGCAGGGTGACACTCACCGATTGTCCCCCAAGAGTTCCCGATAAAGTGCCACGGTCTCCCGCGCGGCCCGCGCCCACGAGAACTGCGCGGCACGCTGCACACCCCGGGTCCGCAGCGCGGCGCGCAGGTCCGCGTCCCGGACGATCCGGCGCAGCGCCTCGGTCATCGCCGCCCCGTCCCTTGGATCGAAGGTCACGGCGGCGTCACCGACCACCTCCGGCATCGACGAGACGTTCGAACAGGCCACCGGCGTCCCGCAGGCCATCGCCTCCAGGGGCGGAAGCCCGAAACCCTCGTAGAGGCTGGGAAAGACAAACGCGGTCGCTCCTCCATAAACGGCAGGCAAATCCCCGTCGGCGACGTACCCCGGCAGAATCACGTCCTCTCGGCAGGCGCTCCGCTCCAACGCCGCGAAAAACGCGTCGATCAACCAGCCCCGGGCCCCCACCAGGACCAGGGGCGGCACCTCACCCCGGCGGCGGAGCGCCGTCCAGGCCCGCAGCAGGCGGGTCAGGTTCTTGCGGGGCTCGAGCGTGCCGACGAAGAGCAGATAGCGCGCCGGCAACCCGTACCGCGCCCGGACCTCGGCCTGCTCAGCGTCCGACGTGGGGCGAAAGCGGGGCGCCGCCGCTTCGTGAATCACCCGGACCTTCTCCGGCGGCAGATCATACGCGCCGAGGAGATCCTGCCGGGTGGCCTCCGAGACGGCGATCACGCGGTCGGCCCGCCGGCAGTAGAGCGGCAGCGCCCAGCGGAGATACCAGCGGTTGAGCGGTTTGTGATGTTCGGGCAGGTGCCTGAAGATCAGATCGTGCACGGTCAACACCGTAGGGCAGCCGCGAAGGGGGAGCAGGAGGTGCTCGGTCGCGTGAAAGAGCTCAGCATCCGGGATCAGCCGCTCGAACGAAATCCGGCCCATCTGTCCCAGCCAGACCAGCATCCGCCAGGGCTTATAACCCAGCGCAACCGTGCGCGCGGGCACCCCTTCCAGGCCGGTCAGTGGGGCGATCCCCTGCTCGCGGTTGTAGAAGAACGCGAGGCGATCGCCCAGTTCGGGCCGTAACGCCCGCGCCAGACTCTCCGCGTAGCGTCCCAGTCCCGCCCGGCGATGGACCGCCGCCGAAATATCGAGATAGATGCTCATCGTCCGCTATTATAGGGGCGTCCCCTTCCCCGGCAAGCGAAAAGTTATCCACTTATCCCCCATCGAAATTGTGGATAGAACATCCATGCGACTCAAGCGATAGGCCCCTGCTGGAGCCGGAAGCTCAACCACAGGGGCCTGAGGATCAAACGAGAAGGGCTACATAAACCGTTCGAAACGGTCCTGATCGGCCTTGCAGACCGGGCACTTTAAGGGCGGGCGCGGGCGCGCGCACAGGTACCCACAGACCTTACAGCGCCATACCGGGATGCCGCTCCACGTGAAGCCCACAAGCTCCTCGTCGTGCTCGACCGCTTCTGCCTCCGGCGGATCGCTCTCGGGCCCGCCCTCAGGACGACGCTCGGGGATCGGCCCCAATTCCTTCTCACCCGCGACGACCTCGTCCGACACGTAAAGCGCACAATAGCAGGTGCCGTAATCGACCAGATCCGGATCGCGATAGTCACACGGACAGATGATATCGAGATCTTTCTCCCGCTCCCCGTCCGCCAGGCGGCACGGGCAGGCCCAGTAGCCGTATCGCGCTTCATTGATGAGCAGGCCCTCTACCAATCCCTTGGTGAACTCGACGTCAGGGTTCAGGTTATAGCCTGCAGCTCGGGCCTCACGATCGAGCTTTTTATAGAGCTTATCGATCGCTTCCTGGGAGATCTGGATGTCCCCGTTAGATTCATTCATAGTCCAAGTCGCTCCTTGATCCGGTCCGGCTTGTACCCGGTGATGCTGTCCTCCTCATCGAAGATAATCGTGGGAAATGACATACGGTTCGAGAACTTCCGGATGTGCTCTCGGGCAGCTTTACGCTCATCGGTATCCACCAGGTCAACATAGACGAAGTCAAACGCCACGTCCTCGTCCTCCAGCAACTGGCGCGTCTTCCGGCACCAGATACACGTCGACAGCGCATATAGCAAAACCTTGGTCGAATTGTTCGATCCCTCTACGTGCCCCTCTTTTTCCGCCATACTTCCTCCTGATAACCCACACTAACAGCTAACGACCCGCGGCTCCCCGCAGACAACCCCAAGGCGCCGAGCCGCGCGCGATACCTCAACGGAGTACGATACCCAACACCATAACGCCAATGCCGCAAAGGACGTTCGCTACCCCATACCCAATCTCCGCGTTGTGCGCGCGGGGCTTGGGGATCTCAAGCGCGGCCTGGCGTGGATTGTTCGGATTATAATAGACCTCGACCTGCTTACCCGTGGCATAGGTGGCGACCACCGCCTCGGCATCCAGACGATCCGCGTACGTCCTGGTATGATCGGGCAAGAAATTGCGGCGCTTTGACTCGTAGGCCCTGCCGTTCACCCGGTACGTATAGCGGACGACCGGTGTGTACGACCGGACGACCCCGGCGGCCGTTCTCCGCTCGTGCTCGTAGAGAAACGAGGCTTCCACCCGGCCCTCCGTCCGGGGCCAGTTGCCCGTGCCCTGATCACGCCGCTTGGTCAACCAGGTCCAAACCGCATAGGTCAGTCCCATGAGAAAAACGCCCGCTCCTAACACAATCAGGAATTCCATCGTTCACCCCCTCACCGGCACACCGGCAGCTACGCCTCGGGCTCCGCGCAGTCTCCCTCGCGCTTCTCCCGCGCCTCAAGGATCTCCTCCACGTAAATGACCCGGGAATACGAGCCCAGGGGGCCGTAGTTGCCCTCCCGGCTGATGTCGCCGCGAAGCTTCACGTAAATCTGCTCATACGGCTTGCTCGTCATCGCCTGGTACTGAGTCTCCAGTTCATCCGCAGTATTCTCAAAGTCCGGGTTCTTCACCCACCAGGTGCCGGACCCATCACAGGGACGGAAGGTGCGTCCCGTCCTGCCAGACGAGAAGAAGCCCTCCCACGTACCGCTTTCTAACGAACGCCCTATCGCCGCGAAACTCAAAACCCCAAGACCTACAAACGCAGCAATCCAAGCTAACATGGATATACTCCTTCCCGAACTATAAAGGTAGATTTCACTGCCCAGCCGATGCCCCACGGATGCCCAAAAGCTGCGACAAAGGCCACTTCAATAAGGTAGCATCTTATCTCAGAATTGTCAATTCGGTTTTTTTAGAGAGCAGCACACAAAAGCGGCCAATCTGTAGAGATTGGCCGCTTCCGCGCGACAAACATCCGCCACGCGTCCGATGCTGATGGGTCCCCGCATCCCCCCGCTACGGCTTCTCGTAATCGTAGAGATCGGTATCCAACTCGCCCAACGTAAAGGTCGAGGTCATCGTCTGCGTCTGTCCGGTTTCCGCGGACTTGTATCCGAGCTCGATGATCTCGACCACGTGGCGGGCGTGCTCGGCGCTGACCGCCGGCGTCCGACCCGTCAACACACAGTCGACCATATGCATGATATCGGAGTAGACGTGACGCTCGGGGAGCTCCGCGTGCTCGCCGAAGACGAAGGGCATCGCCCGATCGGCCGCCGTCGTGCTGTGGCCGTCCTCGGCGTGCCGCCCCCACAGCTCGACCTCGCCGCGCTTGAGCTGGACGGCACCCTCGCTCCCCGAGATGAAGACCGAGGCAAAGGGGCGGGCCGGTCCGCCAAAGCTATTGCTGCCGAAGATGATCGAGTGCACGTTATTCCCGAAATCGAGGAGCAGATGCGTGTTGTCGTCCATCTCGACCTCGATCTCCTCGCCCTTGAAAAACCGTACCGGCAGGCCGATACCCGACATCCCGCTCACCCGCTTGACCGGGCCTAAAATACCGGTGAGGGTATGCAGCGCATAGACGGTCATGTCGTACATCGGACCCCCGCCGGGGCGCTTATAGTACCACGCGGGGCTGACGT
>CAYMAQ010000318.1:0-4232 GCA_964388385.1 uncultured Anaerolineales bacterium | reverse complement strand
CGCCGAATAGAGGACGCCGAAAATGGCCAAAAAAGAATCGATTGCATCCGATCCATCCAGAGCGCACCCCAGGACCCAGGAGCCGGATCCCGGTCAGAACGTCGCGGCCCCTGAGGGATTCAGTCCGACCACGGCGTTGCAGTGGATACAGCGAGCCGACGCTCCCCGGTCTCAGCGTCAACAAGCGATCGGGCAATTGGGCGCATTATTGGGCAATCGAGCCGTGACCCACACGATACCGTCCGCGCCCACGGTCCAACGCCAGGGCGAGTTGTCCGGGACGCGTCCGATCGAGACGGGGGAACAGCAGCAAGTCGAGGCGATCCTCAACCCCAATCGGACGGCGTCCGGTGAGACCGAACCGTTTATCGAGGCAGGATTCGAGGAGGACATGCGGGACAAGCTGGATGAGTACGTCGTGCCCGCCTCCGAGCACGCCCGCGAGCAACTGGATCCGGACGCCCCCAAGCTCGACCTCTCGCACATTCAGGACACCATCGCCGGTGAGGCCCAGAGCGTCGTTCGGAACAAGTACGGCGGCTACGCCCGGGCCGCGAGCATGTCGGCATCGGACCGCCGCCACCAGAACCGGTACCAATTGGGCCAAAACATCGAAGCCTACGCCGATCAACCGGTCAACACCGCCGTCCTGCGCGACCTGACGGAGTACCTGATGACGGTGGGATACGTCGGCGGCCCTGCGATGGTCGACCACCACGTGGACCGAAGCCGCAGCGACGACCGCAACGCGTTCCGACAGGTGCGGGACGCCTACCTCCGTGAGAACCGCGAGGAACTCACGCTCATCCAGCGCGCATGGCCCGGTGAGATGGACCCGAACACGCTGCGGGTCTTCATCCAGACGAACCTCAGCCCGGATCCCGATCAGGAGACATCCGCCGTCGAGCGGCGCGGATACTGGGGCACGTTTGAGACGTTGATCCACGAGTATATTCACGTCCTGGAGCACCCCAGGCTCTACGAGATGGCCGTTCAGCAGTCCTCCACCGGCTACCAGATCCTGATCGAGGGATTCTGCGACCACTTTGCCGAGCAGGTTTGGCAGGACGTCGAACCCACCCTGGCATCGGATACCGCACGGCGCGAGCGCATCGAAGGCCAACGCCTGGATTTCGACCCTGATGCGGTTCCGGAATGGGACTCGTACCCGGAGATCGCTCCTGCGCGCGAGATCGTCCGGCAAACCGGCGAGGAGAACGCCCGAGCGGCCTACTTTATGGGACACACCGAGTTGTTAGGCGGGGGTGACTACGCGGCGCAGGACGCCGCGCGGGATGAGACGTATACCGTGCCGGAGGATGGGCGAACCATCGCCGATGTCGCCGCGTTGACCCACGTACCGGCGGACGAACTTGCCAATCGCAACAGCGTAGCCGAGGACGAACCGCTGACCGCAGGCACTCGCTTGGACTGCCCCGGCGTCCACTACCACGTGGTTATCCCCTTCGACTACGGGCTCCGAATCGCGGAGCAGTACGGCATCCCCTTCTCGGCGCTCAACCAGGCGAACCCCGGGACGGATTGGCAGTCGATTCAACCGGGCCAGCGCCTTCTGATCCCCAGGGCGTAAATAGGTAGATGAGCAAGCACGAATTGGAGTCACGATGACCGATAAACTCGAAGATACCATCCGGACCGCGCTTGAAGCCCTCCTGCGCGGCGATCTCGCCCGATGGCACGGCGTCCCCGAGGGCACGTCCGTCGCTGACGTCGCCGCGCTCTACCCGGAGATGCCCCGGGGACGGAGTGGACGGCTGTCGGGACACTGGCTGACCTACCACGATTTCCAATCTGCCGGAACGCGACCGGACGCCCGGGTCTGGAGTCGCGAGGGAAGAGTCGTGCGTATCGACCTGGAGAAGCCGGGCTTTGAGAACGCCGCCGAAGCGCTCGATCGCCTGGGCAATCCGACCGTGGAACGGCTTCCCCCCACCGGCTATCGCTACGACGAGGAGGACGAACTGATCGAGGTCCTCTATCCGGCACGCGGACTGGCGCTGCACGTGTCCGACCCCTCCCTTCCGGGGGGATCGCCCACCCGCCGGATCGTACGCGTCCGCGCGTTCGCACCTATGCCCGTTGCCGACTACGACCGCAGCGTGGGCGGGCAGCAACCCCGGCATATCCGGCGGCCCAATCGGTAACGAAAAGGCCTCGGACCCAGAACCCGGACCGCCCGGGGCCTGACAGCAACCCACGGCACGAGGAAAAGGAATGATTGAACCGACATTTCTACAGTGTGACTTTCACACACATACCGAGCTCTGCGGTGAGGAACAGGCCCAGGGCTTCACGCTGGAAAAGCTCTTCGAGACAGCGGAGGCTCTCGGCCTTCGCTACGTGGGATACTCCGAGCACTGGCACCCCGCGACCTCACCCGATCTCTTCCGCCGTATACGGAACGACCTTGAACGACTCCAGCCCCGATTTCGGGTGAAGATCTTTCTCAGCGCCGAGATCGACGTGCTGAACTCCCTCGGCGACCTGGCTGCCGACCCGGTCGAGGCCGCGGAGTTATTGGACTATCTCTCCGTCGCCATCTCCCACTACGGTCATCCCGGCATCGAGCAGCTTCACGAGGACAAGGTCGAGGACACCCTCGCGATGATCAACGCCGTCTGCCAGATTCCCGAGGTCACGATGCTGATGCATCCCCAGATCGTGTACGGTAAAAATCTCAAGGACATCGACCGGGTCATTCCTTACAACCTCTACAATGAGGCGATGACGACCATCGCGGAGAACCACAAGGTCATCGACTATCCGTCCCTGGATCACTCGATGGGATACCTGCGGTATCTGGGGTTCTCACCGAAGGCACTCGCCAACGCCCGGAAGAGCTTTGACCACTTCACCCGGGCCGTCGTCGAAAACGGCGTGCGGCTTGCGCCCGGGTCTGACGCCCATAACGTCAACTGGGTGCTGACCCCGCTGCCGGATGGTTCGACCCGCTGGCTGGGGAACAACCAAGCATCCCTGAATCTCCTCCAGGCGCACGGCTACCGCGAGGATCAGCTGTGGTACTATGAGAATCGCCGTCCCGGTGAAGTCGCCGGCGTGCGACAGGACGCATGACCCATGCCTATGATGAACGCTAAAGAGCGCATTATTGCGGCCCTGGAGGGTCAACCCACGGACCACCTGCCGTTTTCGCCGTTCCTGGCCTACGTCTGGGAGCACTACCCGAAAGAAATCCAGGACGCCGGTCAACTTGCGTTCCACCACGAAGTCGGATCCGATCCCCTGTGGCGCGGAGCGCCCTGCCCCGTCGTCGCGGTTCCGCCTCCTCAGATGGAGACGAGGACGGTGACCGAGGGCGACGAAACCACAACCGCGATCACCACCCCGGTCGGCTCTCTGCGTATGACCGCCAGACAGAGCAAGATCGGGAACACCCGCTTCCTGGTGGAGCATCCCCTCAAGACCGAGGAGGACTACAAGATCCAGACGTGGATCGAAGAGCACACCACCCTGAAGTCTAATGCGAAGGCGGTCGCCGACCACTTTGCCGGAGAGGGACGCGAGGGGCTATCCCTCGGTATGCTGATCCCCCGTGGAAAATCCGCGTATCAGTGGATGGTCGAACATCTCGTGGGCACGGAAGAACTGATCTACGCCCTCGTCGACTTCCCGGAGACCGTCGAGAGCCTCTGGCAGGTCATGGTCGAGAGGGATCTCGAGGCCGTCCGGATGGCCGTTGCGTCCCCGTACGACTATTTCATCACCTGGGAGGACTCGAGCACCCAGAACTACTCGCCGTCTCAGTATGACGCGTATATCGGCAGTGAGATCGGCGCGTGGTGCCAAATGCTAGACGAGGCAGGCAAGAGGTATATTCAGCACGCGTGCGGTCACGTCGCCGACCTGGTCGGGCGGATGAAAGCGCACGGCGCCTTTGCCGTCGAGAGCATCTCGCCCCCACCCACCGGCAACATCACCCTTCGCGAGGCCCGGCGGATCGCCGGGACCGACTTCGGCATCATCGGCGGCATCGAGCCGACGCAGTTCCTCAACCTCTCCGAGGAGGAGCTTCCCGCATACGTGGAATCGGTGATCGCCGAGGCCCGGGGCGGGCCCTTCGTGCTTGCCAACTCCGATTCCTGCCCGCCGGGTGTGACCATCGAGAAGTTCAAGCTCGTCGCAGAGATCGCCAGAAATCACAGATAGCTTAAGGAGCCGAGACAATGAAACACCATGACGGATTCTTCAGA
>CAYMAQ010000317.1:0-4234 GCA_964388385.1 uncultured Anaerolineales bacterium | reverse complement strand
CCTACTCGTCATTATCGTCATTTCCGGTATACTATGGACTTGGGAGCCCCCTATGAAACTGGTACACATGCTTGGGTCTTGGGTGCCGGTGCCACCTGCTGAGAATCAACGGAATGACTGTCAAGCGCATTGACCAAGCACATCGTCGGTCATAATTCCCCTGTTTGCGTTACGACGGTGCACTCAAAGACCTGAGAGCAAATTGTGGAGGTATGGAAGCGTTGAGTCGGGAAACAGATATCGGAACGATTAAGCCCGTAGAGATCCAAAACGAGATGCGGACCGCGTATCTCGATTATGCGATGAGTGTCATCGTCGCCCGCGCGTTGCCCGACGCTCGGGACGGTTTGAAGCCGGTGCAGCGACGTATCCTGTACGCGATGTACGATATGGGATTGAGACCGAACACGCCGCACCGCAAATCCGCCCGGATTGTGGGTGAGGTCCTCGGCAAATATCACCCGCACGGGGATTCCGCCGTCTACGACGCGATGGCGCGTATGGCCCAGGACTTCTCTATGCGTTATATGTTGGTCGACGGTCAGGGCAACTTCGGCTCTATTGACGGTGATTCCCCCGCGGCGATGCGTTATACAGAGGCCCGCCTGGATCCTATCTCGATGGAAATCCTGGAGGATATCAATAAGGATACGGTCGATTGGGCAGAAAACTTCGACGGCAGTATGGAGGAACCGACGGTTCTTCCTGCGCGGCTGCCCAACCTTCTCGTCAACGGGTCGTCCGGTATCGCCGTCGGGATGGCGACGAATATCCCCCCGCACAACCTTGGGGAGACGGTCGATGCGCTGGTCCACGTTCTTGATAACTGGGACCGGCGGGAGGAGATCGCGGTCGATGAGTTGATGTCCTTTATCAAGGGGCCGGATTTTCCCACCGGGGGCCAGATTCTCGGTCAGGAACCGCTTATCAAGGCGTATGCGACCGGTCGGGGCAAGGCCACGGTGCGGGCAGTCGCGGATATCGAGGAGATGCGCGGGGGCCGGTTCCGGATTGTCGTCACGGAGATCCCCTATCAGCTCAATAAGACGACGCTCATCGAGCGCATTGCGAAACTCGTCCGTTCGGACAAACTGGATGAGATCACCGACCTCCGGGATGAATCCGATCGCGAAGGGTTGAGCATCATCATCGAGCTGCGTCGGGGCACCCAACCGCAGAAAGCGCTCAACCGCCTTTTCAAGCATACCCCACTGCAGACCACGTTTGGTATCCAGCTTCTGGCTCTGGTCGATGGTGTGCCGCGTTTGCTTCCGCTGAAGCGGATGCTCCAGGTGTTCTTGGACCATCGCATCGAAGTCCTCGTCCGCCGTACGCAATTTGAGCTCAACAAGGCGCAGGCGCGCGCTCACATTCTCGAGGGGTTATTGATCGCGTTGGATCACCTGGACGCGGTCATCCGAACGATCCGTGAGTCCCCTGACGTCGACACTGCACGGGAGCGGCTGATGGAGCGCTTTGGACTGACTGAGGTTCAGGCACAGGCGATTCTGGACATGCAGCTCCGTCGCTTGACTGGCCTGGAGCGGCAGAAGCTCGAGGATGAGTACGCCGAGTTGCTGAAACAGATTTCGTATCTGGAGGGGTTGTTGGCATCACCCCACCAGCAGCGGTATATTATCCGGGAGGATCTGCTGGAACTTCGAGAGCACTACGCCGACCCCCGGCGCACACGCATTCTGCCGGATACGGACGGCACGTTCGACGAGGAAGATCTGATCGCTCGTGAGGATGTTCTGGTGTCGATCACTCAACGCGGCTATGTCAAGCGGGTCCCTTGTTCGGTCTATCGGGCCCAGCGCCGTGGGGGACGGGGTGTGTTGGGTATGGCCACTCGTGAGGAGGACGAGATCGCGATGTTGGTCTCGGCCAACACGCATGATACGCTGTTGTTCTTCACGGATCACGGCAAGGTCTATCAGAAGCGCGTCTACGAGGTGCCCGACGCCGGTCGCACGGCCCAGGGTGTGCTTCTGGCGGGAATCCTCGCGATCGATCCCGACGAGCGGGTGACAGCGATGGTCTCTATTCCGGACTTCGACGAGGCCCGGTACGTGATGATGATCACGAAGCTGGGCCGTGCCAAACGCATCTCGCTCAATGAGTTCGATTCGGTCCGCCCGAGCGGCTTGATCGCTATCCACCTCTATGCAGACGATGAACTGGGCTGGGTGCGGCTCACCCAGGGATCGGACGAGGTGATGCTGGTGACAGAGCAGGGAAAGAGCATTCGGTTTAGCGAGACGGATGTCCGGCCTATGGGACGCACGGCTGCCGGTGTCATCGGCATCAGGTTGAATGAGGGAGATCAGGTCACCGTCGCTAATGTCGTCGAGCCCGGGGGCAAACTCTTCTTGATCTCTCAACACGGCTACGGGCGGTGCACCAGTTTTGACGAGTTCCGTGTTCAGAGCCGGGGCGGCAAAGGTGTTCGGGCCTATAAGGTGACGGAAAAGACCGGCCTGGTGGTCGATGGTCGGGTGGTTCAGGATGAGGATGAGATCACCTTGATGTCGGAGAACGGTATTATGCTGCGCACCTCGGTGGCCCGGATTCCGGAGATGGGCCGTTATTCCCGGGGCGTGCAGATGATGGATCTCAAGGACGGCGATCGGGTGGCATCGATGGCGCGTCTTTTTGATGATGATGAGGACCCTGGTGAGGACGCCGACGATGAAGAAGGCGTAGGAGAAGACGTCTAGGCGGATCTCAAGCAGAAACGCTTACGTTGTCACCGTGGGATCTTTTTCAACCGAGGAGTGTTGGTTCGTATGCCTGAAGCGATTCGCACCCAGTCAAGTCAGCTCGTTGCCCTCCTGCCGGAGGGCGATCCAGACATCCTGGCAGAGACCCTGGTTGGGTTTGCGAATGCTGACGGCGGCACCATCTACGTCGGTGTGACCGAGGGTGGGGCACCGACCGGGGATGTCTATCCTGAGGAATTCGACGCGGTCGTTCAGCAGGCTGAGTTGGACTGTCGTCCCCCGATCCCTGTGAATTGGGAGCTCGTCGAGGCTGGCGGCTTCTTTGTCTTCATCGGACGGGTCCACCGAAGTCCCGAACTCCATACCCTCGCGGACGGGCGCGTGTTGGTTCGCACCGGGGATGAGAATCGAGCGCTTTCGGGAAGCCAGGTTCAGAGATTGGTGACGACCCGATCGACCGGGGATTACGAGGCGGAGCCCGTGCCTGGTGCGACCCGGGATGACCTCGATTCGGATATCCTGGAGGAGTTTGTCGAGGTCTGGGAGGATCGCCAGGGTCATCCGCTGACGCGCCCCTTGGATGACCTGCTGATCGATATGGGTTGGATGCTGCCCGATAAGCGCCCGACCGTTGCTGGCCTTCTGCTGTTTGGGCGGGATCCGGAGATATTTCTGACGCGCTGCGGTATCACTTTTGTGCGCTTCGACGGCGAGCGTATTCAGCGGTCTGTGGACGAATCGAGCTATGGACGGCGGGTGGAGGTTGGCGGCCCTCTGGCGAATGTGATACAGCGGACGTGGGAGGTGCTCCAGGAAGAGATCCGGAGCGGAGCGGTGGTGCGCGGGCTCAAGCGGGAGGAAAAGTGGGTCTACCCACCGACCGCGATCCGGGAGGCGTTGGTCAACGCAGTCGCCCACCGTGATTACCGGGTGCGCGGGCGGGAGATCGAAATACGGATGTTCTCAAACCGGCTTGAGATCTCAAGCCCCGGCGGGCTTCCGGGCTTCATCACCCTGGACAACATCGTGGACGAACACTTTTCCCGTAACCCGCGCATTGTCAATGGGCTTTTCCAGTGGGGGTACATCGAGGAGTTGGGTCTTGGTGTCGACCTGATGATCGAAGAGATGGTCAACGCCGGGCACCCCCCGCCCGATTTCCACGCAACCCCCTCATCCTTCCAGGTGATTTTCCAGGCGGTGAAGGATCGCAAGCCTGTGTCCAAGGCCAAGGATCTGTCGATGAATGAGCGGCAGGCCAAGGCGTTGGCCTACGTCCAGCAGCACGAGCGCATCCGCAGCCGTGATTATCAGGAGCTTTGCCCCGATGTGAGCCCTGAGACGCTGCGACTGGACCTCGTGGATCTGGTGGAGAAGGGCGTCCTGTTGAAGATCGGCCGCAAGCGGGGTACGTACTATATTCTGAAGTAACGCCCTCCGGTACCTTGGATAGAAAAAGCGGCGAGGTCCATGGACCTCGCCGCTTGTGCTTGCGGAGCAGCCGCCTGGTC
>CAYMAQ010000316.1:0-4253 GCA_964388385.1 uncultured Anaerolineales bacterium | reverse complement strand
AAAAATAAGAAAGTAATTTTACAAAAGGGTGGAGGGCCATACATAAAATTTCATGAAATCTACGCCAAACAACCTTATCTACGATTTATCGCAGAAGGCACCGCACCGCATTGGAAGACACGTCCGGGCACTGAAAAGCACTGCAAAAAGTCGGGTAAAGACAACGACGGTAAGAACGATGAGAGATCTCTCAAGAACCCCCCAAAACTAAGGAGCGAACTTCCGACTATATATATTATGTCAAGTTGGAAGCCCTAAACCAACGCTAGCTCAGATTATTTGCAATAAACACCCGCATCGATATTAACGCTGAATTCCGTCCGGATCTGCCGTATGTGTGGCAGCAAGCGATGCTCAAAAGCCGATGTGGCATCGTGGTGTGTTCTAACTCTGGAATCAACTGAGAACTTCACAAAACCATCGAACGATTTTAAACATCCTTAAACATCTCCCTAGCTCAAAACCGCGCGAATACACCAACGATGACCAATGAATGAAATCACTTATGATACTCACGCGACCGTCGAGCCTTTTATCGAAGAAATCAAACGAGGGTTTGCTGTCCTCTCGCGGTCACAATAAATATAAATTTTGTTCAAAACACACCAATAAACAATGAATCAAAGTTATCACGTGGTATATAATATTATGACACATATCTCTTTGCGGAGCGCCCTAGCCCTACCCCGTCCAGAGAAAAGGCCCCGGAGAAACATATCCGGGGCCCGAACACTGGATCTCGAAGTGCGTTACACGTATCGCTCTCGGATATCCGAACTGACGTAATCTAAGATCGCGACGGTGATGGCGATAAACCACACAGCAATCCCTGCCGAGCGGAACTGGAAGAGCCGAATATACTGGATCAACAGGAACCCAATACCACCGCCGCCGACCAGGCCGATGACCGTCGATAAGCGGACGTTGATGTCCCACCGGTAGATGGAGAATGAGACAAAAGGCGGGATCATCTGGGGGATAACGGCAAATGCGATCGTCTGAAGTTGATTCGCCCCAGTAGCCTGAATGGCCTCGATAGGCCCAGGATCGATCCCCTCAATCGCCTCGGAATAGAGCTTGCCCAACGCGGCAATTGTGTGAACCGTCAGAGCAAGGATACCGGCGAAGGGCCCCAAGCCCACCCATTGCGTGGCGATAATTGCCCAGATCATCGGTTCAATCGATCGAACGATGTTCAGAATCGTGCGGGTCACATAATATATCCCCAGCGTAACCCAGGTCCCCGACATAAGATTGCGCGCTGCCAGGAAACTAATGGGGACGGCGAGGACAATGCCAAAAGCCGTCGCCATCATACCCAGGAAGATGGTCTCGATCATCCTCTCGATGCTGAGCAATAATGGCTCGCTGGGTTGAACTCCTCCTACCTCCGAAGTCTGACGAGCCTCAACATGGTGAATCTGCTCACCCTTCGCACTCGGAGGCAGCAGCCGATAAGGCATCGTAATCGTCGTCTCAAAGTCTCCTTGATCATCGGTCATCACCGTGACATATTGGCCCTCGTTGCGAATCCGAAACTCATTGCCGATAGGGTCCTCCCACCAAATCTGAGCCACAGTATTGGGTTGGAAGTTCCTACCCGTAAGCGCCAACTCCGTGCCTGGAACGATATTGTTATTTTCATCTAGATCCGACAACTCGCCGCACGTGGGCTCCGCCTTAAGATATGGCTCCCCCTCGACCCGCTCAGGGGGTTCCGGAGGATTGGCATCGCATGGCACCTGGATCGGGGCGCTGGCACTGATAGTCTCCACGTCCCGCGTTACTGCAGCCTCCCAGGGCCATAGTACCTGACTGAGGATGGGCAAGGTATCCGATAGCTCGGTTACTGCCTTGTAAAGATCGATCTGACTGATCTGCCACCCTAATATAAAAAAGAGGAGCATGATAAGCAAAAATGGACCTATGCCGACTCCGGCTCTATCAGGCGCCGCCTGCCGATAGGCGTCGATGACGGTCCACAACCAGAGCATCAGAGCACCCAACAGGACAAACCCCACAAAAAACGGACGTCTCTCAAGTGCTCGGACGAACTGCGCTCTCGCTCCCTCCTCAAACCTAGCCAAAAGGGAAATGCGCCATGCCAAAAGCCCGAGAATACTTAAAAACGACCCCAGCATCAGAAGACCCCGCTGAATCTGAAGGGCTAACACTTGACCGAGGCCCGGAATGATAAGGGATGCCGCCGCGGCGATCGGACCAGAGACCAGACTCCTGTGTTTTTCCCTATTCGTTGTTGTCGTCGCCATCCTACCCCCCTAAAGATCCTTCAATGCCGGCACCGACGCGCTCGGCCTCCTGGCCATAGATATCTTTGAACTCCTCGTCCGTCATCGCTCGGATCTCCTCACGAGTACCCTGATAGACGATTTCACCGGCCCGTAGTCCGATAACCCGGGTAGCATACCGCTGAACGAGATCTAGATAATGCAACGCGCATAGGATCGTAATACCTTCTTCCTGATTCAAATCCTCAAGATGCTGTAGGATCGAATGAGCTAAAACAGGATCCAGGCTGGCGACGGGCTCGTCCGCCAGAATCATCTCCGGCTCCTGGACCAGGGCTCTGGCGATCCCTACCCGCTGCTGCTGTCCCCCGCTGAGTTCATCGGCTCGTTTTTGCGCTTGGTCCTCGATACCCAAGCGTTTAAGCGCATCCATGGCCATCTTCCTATCTCGCTCAGGAAAACGCCGCAACAGACTGCGCCAGCGATCCACATAACCTAATCTCCCGGCGATCACGTTGGTGATTACTTTAGAACGCCTCACCAAGTTAAACTGCTGGAAGACCATCCCAATTTTCCGCCGGATTTTTCGCAGCTCCGTGGTCCCGGCCGCCGTGATATCTCGATCATTCCAGAGGATCCGCCCCTCAGTGGGTTCAACCAGACGGTTGATGCAACGCAGCAACGTGGACTTGCCGGACCCACTCAATCCAATGATGATTAGAAATTCCCCCTCATCAACGGTAAAACTAACGTCGCGCAGAGCGACGGTCCCATCGTCATAGACCTTTGTCAGGTTTTCGACTTCAAGCATGAGCTCCTCCTACAATTCCGCACACAATAATGATAAGAAGGGAGGACGAGAATGCCGTCCTCCCTTCCATCTATCCCGTCAGCTTAACCTGCTGGCCTCGAGGTGCGTCAGAGCATTTTAGTTTTCTACTCTTGCAGTTCTTCAATACTCATCCCGGAGGCCTGCAGCACCTGACGGAAGGGATCGTAGAATTCATCGCCATGTCGCTCGAGCCCGGCCCAGCTATAGGCCGTATCCAGCGCCTCTTGCCCTTCCTCGGTTTCAGCAACAGCGAGAAGGCCCTCCACAATGGTCTTTTTCATATCCTCGTCCATCTCAGGAATGAACTGAACCCCGTCGTTAGGGATATCTTCTGTAATAGCGACGACTGTGACCACTTCCATCACGTCAGGGTTGTCTTCCTCAATAGAACTACGAGCGTCCACATACGTAGCCCCGGCATCGCAGTCGCCGTTGTAAACCGCTGCAACTACAGCATCGTGACTGCCTGCATCCACCACCTCGGCCAGATCGGTCTCGGGATTGACACCATTGGCGCGCATTGTCAAGCTGGGAATGATCCACCCGCTGGTCGAAAGCGGATCGGGGCGGCAGAAAGTTTTGCCGGCCAGATCTTCGACGCCTTGAATATCACTGTCGGCCTGAGCGATGATTTGACCATTATAGGTCGGGCTACCAAATCGAACCGCGACCAACTCAGCCTCAACCCCGCAACGCTCATTGGCGAGTACATAGGAGAAAGTATTGAGCGAGGACATCTGCGCCTCTGGTGGATCACTGCACATCGCCTCAACGGCACCGGCATATTCGGTGGTCACGAGCACATCAAAGTACAATCCAGTCTCGGCTGTGAGAAGCTGGGACAATGCCTCCGCTCCCGCAGTCACCTGCCCCGTCTCACCGGAAGGGACAAAAGCCCACACGATCGGATTGTCCTCACTCCCCAACTCGGATTCCCCACATCCGGTCATCGTTAAGAGCGCGATGATCACCAACACAAAAACAACCCATAACCTTCGATTTTCCATCTTGCTAGGCTCCTTTCGCATCCTTTTTATCAGATCACCCTATCAAAACCTCACGACTATAATAGGAGGCAAAGCTGAAATAGTCAAACACAATGATCTACAGTATCAATCGATTTTTTGATTTTCGGCAGGTTTAACATTCTTGATGAGATAGCGTTGGCTCTC
>CAYMAQ010000315.1:0-4254 GCA_964388385.1 uncultured Anaerolineales bacterium | reverse complement strand
TCACTTGACTAAACGGTTGCCCCCACAGAAAGGACATACTATGTGCCACTCCACACACGACTTGGGCGTCATCTCGCCCCAGGACTGGGGCCTCGACGTCGCCGACCTGGACGCGGAGACGCCCCTGCCGGGGATCGAGCACTCCGCCGGTGAGATCGAGATCCGCATCCGGGGCGCCCTCGACGCGTGGCTGCCCACCTATATCGACCCCGAGACCGGCGCGCTGGTCGGCTTCTACCGCGCCCCGGACGGCTTCCGCGAGCCCCCGCAGACCGCGAACCTGATCGGGTCGTGGCTCTTCCTGGCGGCTTACGATCGGGACGGCGACGAGGCGCACCTGGAGGGGGCCCGGACGGCGCTCGATTTCTACTACCGGACCTTCGTCGTCAGCCACCCGATGAGCGTGATCGCCGGCGGCGCCCGCGATGGGGTTGCCGGTCACCAGGTCTGGACCAAGTTCAGCGCCGAGTTCCTCATCGGCGCGCTGGGCCTCTACGACCGCACGGGGGACGCCGCGTGGCTGGACCGGGCCGAGCAGAGCGGGCGCTATCTCATCCAGGCCGCGCGGCACGGATTCGCGCCGATGTACGATCTGGACGATCACCGCTGGACCGACCTCACCGTGGGGTGGGACAGCTGGGGGCGGGCCGTCGAAGCGTGTCTCCTCCTGGCGGAGGCCACCGGCGCGGCGGCGTGGCGCGACCTGGCCCTGGCGTGGGGCGAGCACGGATTGGACGTCCAGGCCGAGAACGGGTGTCTTTACCTGATCGACGCCGAGTACTTCAACACCGACCTCGCCGCCGACGAGCTGCGCGGGCTCTGCTTCCTCAGCGAGGCGACCGGCGAGCGCCGCTTCCTGGACGCCGCCCGCCGGTTCGCCGATTGGCTCCTGGCGCACCAGCGCGGCGACGGGGCCTGGGCCATGACCGTCGACCGAGGCGGCAACGTCGTGATGCCCACCGTGGGGCCGGGCGACATGCCGAACATCGCCGTCGCCCTCCTGCGCCTGCATCATCTGACCGACGACGCGCGCTATCTGGAGGCCGCCCTCGACGCGTTCCGCTATTCGCTGTCGACCCAGGTGCTGCCGGGTAGCGGCGAGCCTTTCGAGGACGATCCGTCCATCCGGTGGGGGTTCTGGTCCTGGGACCCGTACTACGATCACTCCCAGTCCCCGGACCAGGTGACGCACCACGTGCGGGGCTTGATGTTCCTGCTCGATGCCGTGGGACGGACGGGCTAGCCCGTCCGTCCCACGCAACTAACCTCCGTTCGTAGCGCCGGGCTGCCGGGCCGACCCCGAATGGGAACCGAATAAACGAACGGGCATCGACGAACCCTTTTCATGATCGTTGGTGTGCGCAAGCAGCGGTTGGTCATGCAAAATCCTTGCAACCGTTGAGTCAAGTGAGCGGGGCGTGATTTCCCCCTCCCCTGACCCCTCCCACCCAGGGGAGGGGAACGCCAGTCCCTCCCCCTCGAGGGGGAGGTTAGGAGAGGGTGAGCCTCCTGTTGTGCAGTGTTGCTCATAAAACGAAAGGGTTACAAATCCTCAAGACCCCCTGCGTTTCCATGGGCATCCGGGAAGCGTTCGGGGCTTTGGGCCCGGATCTGTAACACAGCCGCCCCCGGAATCCCGGGGGCGGCTGCGGGCGAACGTGGCTGTTCCTAGGCCTCGCCGCGGCGGCGCCGCCGGCGGCGGATCCACAGCCCCGATGCCGCGCCGGTGCCTGCGCACGCGAGGATAAGCCCCGGCACCGCGAGGGACGAGTGCGTTTGCACGTCCAGCGCGCGTAGAGCGTTGGGCCCCAGACTGGTTCCCAGGTCCAGGCCCCCGGCGCCGAAGTCGTCGTTCTTGATCCCGTCGGTGTCGGTGCCCCAATCGTGAAGGGCTTCGGCTTTCTCTTCGAGATAAGTCTGGGTCTGGGCGCGGGTGGGCGGCGTGCCCCCGCCGACCGTGTCGCGGTACGCTTCGACGTAGAGGGCCGCCGCGCCCGCCGTGTGGGGCGTGGCTGCCGACGTCCCGCCGAAGATCCCATAGGAGGTGGTGGTGCCGGTGTTGGTAGGCGAGGCGATGTCGGGCTTGGTCCGGCTGGTGCCGTCGGGCGCGCCGCCACCGCTGCCGTTGGTCGGCCCCCGTCCGCTGTAGGCCATCAGGCCGGTGGCGCTGTAATCACTCGCGGCGACGGCGCCGGTCGTCACCGCCCCGGCTGCGTCGCCGCAGTTCGGCACACTTCCCGACGCGACGTTGTACTGCAGATTCTGTTGTGTCGTGAAGAGCTCGAGGTAATGGTTGGCGGCTCCGGAGTTTTGGTACACATAAAGCCCGTACCACCCATCCTGAGTTGCATAACCTACAATGCTCTCCGTCGGCGGTTGGCTGCCGTTCTGTGTGGTTGTTGATGAGCCGACAAATGTCCAGGGAATCGTGCCGTCTGTGTACTTTAAGTACAGATCGTAATCGTTGTTGGATAAATTCCAATCGTCCCAGCTCAGATAAGCCGTGATCAGTGTGTTCTCGGGTAACCAGCCGATCTGATTGACGTTGGTTGTCGTGGGAACTTGGGTGTTCCAGTCGTGGCTGCCATCGCCAATGCTGTTGTCAAACATCCCTTCCCAATGCTGCTCGCCCCGGTTTCCGGCGGAGTTGGTCCAGAAGATCCCGTTCGTGGCGGCCGTATCGATGCGCTGGGAGATGCTGCTCGTGCCGTCGTAGGGACCGGCGTTGAAGAAGCTGACGGAGTGGGAGACGATGTCCACCCCTTCGGTCTCCAGGTAACTGACCGTACTGGAGAACTCTG
Source organism: uncultured Anaerolineales bacterium (assembly GCA_964388385.1). Classification (GTDB taxonomy): domain Bacteria; phylum Chloroflexota; class Anaerolineae; order B4-G1; family SLSP01; genus PWVB01. The sequence continues at coordinate 1,453 of CAYMAQ010000315.1, read as the reverse complement.
TGCTCGTGCCGTAGTTGACCAGATAGTAAGTCGCACCGGGGGCGATATCGTAGACGATCTCCGCGCAGGCGGTGCCGTGGGTGGTGGGGGTGAAGACGCCGTCCGCCCTGAAGGACGCGGTGATGATCTCGGCGGCGCTGGGAAGCTCGCCGGCCCCGATCAGCGTCATATACTCATCGAAACCGCTGTCCAGAATGGCGACTTTGACACCGTCCCCCGTGTGGTGTCCGCGCCACGTGGGGCCGTTGATCAGCAGATCGCCCTCCCCGGTATCGGGGACCGGTCGCAGCGGCGTCCGGATAAAGCGTACGTCCTCGTGGGCCGCTAACGCTTCCAGTTGCGCGATAGGGACCCGGGCCTGGACTTCGTTGTCCCACGTGACCTCGACGTCGCCGCCCAGGGCCTCGACTTGGTGCTCGATCCCCGCGATGTCGGCATCCCACCCGAGGATGGTGACCTGGGCGAACTCCCCGTCGGAGATCATCGCCTGCTGCGGGGCGAACGGGGCCGCCGCTTTCTGCTTTCCCTCCAGGTGTGTGTCGATGAGTTGATTGAGGGCCGAATCCAGGTTCGGCCGCTTCGGTTTGTCAGGTATTTCGGCGGATATCAAGGTGTGAGCTCCGTAGCTCGGTTGAAGGGGTGGGGTTTCCTTGGATAGGACGTGGGTGCCCTGGGTTCCGATCCCCAGAGCAAGGACAATCAGAATGCAGCGTAGCATCAAACGCACATACCGGTAAAGCCTTTTCATCGTAAGTGCCTCCAGGCTTGTGATAGGAGCTTGATTGCCTGGGATTCCCCTAAGGATTCACAGGCGTTAAAGGTGACCGCACAAAATTGATCTTGGGGTCTTGGGATAGCGCGCAGAGAGATTCGACCGGTACCATGATTTGAACGGCGTCGCCCGCTTGTGTTTCGACCTCGGCGTCGTACGCGTCCAGGAAGGAGAGATCGGGTTGGGGTGTTTGGAGTTCGACGATCGCTCTCGTGAGACCGTCGTTATATGTCAGGGCGTGGGTCCGCGCGAACGCCTCGGGATTCTCTGCGCGTGCCAGGTCGCGAAGCCGGGATTCGAGCTTGGGGCATTCGGAGGGGGCCTTCGGCGGCTCGATCTGTACGCTGCCTGTGATCGCCTGCGTAAGGCTGAGTGTGCCGGTCGGCCCAATCGCCGCGTCACCGGCGCCCGAAGGGATGGGTGTGGATGGGGGCGTCGAGGTGGGCGTTCCTGTGGGAGACGGCGCTGCAGGCGGTCCGGTCTGACATCCCCACAGTGCGAGGATCAGCATCAGCATCAGGATCAGGATACCGTCAAGCCTTGCCATACGTGCCCTCCTAGGTCATGGTCTGAGAGTAACCCTTTAGTTTTATGAGCAACTACGCACAATCGTAGGATCACCCCCTCCTAACCTCCCCCTCGAGGGGGAGGGATGGCGTTCCCCTCCCCTGGTGGGAGGGG
>CAYMAQ010000314.1:0-4272 GCA_964388385.1 uncultured Anaerolineales bacterium | reverse complement strand
CCTGGCGGTCGCCGCCGTCATCGCAGTCTGGGGACCGACGCGGCTGCGGCGATCTCCAGACTGACCGAAAGGAAATCTATGTCCCAACCCGTAGTGCTCGATACCAACGTCTTTGTCGCAGCAGGCTTTAACGATGACTGCTGATTGTTAAAAAGCGTCAATGTGCTAAAGTCGGGTGCACGCGAATAATGTTGATCACTCGGCTATAGGATGAGTGAATCCTATACCCTGACAGAAGGAGTACTCGTTATGGAATCCAGCAGCAACCCGCCCGGACGCCTCCGTGGCTGGTCTTCCATCCTCATCGTCTTTGTCTCCAGCGCATGCATCATGACCCTCGAGCTGGTCGCCGGGCGGATTATCGCGCCTAACCTCGGGGTCTCGCTCTACACGTGGACCACGGTGATCGGCGTGATCCTGGCAGGGATCAGCCTGGGCAACGGCATCGGTGGGCGATTGGCCGACCGGTGGGCCTCAATGCGTCTGCTAGGTTGGATGTTTGTGCTCGCCGGGCTCACAACCCTGGGCATCCTGGCGATCGATCAGACCCACTGGTTCCTCGACGTCCGGTGGCCCATCCTTGTGGAGACTGTGGCATGGATCACAGCGCTATTCTTCGTCCCCGGCACCCTCCTGGGCACAATCTCTCCCATCGTGGTCAAATTGACCATCTCCGATCTCGACCGAGCGGGGCGCACGGTGGGAAGGATCTACGCCTTTGGATCGGTGGGAAGTATCGTCGGCACCTTTGCCACCGGCTTCTGGTTGATCTCCTGGTTGGGTACCTACACCATCGTACTGGGCGTGGCGACGGTCCTCTTGGTACTCGGACTCTTCTTTCTGTTACGGGAGCATCTGGTAGGATTCCTCGTCGCCGCAGCGCTCGTGATCTCCGGGGCCGCATGGGCCGACAGCCAACCGTGGCTCAGAAACCCCTGCATTCGGGAGACCAATTACTTCTGCATCAAGGTCCGCGACGAGGAGCGCGAGGGAGAATCCGTCCGGATCCTCATCCTCGACCGCCTCGTCCACAGTTTCACCTCCTTGGACAATCCGACGGCCCTGGTCTACGACTATGAGAAGATCTATGCCGAGCTCACGGCCTACCAGCACGAACGCTACGGGCCGCTGCGCACATTGTCGATCGGCGGGGGGGGCTACACCTACCCCAAATACCTCGAAGCGAAATACCCTGAGAGCGAGATCGATGTGATCGAGATCGATCCCGGCGTCACCGAGATCGCCTATGCGTATATGGGCCTTCCCACCGACACCCGGGTGAGAAGCTTCAATGAGGATGCGCGGATGTATTTGGAGCGCGAGCCGACCCAACACTACGACATCATCATCGGCGACGCGTTCGACGATTTCTCCGTGCCTTACCATCTGACGACCCAGGGCTTCAACGAACGCGTCAACGCGTGGCTCGAACCGAACGGGATCTATATCGTCAACGTCATCGATGGGTCCTATGGGCGTTTCATCCGGGCGTACGTCCATACGCTCCGGCAGACCTTCGACCACGTCTACGTGGCTCCCTCGACCTCGGCCTGGCGCCGGGCGTCGCGAACCACGTGGGTCGTCGTCGGCTCGCGCACGCCGATCGACCCACAAGCGTTCGAGCCCGAGTCCCTGTGGCAGCAGCAGCGCCTCAGCAGGGACGCAGTCGATGCCCTCCTAGCCGAGACCGAACCGGTGCTTTTGACCGATCGTTACGCGCCCGTCGAGCAGATGCTCGCCCCGGTCTTCCTGGATAAGACCGCCAATCATTCAAACTAACCCGACGAAGGACAAACCGATGAACGAACCCAGCATAGCAGTAGTAACCGACAGCACCTGCGATCTACCTCAGGCGATGCGCGAACGATACGCCATTCACGTCGTGCCGCTTTCCGTGATATGGGGAGAGGAGGAACTCCGAGAGGGCGTGGACATTCAGCCCCAGGCGTTCTACAAGCGACTAGTCGTCGATCCGATCCACCCCACGACCTCCCAGCCGACCCCGGAGGCATTCCTGAACGTCTATCAGGATGCGCGACGTCACGGCGCAGAGGCAGTGGTAACCCTCACGATAAGCGCGGCGATGAGCGGCACCTACGAATCGGCGCACATCGCAGCCTCGAGGGTCGACTTTCCCGTCCACGTCGTCGACTCCAAGGCAAACTCCATGAGCCTGGGATGGCAGGTATTGGCAGCCGTCCGCGCGCGTGAGACGGGGGGAGACGTCAAGGGAATGCTTGCCGCGGCCGCAGCGGCGCGCAGCACGATGATCTACATCATCACCCTGGATACACTGGAATACCTCCACAAGGGCGGTCGCATCGGCGGCGCCAAACGGTTCATCGGCACGCTGCTCAACCTCAAGCCCCAAATCTGGGTCAACCACGAGACCGGTGAAGTCGAGGGCGGACGCCAGACCCGGACTCGGACCCGCGCCGTGAGCGCCCTCTACGAGGACTTCTTTCACGCACTGGACACCGAAAGACCGATGCGGGTTGCCGTCCTGCACAACAACGCCCGGGATGAGGCCGAAGCCCTGGCCGAGAGGGTCCGCAGGGAGCACGAACCCCAGGAAATGCTCATCCAGATCGTCTCACCGGTGCTGGGTGTTCATACCGGCCCCCGAGCCCTTGCGCTCTGCGGCTACACGGAATGAGGTCGCTTCCGTCAAGGACGCCGCGGCAACGCCCATTCCGGCAGTCACGACCGAAGGAATAGAAATCGGGGAGGTCGGAGCCGTTCCGTGATTTGGTTGCGGAATCATCGAGCGATACTACAATGAAAACGTCTCACGACACCCACAGATGCTCCCGGTGTCAGGGTAGGAGGGAGACAGGTTGAAAAGAAAAGGTTCGATACAGAAAAGGAGCGAACTATGTCCGAGCAATCACGTTTCGAGTCCGATGTCATCGAAACAGGCGCCGGCGATCTGACGCTCACGTTTCTAGGTCATGGGACCCTGATGTTCACATTCCTCGGCGATACCATTCACGTCGATCCGTACAGCGGCGTCGCCGACTACGCACAGCTCCCCGAGGCCGATCTCGTCCTGATCACCCACGGGCATCGCGACCACCTCGATCCTGACGCCCTGAAAGAGATCCGCACGGACGATACGCAGGTCATCCTGCCGCCGTCCTGCGCGGAGCGCATTGAGGGCGGCACCGTGATGGAGAACGGTGACGTGCTCAGCGTGGAGAACCTCATCATCGAAGCGGTACCGGCCTATAATATGGTTCACAAACGGGACAGCGGGGAACCCTTCCACCCCCGGGGCGAGGGTAACGGGTACGTGCTCACCTTTGGGGATACCCGTGTTTACGTCGCCGCGGATACGGAAAACATCCCGGAGATGAAAGACCTGGAGGAGATCGACATCGCGTTCCTCCCGATGAACCTCCCCTACACGATGGATCCCCAGATGGCTGCCGACGCGGCTCAAGCGTTCCGCCCCAAGATCCTCTACCCCTATCACTTCGGCGACACCGATACGGACGAACTCAAAGCGCTGTTGAGCGACGAGGATGACATCGAGGTGCGCATCCGCGACATGGCCTAACCACAACGTCAACAGCTTCCACAGACCGCGCCGGACGAGAAACCGACGCGGTCTGTCATTAACCCCGCCACTATCCCCACAATCATGACTGTTCCGTAAGACTGACACTTGTTAACGCGTTGTTAAACACACGTTAACACTCATAGGCTATGCTACATATGGTTTTTGGCCCTGAGATTGCTGGGCCGGAAAAGGGGGGCCTGTGCACAACACGCTAGCCGAGGAAGGCCTGAATCCGCTGCGCTTTTTGCCCTCCCTGCCCTACTTCGGACTGCCGGCGCTGCTCTTTGTCGCCGGTTCCTGGGTGCTTATGCTATGGTTCAGCGCGCAAGGGATGCTGCCCTACTACGCCTACCGGCTGAGTCTGACCATCCCCCTCGCCCTGTTGTACATTTTTTCGCGCTGACTGCGGACCAGTCACTACTCGGGAAGTCACCACGGTCGGAGCTACGCAGATTGCCGACACGCGCAAGGAGCAGACGTGATATCCAATATCATTGCCGCCGTCACCTGTTGGCTCAGGGCCACGCTCTGGCCCAGAGATGTCATCCGCGAACTACAGGGCCATCCGCAAAGGGCGGCCATTGCCATATGGATCAACGTCATCTTCGCCGCTCTCTACGCAATCACGGCCTTGATCTACTACGCCATCGGCCGCTTGCCCGCCGTCGAGCCGTGGATGCCCATTTCCCCGGAAAAGTATTACCTCTACC
>CAYMAQ010000313.1:0-4292 GCA_964388385.1 uncultured Anaerolineales bacterium | reverse complement strand
GATGACCAAGGCGCTCGGTCCGGACGCGCCCCTCATTCCGGAAGAGCCCGCGACCCTCACCACCGGGGAGATCGCCGGTCACGGACTCCCGGCGAACCTCTGCGACCGGCACATCGTGCGCAACGGCGATCCGGATCCCATCCTGGCGGCGTGCGACCTGGTGCTCGACGAGACCTACACGTTCGCCCCTCAGGAGCACGCCTACATCGAGACGGAGGGCGCCCTGGCGGTCCCCGAACCGGACGGCGGGGTCACCGTCTATGCCAACAACCAGAGCCCCTTCATCAACCGGGACATCCTGGCGGCGGTCCTGGGGCTCCCGGAAGACCGGGTCCGGGTGATCCAACCGCCGGTCGGCGGTGCCTTCGGCGGCAAGGACGACGTGGTCTACGAGACGTCGGCGCAGGCCGCGAGACTGGCCCTGATCACCGGGCGCCCGGTGCGCCTGGTGCTGACCCGCTCTGAGTCGATGGTGGCCTCCTACAAGCGCCAGGCCTCCCGCTACCACCTGCGGATCGGCGTCGACGCTGAGGGCAACCTCCAGGCCGCTCAGGCGCGGGTGCTCATCGACAACGGCGCTTACGCTGCTGCGACGCCCCTGGCCTCGTGGCGGGCCACGGTTCACGCCGCCGGCGCGTACCGGTACCGGGCCGTCCGCGTCGACACCGACGTCGCCTACACGAACAACGGCTACGCCGGGGCCTTCCGGGGCTTCGGCAACATCCAGGCCGTCGCCGCCTCGGAGATGGCCGTCGACGAGCTGGCGCACCGCCTGGGGCGCGACCCCATTGACTTCCGGCTGCAGAACTGCCTCCGCGAGGGAGACCGCACGATGACCGGGGCGGAGATCGACCACGAGGTCGGCCTCTCCCGCTGCCTAACCTGGGTGCGCGACCACTCGGGATGGGAGACAAAGCGGCGGAGGCCCCCGAACGACGGGACCATACGCCGGGGCATCGGTGTGGCGGCCTATTTTCACGGCAGCGGTCTGGGCGGCGAGGGGGAGGACTTCGCGGTCTCCACCCTCGAGATCGAGCACGATGACAGCATCACCCTCACCTCCGGGCTGACCGACTTCGGGCAGGGCAGCCGCACCGTCTTCACCGTGTTGGCGGCCGAGACCCTGGGGGTCGAGATGGCGCGGATCCGCGTGCTGCGCCCCGACACCCACACCGCCATCGATTCGGGGCCGACCGTGGCCTCGCGGGCCTCCATCGTGGGCGGGAACGCCACCCAGGTCGCGGCCCGGAAGCTCAAGGGACAGCTCAACGCCGCGGCAGCCGACCTCCTGGGCTGCAGCGTCGACCGGCTGGTCCGCCACGGCGAGGGCTACGTGGGGCCGCGCGAGGCACCGGTCGCTTTTGAGGCGGTCGTCGCGCACGCCCGCGAGATGGGCATGCAGCTCTCCACGTCGGGGCGGTGGGCCGTGGACGACGTAGCGTGGGATTTCGAGCGTGGGACCGGGAAGCCCTATTTCTGCTACGTCTTCGGCGCCCAGATCGCCGAGGTCGAGGTCAACGTCCAGAGCGGACGGGTGCGCGTCGTCGGGCTCTGGGCCGCTCACGACGCCGGCACGATCCTTTTCCCACTGGGCGCGCTGGGCCAGTTCTACGGGGGGATCACCCAGGGGTTGGGATATGCGGTCACCGAGGCGTTCACCTTTCGGGAAGGCGTACCGCAGGCCACCCAGTTCACCCGCTACCGGATTCCCCGCGCGCCGGACGTCCCGGAGATCGAGGCGACCTTTATCGAGACCGAGCTGCGAGAAGGGCCCTTCGGCGCCAAGAACCTGGCGGAACCGGTGATGGCGGGCACCGCCCCGGCGATCGCCAACGCCGTCTTCCACGCCACCGGCGTGCGGACCCGCAGCTTACCCGTTCCTACCGCGCAACTCCGCCATCAGCCTGCGACCGGCGGCTGAGCTCCGGCAGCCCCCACCGGAAAACCGTGGGGCCAACGGAAACCCAACGGTACCAACGCAGCCCAGCCCTTAGCCCAACGGCCCTCTATTTTTGGATTTAAGCAAAGTATGCTATGATTAAAGAGAAGAATAAGAACACATAGAGAGGTAAAAGCGTATGCTCGAACATCGCATTCTTATCGTGGATGATGACGAGCACATCAGGTTTGTGTTGACCCATGCCCTGGGGCGAGTCGAGGACTTCACGGTTAGCATGGCGGGAAACAGCCTTAAAGCCCTGGCGATGGCAAAGGAGGAGCATTTCGATCTGCTGATAACCGACTTTCGCCTGCCGAGAATGAACGGGCTTGCCCTGACGTCCGCGTTCCGAAAGCTGAATCCGGATACGCCCGTCGTCTGGCTGACCGCTCACGGGTGCTACCGGATCAAGCGCCAGGCGGATATGTTGGGAGTCTATCAGTGTCTCAACAAGCCGGTGGAGATCCACGAGATCAGAGCGGTCGCGTTTGAGGCATTGGAAAGTGTGCAGGAACACGAGGCAGTCCAGTAGGATGAAGGCGTCCCCAGGGGCTGTAAAAGAACAGGTTCCCGCGCCGACGCCCCCGGGACGGGGGCTGGAAGCGTTAGAGACGAGAAGTTATCGTTTTACAGGCTCCAAGACGTGAGGCTTTGAGCCCTGGCGACCCACTGCGATCGCCCTATGGGGCAAGATATGGAAAGCAACGACAAATTGAGCGTGGAGCACACGACCGCACCTGTGACAGCGTACAAACGGGGAATCGACCCAATGCATTCCAAGAGACACCAAACGGGGCACAGCCAGCTCCCGCCGAAGTTATCTGATCAGGCGAACCCGATAACCATCGGGGATGACCCTCCGGGCGCAGGGGGCTATGCTGGGTTATGCCGGATTTGTATGTATGAGAGAAGCTGATCTAACCGAAATGGCGTAAACGCGAAGCGGTCAAACGCGAAGCGTTCGAACGCTCTGCGTTTGACCGCTCTGCGTTTGACCGCCAGCAAAAATCGGGGATGAGGAAGCTTCCTCATCCCCGATTTTTGCTGGGGCGGAAGGTGAAAGGTATCATACATGGATGAACTGGAGACCGGATATATTGAACATTGATTTGCAATCGATCATTGAGGCGCTGTTAACGGGATTGGGAAATTTTCTCCCTGATTTGTTGATCGGAATTGCCGGTTTTATCGTCGCGCTGTTTGCCTCGAAGTTACTGGCGGAAGCTGCCGAACGAGCGGTTAAGAGCCACACGGAGGACGGCGAACCAGTTGTACTCGTCAAACGTATCGTCCGGTGGAGCGTTTTGGTTTTTGGGGCGATCTTCGCCATCGGGCAGATCAGCCCCGACATCACGGCGTTTCTCGCCGGACTGGGGATTGCCGGGGTTGCCGTAGGCTACGGCATTCAAGATATTGCACGAAATTTTGTGGCCGGCCTACTGCTGCTTATCCGCCAGCCGTTCGGGGAGGGAGACGCGGTCGAGGTCAGTGACTACACGGGGAAGGTAATAGAGATCAATCTGCGCGACACGGTTATCCAAACGTGGGACGGCAAGACCGTGATTTTGGCCAATTCGGAGGTGTTCAGTCACGCCATCACGAATTTCAGCACCCATCCCATACGCCGCCGCACCGTGATGATCGGACTGGGATACGGGCAGGACGCCAACCGGGCTATGCAGGTTTTCCTGGAGACGATGCAGGAGATCCCGGGGGTGCTTGATACCCGGGCTCCCATGATCCATGCGGAGGCGCTGGGGGATTCGGCGATCCAACTCGCGGCGCGGTTCTGGGTGGACCAGCGGACACATAGTCTGCTGGACGTTCACTCTGACGTCGTATTGGCCTTGAACGAGGCCGCAGAACGCTATGGCATTGAGCTACCCTATCCCATTCAGACCGTGAAGGTAACCCAGATGGCGCGCGATGAAACTGATTGATGACGGATTTGTCGAGCATCCGTCGCGTTATCTCGCGCAGGCGGCGTTGGCGACGGTCAGTTTATTCATCGCGATCTCTGTATCGGATGCCGTGGAAAGCACCGTATCCATCGCCACGTTGGGCGCGAGTACGTTTATCGCGTTTACCATGCCGCACAAACGGCTGTCGAAGCCGAGGCTCCTGATCGGCGGGTACTGTATCGGCACCGCGACGGGCTATCTCAGTTATGCGATCGCGGGGTGGGCCGGGCTCATGATGGGAGGTGTCGTGGTTCCGCAGGCCATGCCGTTTTTCGGAGCGGTCGCGGCGGGATCAGCCATCTTCCTGATGGTGATCCTGGATACCGAACAACCGCCTGCAGCCGGTCTGGCGTTGGGTTTCGTGGGCAACGGGGGGTCGTTGGGCAAGGGCA
>CAYMAQ010000312.1:0-4292 GCA_964388385.1 uncultured Anaerolineales bacterium | reverse complement strand
AACGTGACCGTGAGCGCGGACCTGGGCGCGCGGATCGCTCTGGGACAGGAGCGGCCCCTGTTGGACTGCCGCGACTGCGCGCGGTTGGACGTGGTAGGAACCGCGTGGGAAGGGCTTCACGTTTATGCCCGGGACGTGCCCCGCGCACGGCGCCTGCTGGACGATGCGACCGCCTGTGAGATCGTGACCCATGTTCTGGCGGATCGGGCCGGACGCGGGCTCAGGGAGATCTACGTGCAGCCCGACCGGGTGTGGTTGCACGCCCGGCCCTATGCCCTGACGGCTGCGCAGTTCGAGTCGTGGTTTCGTGATATGCTGGTGTTGGCAGAGGTTGGTGAGACTTTATTGGGAAGACCGTAGGAAGCATACATCGAGGTCCAATGACGACAAAAATATACCCCGATTCCGTCACCACACCCGCTGAGGCGGGCGCGCGATCCAAGCGTCACCGCCGGCAGACACTCCTGGCCCTGGCGTTCGGCTATTTCATCGATCAGGGCGAAGGGCAGGCGATGTCGGTCCTCTTCCCGACCATCAAGGCGCTGTGGGGGTTGAACTACACCGCCCTGGGCTCTATCGGCACGATCCGCCACGTGCTTCAATCGGTCAGCGCCCCGCTCTGGGGCTATGCGTCCGACCGCCTGAGCCGCAAACAGGTGATCATCTTCGGCACGGGTATCTGGGGGCTTTGGACCGTGGCGTGCGGGTTCACCCGCAGTTTCGGGCAGCTCCTCGCGATCCGCGCGCTCTCGGGCATCGGGCTTGGCTGCCTGCTGCCCGCGACCTTTTCCCTGATGTCGGACACGTTCCCGCCCCAGAAACGGGGCCGTGCCCTGGGGGCCCTGGAGGCGATCGGCGTCTCCGGGATCATCGTCGGCACGCTGGGATTGGGCATGCTGGCCACGCCGGCGCTCTGGCGGTGGGGCTTTTTCGTGTTGGGCGGCGCGAGCGTCCTGTCGGGCGTGGGCGTGGCGTTCTGGGTCAAGGAGCCTCCGCGTGGGGCCGCCGAGCCGGAGCTGGAGGGCTTGATCACCCAGGAGGACGCCGCGCAGTACCGGATCCAGTTCTCGGACCTCAAGACGGTGATCAGCTATCCGACCCTCTGGGCCGCGATTCTGCAGGGGATGGCGGGGAGTATGCCCTGGGTCGTCCTGGGCCTCTATTTCATCACGTGGCTGGTGGACGTGCGGGGCATGACCGAGGCCATCGCCTTCGATCACCCGCAGGGCAGCGCGACGCTGGCTTTTGCGGGGATCGTCGTCGGTACGGTGATCAGCAACGTCCTCGGCGGCGTTCTGGGGGACTGGGCCGAGACGTGGAGCCCCAAATATGGACGCACGATCATCGGGCAGCTTTCCATCTTCAGCGGTATCCCCCTGAGCTATGTGATGCTGACCCGGACCGAGGACTGGAACTTCTGGCCCTTCTTTGCCCTCTGCTTCGTGACCGCGTTGACGATCAGTTGGGCGGGCAAGGGCGCCAAAGAGCCGATGATGCAGGGTGCCATTCCGCCGGAGCTTCGGGCCACCGCCTATGCGTTTGTCACTTTTGTCGAAAGCGGCTTCGCTGCCGTGGCCGCCCTGATCGCGGGCACTCTCGCCGACCGCCTCGGCCTGACGCGCGCGCTGCTCTGGACGATTCCCTTTCCCTGGACGATCTGCGGTCTTATCTATTCACTTTTTTATTGGGCTTATCCCCGGGACGCCGCCAGGCTGCGGAGCCAGATGGCGGGGCGGGCGCGGGCTTTGCGAGAAGGAGGGTAAGGTATGCACGTTGAACTGATTGCCGTCACGCAGTACTTGCCGGAGACCGACCCCGAGGGTACCGGCCCGGAGTCCCTCATCGAGCACGCGGGTCGGGTCTGCTACCGCAGCCAATCGCGCGGCGATCCGGCGTCGTTCCTGCGCGCGCGGCTCCGGGAGGGCCATGAGTCCATCATCGAGCACGCCAGCGCCACGTTTGAGGTCGGCGGGATAAGCCGCGCGTGCAGTCACCAGCTCGTCCGGCACCGCATTGCCTCCTACAGCCAGGAGAGCCAGCGGTACGTGGACATGTCGGATCCCGAGCTCGTCGTGCCGGACAGCGTCGCGGAGAGCGATGCGGCTGTGGACGTCTGGTCGGACCTCATCGATCACGTCAAGGGGGCGTATCAGGACCTGCGCGCGATGGGCGTCCTCAAGGAGGATGCCCGGTTCGTCCTGCCCAACGCCGCCGCGACCCGGATTGTGGTCACGATGAACTTCCGGGAGTATCTGCATTTCTTCCGGCTCCGCATTACGCCGGAGGCCCAATGGGAGATCCGCCGGATGGCCCTGGCGATGTTGAAGAAACTCGTGCCCCATAGTCCTACGATCTTCGGCGATTTCCTTGCCGACGTGCGCGCGCGATATCCAGAATTTTTAGAAGACGTGTAGACCGACGATCATCCCCTATTGAGAGGTCAAAGCGATCCTATGACAGAAGCCATCGACGACCTGAAGACCGCCTTTCTGCCCGCTGAACGCGCATCTGCCGACCGGCTGCACGCCCAGGTTCAGATCTTTGCCGAGCACGCGTATCTCGATCAGGTGCTGGGTGCCGTGCCCGATATGGTGATGGTGCTTAACACCCAGCGCCAGATTGTCTATGCCAACCAAGCGCTTTTGGACTTCGCCGGCTACGATGCACTCGACGACGTGGTCGGATTGCGGACCGGAGAGATCCTGGGGTGCATCCATGCTTTCGAACGCGAAGGCGGATGCGGCACCACAGCTTTTTGTGAATATTGCGGCTCGATACAAGCGGTTATAGCTGCCATGCACGGCAGGCATGCGGTGCAGGAGTGCCACATCAACACGATCCCGAAGAACAATAACCCACCGGGCATCGATCTGCGGGTCTGGGCCCAGCCGTTGACCCTCGACGGCGAACGGTTCACGATCTTTACGCTCGCCGATATCAGCGATGAAGTGCGGCGGCAGGAGCTGGAGCGTGTTTTCTTCCACGACCTGCTCAACAGCGCCGGGATCGTTCGGGCGACCGCGGACCTGATGGTCGACGTTTTCCGCGCAGAGGATGAGGCGCGCGCGCCCCGGTCCGAGCAGGAGGTGTCGATGGTTGAGCTTATTCGGCGTGTGTCCGATCGCCTGATCCGTGAGATCCAGGCGCAGAAGGCGTTGGCGCAGCTCGAGCGCCATGAGCTGGAGGTCGAACCGGAAGCGCTTCGAACTTACGCCCTGCTTGAGGATCTCGTCGCTGATTACCGCGCCCACGAGATAGCCAGGGGGCGCACGCTCGATCTCGCGCCGGATACCGAAGACGTTGCGTTCTCCAGCGATCGGACCCTGCTGACGCGCGTGCTCGAAAATATGATCAAGAATGCCCTGGAGGCGGCGGGGCCGGGCGAGGCGGTGACGGTGGGCAGCCGCCGGTCCGGCGAGGGGGTCGAGTTCTGGGTCCACAATCCCACGGTTATGCCCGAGCGGGTGAAGCGGCAGATCTTCAAGCGGTCTTTCTCGACCAAGGGCGCGGGCCGCGGTCTGGGCACCTACAGCATGCGCCTGATCGGCGAGCGCTATCTTCAGGGGCGCGTCAGCTTCACCTCCGAACCGGGCGAGGGGACAATCTTCCGCGCGGTTATCCCTTCCGGGGATACGCGTCCAGGATCGAGCGCGGCGGGAAGGTGATCGCCTGGGGCTTGCAGATCGTGGCGCACGAGCTGCACCCCACGATGCAGCGGTAGGGGTCCGCCACGGTGACTTTGTCGTCGTCCGTAGGCTGAAGCGCGCCGGTGGAGCAGAGCCGCAGGCAGACCCCACAGCCGTCGCACAGATCCTCGTTGACGGTGGGATACCAGGGAATCTGTTCGCGGGGATATCCGCGCCAGGTGCCGTAATCGCGCGTGTCACTCGCCGATCCCTCGCCCGTCCGGTCCAGATAGGCCGCGTACTCCCGCCTGAAGGCCGCTGCAAAGGCCTCGCGGGCCCCGTATGGGATATAGGTGTCCGTCTTGAGCCGCTCGACCATCTCCATCCCCAGGTCGGGCTCGTCGGGCTCCCGGCCCTGGGCCTTGAGCTCGGCGAGCAGGTCGTCCAGTCCCTGGACCGAGGTCGGCGACCCATCCACTATAATCTGCCGGTAGGCGAGTTTCATCCCATCCGTTCCTTTCCCTCGATTTCATATGCGTTAACGTGAATATACTATAGCGCAGAAGCGTGAGGATACAATAACGAAAGCCCCCGGTCGACGGCTTTCCGTCGACCGGGGGCTTGTGATGATTCGCTCGACGTTTCAGTTGGATTCCACCTCGGCGA
>CAYMAQ010000311.1:0-4322 GCA_964388385.1 uncultured Anaerolineales bacterium | reverse complement strand
CAGGTCCAAACCGCCCAGTCCCAAGGGAGCGGTTGAGGCAAAGATGTCACCGGTGCGTGTACCATTCTTGTTTAACAGCGCCTCTGCATTCCAGAGATGGATGGTTGATCCCCAGGCCGTGGCTAAAATCTGTGCATCCTGACTCATTGCTGAAAATGCGGTCTCGTTTGGTTCTACGATGCGGTCGATGACAGGTGTCTCGGCGGTCAAATCCCATAGGCCAATGGATTCATCCGTACTGGTCGTGAGAAGTGAAGTATCTCCGTGGACGAAGTATAGGCCTGAGACGTAGTCGCTATGTCCGATGAGTGGTGGTGGATGTTCCGCACCTTCTTCGAGGTTCCACCGGCGGATAAGACCCTGATCGCAGCCCGGTCGCCACTGTACGCTCGTGGTCCTGTTGCATCCGCCAGCTGCCAGGACGCTGCCATCGTAGTTGAACGCAAGGCTATAGAAGCCCTTGCTTCGGTAGGGGAGCTGCCTCAAAAGGACACCAGTTTCCGCATCCCATACGTGAACATAGCGGGTTAGTTCGTCGGGGGTGTTGTCGGAAGCCTGATCGTCGAACCCCACGGAGGCCAACAGACGTCCATCGGGGCTGAAGGTCACGGTGGCAATGGGGGTGGTGTGGCCTTGGAGTTCGTGTACGACCGAGATATTGCCAATGTCCTGGGTATCCCACAGCAGCACAGATTCGTCACCGAATGAGGCCAGGAGGGTATCCGACGGGCTGTACGCTACCCCCCGGATGTTGCTCGTGTGGCCTCTGATCTTGTTGAGCACTTGGCCGCTTTTTGCGTCTCGTAGGGTGATCTCACTCTCGATACAGAGGCCGTCAGTGCTCCGCGCACTACAGCCACCGTGTGCCAGGATTGTGCCATCCGGACTGTAGTCGATGATGTGAGAGCCTGCCAACAATAATCCCGTCCGTGACGTCTGCCAGGGTCCGCCGATGAGTGTGTGCCTCGCTGTGTCCCATATGTACACGCTGGGCGCGCCTGTTGCCTCACCGCCTATCGCTGCCAGGTGGTTACCGCTGGGGTTGAAAGCAACGGACAGAAGCTCAAAAGCCGGGGTGTGTATTATGCTTACTAAGGAGGGGTACGCCTCGAGTGCCGTCAATAGGCTCCCCCGGGTTTGTGCGGTGTCCAGCAGGTCGTATCCTTCTGCACTGAGAAGGAGAGCTAACGTGTAATCTTCCTCAAGAAGCTGGCCTGACTGCACAGCCAGCAGATTGGATTTGGCGACCTGGGTCTGCTTAAGCGCTTCCGCTTGTGCGGTTTCGGCCTGGGTGCGTTGTATAGCCTCTTGCTCTTGGGCTCGTTCAGCTTCAGTGCGCAGTTCAGCTTCCTCTTTTTGGGCGGCGACGGCCTGAGCTTCAGCGGCTCGAGCTGTGGCGGCGATTGCAGCATTTTCAGCGGCTGCTGTGGCGTTGGCATCAGCCAGGGTTGCGTTCTCGCGGGAGGCGGCGCGGTAGCCCCGCCCTAGCAGGCCCGCAGCCACCGCAGCGATTAAAAGAAACCCGGCAGCTATGGCCAGCCAGCGCAGGAGGCGCCCGCGCTCCTCGGCCCGGCGCTGCTGCGCGTCGGCCAGCTGCTGCGCAGCCTCTAGCTCGCGCTTTTGCCGGGCCGCACGGGCTTTCTCCCGCTGCTGGCGTTCGGCAGTCGACGCATCCAGGAAGGCTCGTTCCAGCGTGGTAAGGGCTCTTTCATCGTCTTCTGCCCAGGTCTCGGCCTGTGCCAATCGCGCGTCCCGATAGAGATCGCTCGGATTGCATCCCGCGCGCTCCCAACGGTGGCTGGCATCGGTCAGGCGGCGATGGATACGGAGGCTTTCGAGATTCTCCTGGAGCCAGGACTGCAGAGCGGGCCACTCGCGGATCAGCGCTTCGTGAGCGACTTCGACCGCATTCCGCTGAACGGTGACCAGACGAGCGGCGGTCAGGGCCTCCAAGACCCGCCGGATGGCCTCGGGATCATCCGGTAGGGCGGTGATCTCTTTGAGGGTGGCCCGTCGGCGGGTGATAAGGGTCGTCTCAGTATCCTCCAGCTGCCCGAATGCTGTCAGGCGCAGAAAGACGCGACGCGCGATTCGTTGTTCGTGGGGCGGCAACGTGCGGTAGACGGATTCGGCGGACTGCGCGATAGCTCCCTGGACGCCACCGACTTCAGCGTAGCCGGCCAGGGTGAGCATCCGACCCCGGCGACGCTTCCAGGTCTCCAGCAGGGCGTGGGATAGGAGTGGCAGGGCACCGGGTTCGGCGGGCCGGTTGCCACTAGCGTTCACGTCCTTTAGGATGAGGTCAACGAGGCCAGGCTCCAAGGACCAATCCAAGCGCCGAGCCGGCCTCTCAATGGCCCGCCTGAGCTCTGCGGACGTCATCGCGCCGATGTAGACCTGGTGGGCTTCCATGGCCTGCCGCAGTTCCTCGAAGCGGGCGCAGTGGTGGTAGAAGTCGGCACGCAGAGCGATCACGACCGCGATCGGATTTGGTGCGTCGGCGGCGGCGAGCAAGCTGGCGACGAAGGCTCGACGTTGGGCTGGGTCGTGGCAGAGGGTGAAGAGCTCCTCGAACTGATCCACGATCACTGCCCGCCGCTTCCCCTTGTCGGCCAGGGACGTCTGTGCCGCGAGCGTGCGGCGCAGGGTTTCAGGGTCGGCCCGTATCGCGTCGATCAAGGCGATGACGTCGGCATCGTCGGCGAAACGCCGGGCTAATCGGAGTAAAGGATTCGCTCCTGGGGTGATGAGATCGACGGCCCATGCGCCACTGCCAGGGAGGTTCTCGGATTGCAGGGTTGCTGCCAGTCCAGCGCGTACCAGCGAGGACTTCCCACTGCCAGATGCTCCGATCACGGCCAGAAAGGTTTCGCCCGATGTGAGACGCCCGACGACTCGCTCTGTCAGGGCTTCCCGCCCGAAGAAGAGGCCCGCGTCGTCCACATCGAAGAACTGCAGTCCCTTGAAGGGGGCGGGGCCAGGGGCTTGAGCGGAGCCTTCGGAGTCCAGCGTGTCTGAATAAGAGGTAAACTCACCCCCGCGAATGTCGGTATAGAGGGCCGTCGTCGCACTTGCTGGTTCGAGGTTTAGTTCGCGGGCCAGGGTCTCACGACAGGTCTCGTACTGAACCAGTGCGGCGTTGCGCTGCCCGTCAAGCACCAGTGCGATCATCACCTGGCGATGCGCGGACTCACGTAGGGGATCGAGATCGAGTTGACGTCGGGCGTAGGTGCACGCTTTCGCATACGCTCCCTGTTGCGTGTACGCGTTGCTCAGCCGGTCGAGGATGTCCAGCATCCGGTGTTGCAACCGCTCTCGGGTGAGGGTCGCCCATTCATCGAAGGCTGGAGCATCTGGCAGCGAGAACCCGGTCAGGAAGTCGCCCCCGTAGAGATTGACGACGGCGGTCAGTTGATCAAGACCTACTCGGTCCTCAGCGACGTGTTGCGCTTCTAACACTGCAACGTCGAGATCATAATCGCACCTCGGGTTGAGGCGAAGGCTCTCGCGGGTGATGAGCAGAAAGGGAGGATCGGCCTTACGGTCGCCAAGGGCGTTGCGTAGATTGGCCAGGGCGTTGCGCAGATTGGTGCGTGCGGCGTGCTCGTCGTACTCAGGCCACAGTAAGCCGGTCAAACGCTCGCGGCGATGGGGGCGGTCGGATTCAACCGCGAGATAAGCGAGAAGAGCACGTACTTTGTCGTAGCCGAAGTTCGTGACGGGCTCGCCATCAAGCTGTACGGTGAACGTGCCTAAAAGCGAGATTGCTAGATGAGGCATCATTACCTTCTCCTTCCCGACCGCGCGAGGCCTATGGGTACAATCATCCGGGCTTGCGAAGAAGGTGCGAGGCATCTCAGAGAGACGGGATGATCCCGTTCGATTTATATTTTCATTATATCACACGCGTCGTATGCGAACAGGGAATTGGTTCTGTGCCTTAGGGCAATTCCATCATCTCGGAAGCTCGGATTCTCCCTTCGGGGGGATTTAGAGAGGGGATGGCCGTCGATGGACCGGCTCAGATTCGACATTCTGCTAACTGCAATTGCCCTACCCTACCTGCCCCCTTGCATTGCACGTGCCAATCACTATAATGAAGGTAGAACAAATGATCGATCTAAGTCGATGGAGTCATACCTGCCTTGACGCACTGCTACGTAACTCCGTAAAAGTTTCTTGATTGATTTGGAGATCCTCTGAGGAGTACGATGTCTGCCCACGAGGCACGATGGTTATGAGCAATGTCAACGTACGTTTTCTCACCTACTTAGGATTGGCTATCAAATAACTTCCGCGAAATCAAGCTGAAAGCGGTGCAG
>CAYMAQ010000310.1:0-4326 GCA_964388385.1 uncultured Anaerolineales bacterium | reverse complement strand
GCCTCCATCATCCGTGAGACCGCGCACCCGGACGTCAACCTTATCTTCGGGGCCGTGATTGACGACGCTCTGGAGGAAGAGGTCAGCATCACCGTGATCGCCACGGGCTTTGAGGGCGATGAGCCCCCGGCGAGCACCAGCAGCCGCGGCCAGAACAGCCGCCAGGTGGAGGCCCAGGATCTCTTTGGCAGCCAGGTGACGGCGGATCGCGATAACCTCGAGATCCCCGCGTTCCTGCGCCGCCGCGGATAAATCCGATAAACGGTATTCGCGTCCTTGACCGGATACGTCGACGGACTCTCAGGCGACCCCGACCTCTGCCCGTTGGGGTCGGCCTGAGGTCCGTCGACTATATACTGGAAGGAATGGATCTATGCTGCTGATCGATACTCTGCTGGGGGACATCTTCGAGTATATCATCGCGTTCATCGAAGCCTGTGGAGCGCTGATTATCCTTATCGGGGTTGTGCGGGCCGCCTACGGATATTTCCGGTGCTGCATCGGCAGACACGGACACCAGAGTGTGTCGCGGGTTCGCCTGAGTCTGGGGCAGAGTATGGTCGTCGCGCTCGAGTTCCAGATCGCAGCGGATATCCTGAAGACCGGGTTCTCGCCCACGTGGCGCGATATCCTGCTCCTGGGTGCGGTTATCGGATTGCGAACCCTGCTCAATGTGCTGCTCGAGCACGAGCTGGCGGTTTTGCGACCGGAGTGTGAGGTTTCGTTGAATCCTATGGCGTCCGTCCCGTGGGGCAATCGGGATGCCTCTGCGGAGGGGCGCGGAGAGTAAGCCCTTCTCAGACCGGGCCCCTCTCCCGGCAGCCTCCACGGCTTATGGATCTGATCATCAATGACTAAAGCGTTTCTGCGTTTCCACATGCTTTCTCTTGAATGCCTCAGCCCCATTATGTAAATTTATATCATGGATATCTATCAAAAAATCTCGCGGGGCGTGGTATAATAGGCGCAGTGAAGGCATTCAACGTGGGAACGATGAGTGGGGGGCTATGATTGAGCTACAAGGGTTGACCAAGCGATTTGATGATTTGGTCGCCGTGAACGCCATCTCGCTGCAGATCAAAGCCGGCGAGGTTTTTGCTTTATTGGGGCCGAATGGCGCCGGGAAGACGACCACGGTGCGGATGTTGGCGTCGATTCTCAGGCCGACGGCGGGCTCTGCAACGGTCGCTGGATATGATGTGACCACCCAGGGCCGCCACGTGCGGACAAACATCGGCGTCCTCACCGAGGCGCCCGGGCTCTACACCCGGATGACCGGGTGGGAGTATCTGGAATTCTTTGGAGAGCTGCGGGGGCTGTCGGGGCGTCAGCGGGAGCGGCGGATCCGATCCCTGGCGGAGCGGTTTCAGTTTGAGGAGGCCCTGCCTCGCCGTCTGAGCGACTACTCCAAGGGCATGAAGCAGAAGATCGCCCTGGTCCGGACCCTGCTTCACGATCCGCCGGTGCTGCTCTTTGACGAGCCGACCTCGGCGATGGACCCGGCGAGCGCCCGGCTGGTTCGCGACGCCATTCGCCAGATGCGGAGCGACGGGGGGCGTGCGATCATCATCTGCACGCACAATCTCCCGGAGGCCGAGGAGCTCGCGGATCGTATCGGCATCATTCGGGATGGGGTCATCGTGGCGGAAGGCACGGCATCCGATCTCAAGGTGCGTCTGCTCGGCCCTCCCTTGATGGAGCTGACGTTGAGGCACACGCCGGAAAACGGCCTGCTGCCCTTGATGCGCCAGTGGGTCGAGATCGAGGCCGTTGGGGAGACGTGGGTCCGTTACCGCACTTCGGATCCGCAGATCACGAATCCCCGCCTGCTGGAGGCCCTCACCGAGGCGCGGATACCGGTGGTCACCTTGAGCGAGGTGCCCCGAAGCCTGGAGTCGGTCTATCTCCGGGCGGTCGGCTCGGAGGTCGCGTATGGCTGACGCCCTGAGACAGCGGCTGCGGGCCTGGTGGCGCGCGGTCCATCCCGCGCTGGTCATCACCCGCCGGGAGATTCGGGACACGCTGCGCGATTGGCGTCTCGTCCTTCCCATCGTGATCCTGGTGATCGGGTTTCCAATCCTGGCGAATTTCACCGCGTCCCGGGGGTTGGGATTCGTCCGCCGCTACGGCGCCGATCTCATCATGGAGAGATTGTATCCGTTCCTCATGCTCGTCGTGGGCTTTTTCCCGACCACGTTCTCCCTGGTGATCGCCCTGGAGACCTTCGTCGGCGAAAAAGAACGCCGCAGCCTGGAGCCCTTGCTGACGACGCCGCTGACGGACGCGCAGCTCTACTTCGGGAAGCTCCTTGCCGCCGTGACGCCGCCGGTCGTCGCCAGTTGGCTGGGTATGCTCTCCTACGTGGTTCTGCTGGGGGTTTCCCTGAATTGGTGGCCCTCGATCAGCCTGATGATCCTGGCCTTCGGGCTCAGCACCGTCGAGGGCGTGGTGATGGTCTCCGGTGCCGTGATCGTTTCGAGCCAGTCAACGAGCGTCCGCGCCGCCAATCTCGTGGCGAGCTTCATCATTATTCCGATGGCGCTGCTGCTGCAGGTGGAGGCCTGGCTGCTGCTCTTCGCCAATCACTTCGCGCTCTGGATGATCGCCCTGGCCCTCCTTCTGGTGGACGTCCTTCTCGTCCGATTGGGCATTCGTATCTTCAACCGGGAGCACCTGCTGGGGCGGGTGATCGATAAGGTTGACCTCAAAAAAGCGGCGCATACGTTCTGGCGGGCGGTGTGGCCCTCGGACGGGATCGTCGCACTCTACGTTCGTGAGATCCCCAGGATCATCCGGGGCGCCCGGGCCGAGTTGATCGTCACCCTCATTGTGATGATCGTCGGCGGGCTTGCCATCGGCGGATGGGCCGCCAACAGCTTTCCGCTCCCGGCGGAGGCCTTTTCGTTTTCGGAGCTGACCGATCCCAGCGCAGGGTCGATCTCGGAGCTGGTCCAGGAGACGGGGCTGCTGCCCTCATTCTCGACCGGCGCGGTCTTCTGGAACAACGTGCGGTCCCTGATCGCAGCCGGCGTCCTGGCGATGCTCTCGTTGGGCATTCTGGCCCTGATACTGCTCCTGGCCCCCATGGCGATCGTCGCTTACCTCGGCTTCCAGGTCGGCAATCTGGGCGTCAACCCGCTGCTCTTCGTGCTCCTGGGCATCATGCCCCACGGGCTCCTGGAGCTGCCGGCGGCGATCCTGGCGACCGCGCAGGCGATGCGGATGGGCGACATCCTCCTGGCCCCGCCGAGCAAGGGCGGCGGCATCTCCGGGGTCATCCGGGAGGTGGGCCACTTCCTCAAGCTGTTCGTCGCCGTCGTCCTGCCGCTCCTGCTTATCGCCGCGTGGATCGAGGTCAACGTCACCCCCCGGCTCTTCCTGGCCTTCCTCGCCTCACACTCCTGACGGCGGTCGCCCTGCCGTCACGCGCCCAGCACCTCGCGGATGACGGTCAGCGCCCAGTCGATCTCGTCCCGGGTGATGACCAGTGGGGGAGCGAAGCGGATCACAACGCCGTGCGTGTCCTTGGCGAGGATCCCGCGCTCCTTGAGCGCCAGGCACAAATCTCGGGCCGGGCCGGCGTCCTCCGTCAGCTCCACCCCGATCAGCAGACCTTTGCCGCGGATTTCCTTCACGTACGGGCTCTCCATCGCCTGGAGCGCCTGGCGGAAGTAGCTTCCCAGCTCGTGGGCCCGCTGCGGCAGCTCCTCATCGACGATGACCGCCAGCGCCTCCCGCGCGACGGCGCATGCCAGCGGGTTGCCGCCGAAGGTCGAGCCGTGGCTGCCCGGATCGAACAGCCCCATCACGTCATCGTCGCCGAGCACCGCTGAGACCGGCATCATTCCGCCGGAGAGCGCCTTGCCGATGGCGACGAGATCCGGTTTGACCCCCTCCCAGTCGCAGGCGAAGAACTTCCCTGCCCGGCCCAGCCCGCTCTGGATCTCGTCCGCGATCATCAGGACGTTGTGCCGGTCGCAGAGCTCCCGCGCGGCCTTCAGGTAGCCGTCGGGCGGGACGATCACCCCGGCCTCGCCCTGGATCGGCTCGACCAGGAACGCCGCGGTGTGGGCTGTGATCGCGCGCTCCAGCGCGTCAACGTCGCCGTAGGGGACGACGGTGAAGCCCGGTGTGAAGGGGCCAAACCCCTCCCGATAATGCGGCACGGTCGACATGCTGAGCACCGTGACGGTCCGCCCGTGGAAGTTCCCCTCGCAGGCGATGATCTCCGCCCGCTGGTCCGGGATGCCCTTGACCTGATAGCCCCAGCGGCGGGCGGCCTTGAGCGCGGTCTCCACCGCTTCTGCGCCGGAGTTCATCGGCAGC
>CAYMAQ010000309.1:0-4329 GCA_964388385.1 uncultured Anaerolineales bacterium | reverse complement strand
GTTGTCGTAGATAAGGGCTGGCCGGCCTTAGCAGGCTTCATATTGAGAATTGCTGGCAACGCAATAGGCAGCCCGACATCCTTGAAGGAGGGGTATGACATCAGCGTTCTTGACGAAACTCGGCAGAGGGGTACGCGTGGTCGTGATCGGGATCGCACTGATCGGGCTGACCTGGGGGCTCTCCGGTCGCCTCGTGCCTCGGCCTGCCGTCGGCATCGTAAATGTGAGCGGGACCATCTGGGCAGGCAGCCTGGAATGGTACCGCGCCCAGATGGAGATCGCGCAGGAGGACCCCCGCGTCAAAGCCCTGGTCATTCAGATAGACTCGCCGGGCGGGGGTGTGGCCTCCAGCCAGGCGCTCTATCTCGAACTGCTGGTGCTCCGCCGCACAATGCCCGTGGTGATCTCTATCGACAGCATGGCTGCCAGCGGCGGCTACTACGCCGCTCTCGCCGGCGATCCCATCTACGCCAAACCCTCATCCTCCGTCGGCAACATTGGGGCTTAGGCCCAGATTCCGCCGGAGTCGACGGTCAACGACAATATACTCCGAACCGGTCCTTTCAAGCAGACCGGCAGCAACCGGACGGAGTTCGAACAGAGCTTACAAGCGGTCAAGGCAGAGTTCGTGGCAACCGTACTCACCCAGCGGGGCGACCGTCTACAGCTCTCCGCCGCCGAAATCTCCCAGGGACTCATCTATGAGGGGCGAGAGGCGGCAGGACTCGGCCTGATCGATGCCGTGGGCAGCCGGAGCGAGGCCGTGGAGGTGGCGGCGGAACAGGCCGGCCTGGCGCATTACCGGGTGGTCGACTTGGCCGAACGCGCGCGGGATGAGATGAACCTTTCGGAGGACGAGATCTCGGCCCGAGAAAGTGCCCTCACGTTTACCAACGCCGTCAGCCAGACCCACGAGATCTTCTTGCTTTACGACGCCCGCCTTGGAGGTGCGAAGTGAAAGACGCAATCAAACCGCTCATCATCCTGCTCGCTGTCACACTTCTGCTGCTCGCGGCTAGCTTCGGCGGACGTTGGCTCTGGTATCATCCCGGTCGTTATACCCCCCCGGAGATCCCCACTGTGGATCCCGGGATTGTGGCGGTCGCCACGCTGCCCCCGGCGACGGCGGAACCCGAACCGGAGTCCGGCGACGGCGTCGTCGTCATCGATCAGGCCCACGGCAACAACCTCGACGTCAACGATCTGACGCCGCTCCGCGATCGACTCAACAGGCGGGGGGTCGACGTTGAGCTTTGGTATGGCGGACTGACCAACCTGAAGGCCAATCTTCGCCGTGCTTCGGCCTTCGTCGTCCTGGTCCCGTCGGAGGGTTTCTACGTGGAAGAACGGGAAGCCATTGTCGATTTCGTGGCGGATGGCGGCAAAGTGTTGCTGGCTGCCGACCCCACCCGCGCCGCCTACACGCCATCGCTCGAGGACCTTTTCTGGGATCCGGGTGCCACCGGGATCAGTGCCGTCCCGGCGATCAACAGTCTGTCCGGCGCGTTTGACGTCATCTTCTTCGACGATTATCTCTATAACCTGGAGAATGAGAATCGGAACTATCGCAACGTCGCCTTCACCCGGTTTGAGGGATCGCACGCCCTGACAGAAGGGCTGGACGAGGTGATCTTCTTCGCCTCGCACTCCCTGCGCACGCAGGACCGTCCGCTGATCACCGGCGACGCCGACACCCGCTCGGCGGTCCGTATCCATGAGACGGAGCTCCATGCCGCCACCCTCAGCGCGGAGGAGCGTGTGCTGGCCCTCGGCGACATCACCTTCCTCACAGCCCCTTATCACGCGTACGCGGACAACGACGCTTTTCTCAGCCGAATCGCCGACTGGCTGGCGAGGGACGAGCGACAGCGCGAGGAGCTGGCGGACTTCCCGTACCTGCTCGAACCGCCCATCGATCTCGTGCAGATCAACACCGAGGTTCTCGATCCGCAGCTCATCCATCAGGGTGGCATCCTTCAGCAGCTCTTCGCCGACAACGGATTGGACCTCCAGGTTCGCACCGAGGCGGTCCCGGACCACGACACCCTGCACGTCGGCCTCTTCCCCGATTACGAACCCATCCAGGAGATCCTTGCCACCGCCGGCATCTCGATTGTTATAGAGTTGAACGAGACCGAGACCGACGTCCCTGCCCAACCCGAATGGGAGACCCCCTCCAACGAAGAAGCGGAGAACGGCGAGGCTTTCCCACCTGAAGCGCCGTTAGGGGTCATCGTGATCGAGGATATCGGACGGATCCCAACCCAAGGAACGACCCTATTCGTCCTCGATCGACGGGAGGAACGAACGGACGTAGTCGTGCTGGCGGAGCGGGCCCAGGGCGTCGCAGCAGGCGTCGAGCGCCTGGTGGCGGGGGCCCTCGATACCTGTTTGAACGTCAGCGAGGCCGTCGTCGTCTGTTCGACCGGCGAATCCCTGGACAGCGACGATCTTGGTGCGGTGTCGGATGTGGGCAAGCCGGAGGTGGATCAGGTTCTGATCCTGGCCTTCGACACGGCCTTCTCGCCGGGCCGGACGAGCGCGTCCGAACTTCAAGCGAGCCTGAGCCCGGACTATGCCGTGACGATCTGGTCGCTGGCGGATCGGGGGCTGCCCACCGACGTCGATCTCCAGGGGTACCGTGCCTATATCGTGGACAGCGGCGATTACGCCCTGGAGGATGCGACCATCGTGCCTTTGATGGGCCGGCTGGGCCCCGCTCGGGTGATGTGGATCGGCAGCCAGATCCTCTCGCTTCCCGATCAGGAGATGCCGCGTGAGCCGCTCGCGGATCTGCGGGTGGCAGACGCCGCGCACGCCCTGGCAGCCGGCTTCGCCGAGGATGCGATCATCACGCTGGGCCCATCCGAAAGCGGTGCGCCGGCGACGGTGATCTCGACCGAGGACTTTGCCGAGGAGACGGGGATCCCGTTTGTCAGAGGGCCGGAGAGTGTGGAGAACGGCGCGCCGGTCGTGGTGAGTTACGCAGACATAGCCGATCCCGACTACCGGACGCTCTTCGCTGCATTCGCCTTCTACCGACTGCCGAGGGAGGCCCAATCTCTCTTCGCACAAAACGCGATGGGGTGGCTGATGGAGGAATAGGGCATTGAGACGGCCCCCACTCTATGGTAAAATACAATCACGAGGTTAGAGAGGCGCGTATTCAATCACGTCGCCCGAAAATGGACGGATAGTGGGGCCAACCGCGAATCCCTCAACAGCTTTTGCATGGCTGTGGACAGGGACGGAACGCCGGGTAACGCCGGTTCGCACCCGCCCTTGAGGACCGGATCAGGAGAACGACGGAGACGCTATGCCAACGAATGTACCCCCCCAATACCGCAAGGTTGAGGAACAGTACCGCCGGGCGAAGTCGCCCGAGGAAAAGCTCCAATTGCTCAAGGAAATGATGAGCATCATCCCCAAACATAAGGGGACGGAGCATATGCGGGCCGACCTCAAACGGAAGATGGCCGAACTGCGCGAACAGCCCAGCGGGAAGAAGGGCGGTCCGGCGCGTCAAACCTCCGCGTTCCACATCGATCGGGAGGGGGCCGGGCAGCTTGCCGTCATCGGAATGCCCAACGTCGGTAAGTCAGCGCTGGTCAATGCCCTGACCGGTGCGACCCCTGAGGTCGCGGCGCACCCGTTCACCACCTGGCAGCCGACGCCGGGGATGATGCCCATTGACAACGTCCAGGTTCAGCTCATCGACACACCGCCGCTGAACGACGAGTTTATGAAGCCGGGGCTGCTTCAGCTCATCCGGCAGGTGGATATGATGCTCATCGTGGTCGACCTGCAGGCCTTCCCCATCGAGCAGTTGGAGCACGCGCTGGCGCTCCTGGAGGAGCACCGCATCGCGCCGGAGGCCTATCGTGACCGGTACGCCGATCGAGAGGGGATGACGTTCGTCCCGACCCTCGTGTTGGTCAACAAGGACGACGATGCCAGCACCGACGAGGATTTCCAGGTTCTCGAGGAGCTGATCGATGCCGATCTACCGATGCTGCCCATCTCCGCAAAGACAGGCCGGCACGTGGACGCGTTCAAGGCCGAGGTCTACCACCGTCTGAGGATTATCCGCATTTACGCCAAGCCGCCGGGCAAGGAGCCCGACTTCACCGCGCCCTTTGTGATGTATGAGGGGGGCACCGTCGAGGACTTTGCCGTGCAGGTCCATCGCGATCTTCTCGGGACACTCAAGTCCGCCCGCGTCTGGGGCGAAGGGGTCTTCGACGGACAGACCGTGGGCCGCGATCACGTTCTCCACGATGGCGACATCGTCGAGCTGCGCACGTAAAGGTTTGTCAGTCCCCGGCACTG
>CAYMAQ010000308.1:0-4332 GCA_964388385.1 uncultured Anaerolineales bacterium | reverse complement strand
CCGTGTCATCCGTGGTAAAAATCGATACGTCTTTTGCTTGACACTAACCAAATTCTAATATACCATAAAGCCAAATTAAGGTGTATAGCCTCCAAGGCTGGTGTATAGCCTCTAAGGCTGGTGTTATGACTCAACTTCAGAAGACCGAGGACGCCCTGGCCCGCCGGGTGCGCCAACTCACGCTGCTCAATCAGGTGGGCGAGGAGATGGTCGCGCTCCTGGATGTCGACGCGATTCTGGAGAGGGCCGCGTATCTCCTCCATAGCTCCCTGGGCTATCACTACGCGGGCATCTTTCTGCTGGATGCGCCGGGGTCGCTGAAGCTGGCGGCGGTGGTCGGCGCCGCCAAGGACCGCTTTCCCGAGGATTACCGCCTCTCCTTTGACGAGGGGATGGTCGGGTGGGTGGGATGCCACGGGGTCCGGCGCCTGGCAAACGACGTCACGGAGGACCCGCATTTTATCAATCCCTTCTTCGAGGCCCTGCCCACGCAATCGGAGCTCACCCTGCCGCTCAAGGTCGACAGCGAGGTGATCGGCGTGCTCGATGTTCAGACCCCCGAGTTGAACGCTTTCGACGAGCACGACGTGCGGGTTCTGCAGACGCTGGCGGACCAGGTCGCCGTGGCGGTCAAGAACGCACAGCTCTTTGATGCGCTCCAATCGGAGCTGGCGCAGCGCCGGCGGACGGAGTCGGCGCTGCGCGAGAGCGAGAAACGCTATCGCCTGTTGGCCGAGAACACGGTCGATGCGATCTGGCAGATGAATCTGGACCTTGTCTTCACCTACGTCAACCCGGCGATTGCGCTGCTTCTGGGGTACAGGCCCGATGAGTGGATCGGGACGTCTCTGCGCGATCACGTCACGCCGGACGCCCTGTCCCGGATCGTCGCCCTCGTTGAACAGGGCTTTCACTATCTGCCGGAGACCCCCCGGTTTATCTTCGAGGTCGAGATGTTCGATAAGGGGGGTGGGGCGGTGCCCGTGGAGGTCTCCGGTCGGATCGTGGTCGATGCCGACGGGCGCCCGACCGGGTACCAGGGAACCACCCGCGACATCAGCGAGCGGAGGGAGACCGAGCGCCGGACCCGGCGTCACGTCCGGGCGATGGAGGCGTCGATTGATGGCATTGCGATCCTCGACACGGACGAGGTCTTCACCTACGTCAATGAGGCGCACGCCCGGATCTACGGCTATGAAAGCCCGGACGAGCTCGTGGGCCGGGGCTGGCGGATTCTCTACGCGGATGACGAGCGGCGGCGTTTCGAAGAGCGGATCATGCCGGCGATGTGGGCGCGGGGTCGGTGGCGGGGCGAGGCGGTGGGCCGCCGGAAAGACGGGTCGCAGTTTCCCCAGGAGGTCTCCCTGACGTCCGTGGGTGACAACGGATTGGTCTGTGTGGTGCGGGACGTCACCGCCCGCGAGCGGGTCGAGGCGGAGCGCCGGCGTTCCCTCGCCGCGCTGCGGTTCATCAACGAGACGATCGTCGAGGTCAGCCGTCTGGACGATCCGGACGAGATCTGCGACCGCCTTGCGGAGGCTGTGTGCAGCGTAAACCCGCAGGCCTACGTCGTCGTGGCGCTCTACGATCCGGAGCTTCAGGCCGTCAGGCCGCGCGCGTGGCGTGGATTTGGTCCGATTCTCGATCGCCTGGTGGATCTCCTGGGGCGTGATCCTCGGCGGATCGCGCTGCCGGTCGAAGCGATGGGAGAAGAGGCCGAACACTTTATCACCGGTAAGCTCGAACGGGTGCCGAACCTTATTTCGCTCTCCAGTGGCACGGTCCCTTCCGCGTTGGGACCGGCTGTCGAGCGGTTATTGGATGTCGGCCCGGTCTACACGATGGGGTTCGCGTTGGAGGAGCAGCCGTACGGCGGCCTCGCGATTCTGCTCCACCGTGGCAGCGAACTCCGGTATGCATCGGCGATCGAAACGGTCGTCAGCCATCTTTCTCAAACTCTTCGCCGACGTCAGGCGGAACGGGCTCTGACCTTCGAGCGTCATCTGCTCCGTTCGCTGCTGGACAATTCGCCCGATTTCATCTACTTCAAGGACGAGGTCCACCGGTTCGTGCGGGCCAGCCGTTCGACGGCGGAGTATCTGGTCTTTCCGCCGGAGGATCTCGTCGGAAAGACCGACGCCGATTTCCTGCTCCCGGAGCAGGCCGCCGAGCTTGAGGCCGATGAGGACCGGGTCATGGCTTCTGAGACGCCTGTCGTCGGCAGGGTGAGCGAGATCGTCCGCCCGGACGGGGAGCCGCGTTGGGTCTCCGTCACCAAGCTCCCCCGGCGCGACGCGGAGGGGCGTGTGATCGGCACGATGGGGATCAGCCGCGATATCACCGAGGAGCGCCGCATGGCGGAGGAGCTGCGCCAGCAGGAGCGCCTCGCCGCTGTCGGGCAGCTCGCCGGCGGCATCGCGCATGACTTCAATAATCTCCTGGCCTCGATTATCCTCTATGCCCAGCTCCCCTTGAACCGCCAGCCCGATCTGCCGGCCCACGTCGTGCGCTCGCTGCGTACGATTCTCGAGGAGTCGAACCGGGCCGCCGACCTGGTCCAGCAGATCCTCGATTTCAGCCGCCGGGCGATGCTGCAGACCGAGCCGCTGGACCTGGTACCCTTTACCGAACGGGTGATGGAGGTGCTGCGGCGGACGATTCCCGAGAATATCGCGCTCTCCCTGGAGCTCTGCCCGGTGCGATGTGTCGTCGAGGCCGACCCCACCCGGATCCAGCAGGCGTTGGTCAACCTGGCGGTCAACGCCCGCGACGCGATGCCCGAGGGCGGTCAGCTGCGCATCGGGGTCGGCGCGGTCGAGGTCGCGCCTGACGAGCCCCCGCCTGTCCCGGGGTTGGAGCCCGGCGCCTGGGCGTGTCTCACGGTGTCGGACACCGGGCACGGGATGACCGAGGAGGTGCAGGCGCACCTTTTCGAGCCGTTCTTCACCACCAAGGGGCCGGGTCGGGGAACCGGGCTTGGTCTCTCACAGGTCTTCGGCATCATCACCCAACACGGCGGCGCCATTGACGTCGAGACGGCTCCGGGTGAGGGCACGACCTTTGCGCTCTACCTTCCCCGCGTGGACGGGGATGGGGAATGGGAGAGGGCGTCTGAGGGTTCGGAGTCGAAGCTGGTCGAGGGACAGACCGAGCGGATCGTCCTGGTCGAGGATGCGACCGAACTGCGCGTTGCCCTCCAGGATTTCCTGCAAGCGCTGGGCTACCGCGTGCAGTCCGCACCTGATGGCCGAGAGGCGCTCCGGCTGCTGCAGCGGGCGCGCCCCGATTTGTTGATCACCGACATCGTGATGCCCAAAATGGGCGGGAAGGAACTCCTCCGGATGGCCCGCGATCTCTACTCCGACCTGCCGGTGATCGCCATCACCGGCTATATCCTGGAGACCGACCTGGAGGCCCTGCGGGACGAGGGGTTCGACGCCGTGCTCTCTAAACCCTTCGACATCGAGCACCTCATCGCCACCATCCGTCGCATCTTGCCCTGAAACAGCGACAGTCCCCGGCACTGGCGAAGTACGCCAGTGCCGGGGACTGTCGCTATGTCATGACGCCATCGCCCTCCCGGCCTTCGCGTAGACCTCGCGGCGGTCCTCGATCGCCGGCATCGGGCCGACCGTCTGCAGCTTCCGCTCGGCCAGCTCCCGTGCCACGTACCCACAATGCACCGGCGGCAGCCCGTCCAAATGCGCCATCAGGAAGCCGGACCAGAACGCGTCCCCGGCCCCGCATCCGTCAGATCTTGCCCTGAAACAGCGACAGTCCCCGGCACTCTCGTACCCCAGAGAGTGCCGGGGACTGTCGCTACGTCATGACGCCATCGCCCTCCCGGCCTTCGCGTAGACTTCGCGGCGGTCCTCGATCGCCGGCATCGGGCCGACCGTCTGCAGCTTCCGCTCGGCCAGCTCCCGTGCCACGTACCCACAATGCACCGGCGGCAGCCCGTCCAAATGCGCCATCAGGAAGCCGGACCAGAACGCGTCCCCGGCCCCGGTGGCATCGGCGACCTCCAGCTCCCGCGCGGGAATGTGCGTCTGCTCCCCGTCCACGGACAGCACCATCCCCCCGGCGCCCATCGTGAAGAGCACGATCGTCGGCCCCATCGCGTGAAAGCGGCGGATCGCCGCGTCGGGTGTCAGCACCTCGTCGAAGAGCCGTTCGGCATCGTCCTGCGAGGGCTTGGTGATGGTCACGTCCGGCAGGATTGCTTCCAGCACCTCGATCGCCCCGGCGCGGTCGGGCCAGATGCGCGGCGTGTAGTTGGGATCCAGCGACGTGACTTTGCCCTGCGCGTGGGCCAGGTGCAGCGCGCGCTGC
>CAYMAQ010000307.1:0-4333 GCA_964388385.1 uncultured Anaerolineales bacterium | reverse complement strand
GGACCGCGCCCGCGCCCGCCGCGCCCTGGCCTCCGCCGCCCCGGCAGCCCGCGAGCGCTACGCGGCCCTCACCGGTCGGGAGCGGGCCCTGCGCGAGGCCCTGGGCCTCCCCGAGGACAATCCCCGCCACCGCCCCTATCACGCGCTGCGCGACGAGCTGGCAGCCGTCACCCGGGAAGTGCGGGACCTGCAGCACGACCTGCTGGAGGACGCCGGCGTGGATCTCGGCGTCCCCGACGTGGCGGCAATGCGGGAGGTGCCCCTGCTGCAGGATGACCGCGCGGGTCTGCTCTCCCTGGCCCTCACCGACCACGGCACCGTCGCCTTCCTGCTCACCGCCGGCGGCCTGCAGCACCGCGTCATCGAGGATCTCACCCGCGACGACGTGGAAACGCTGGTCGTCCAGAGGCCGGAGGACGCGGAGGAGGAGCCGGGCGGCTGGCTGGGTGCCTACTTCCCGCAGTTCGCGGCGCAGCAGGCCCGCCGCGACGCCGCCGTCTGGACCGCCCTGCTGCCCGAGGATGAGGACCACCGCCGGGCCTTTGCCGAGGCGGATGCGGCCCGGCAGGCCGCCCGGGGCCGTTGGCGCACGACGATGGACGAGACGCTGGACGTCCTGGGCCGAAAGCTCTGGCCCGTCCTGGATACCATGCTCCAGGAGGCGGACGTCGCGCGCCTGGTGCTGGTGCCCCAGGGCATGCTCTTCCTGCTGCCGCTGCACGCCTGCCCGCTGGACGGGACGGACGACCGAATCTGCGACCGCTACACCGTGGCCTACGCCCCCGCCGGCGCCGTGCTGGCCCGCGTGGCGTCGGAAGCGCCGGCGGAGGACAGCGCGCCGCCGCTCCTCGTCGCCAACCCCACCGGCGACCTGCCCTATACGCCCTCGGAGGTCCTGGCGGTCCGGCGCGCCCTGGGCGACGGCGCGCGCGTGCTCTGGGAGCGGGAGGCCACCGGGGCGCGCGTCCTGCAGGGCGCTCAGGAGACCGGCGTCCTTCACGTCTCCGGACACGGCACCTACGAGTGGGGTGCGCCGGAGGCGTCGGGGCTGCTGCTGCGCGCCGCCGACGGCGAGGGTGTCGACCGCCTCACCGTGGCGGAGATGCGCGACGCCCTGCACCTCACCCGCACC
Source organism: uncultured Anaerolineales bacterium (assembly GCA_964388385.1). Lineage (GTDB taxonomy): Bacteria > Chloroflexota > Anaerolineae > B4-G1 > SLSP01 > PWVB01. Next base: position 3,201 of record CAYMAQ010000307.1, on the reverse strand, counting down.
CGTCTGGTGACCCTCTCTGCCTGCGAGACCGGCCTCACGGAGACCCGCCGCGGCCTGGCGGACGAGTACATCGGGCTGCCGGGCGTGCTGCTGCAGGCCGGGGCGCGGGCCGTCGTCGCCTCGCTCTGGGCCGTCAGCGACCTGGCGACCGCGCTGTTGATGTGGCGGTTCTACGAGACGTGGGATCGGGGTGCCGTGCCCGCCGCCGAGGCGCTGCAGCACGCCCAGACCTGGCTGCGCACCCGCAGCCGCGAGGAGATCCGGGCCGCGCTGGACGCGTTGGATACCCTCTGGGCGCCGTGGGCCGATCGGGACGACGACCCGGCGATGCGGCGCCGCGCGGAGGCGCAGTACTGGATCATCAGGAAAGCGCAGCGCGCACTGGAAACCATGGACGACCCGCCCTTCGCCCACCCCTACTGGTGGGCCGCCTTCCAGGCCGTGGGCGACGTGTTGTAGCAAGAACCCTAAGGAGGTTCCGATGAACAAGTCCGAACTGCTCAAACCTGCGCGCGTGGTATCCGTGGGGGAGGATCCGTCCGACGAGGGCGACGCCCCTTACACCGTCACGGTGGACCACGCCGCGCCGGTGGCACTGAACGGCGCCGCCCCCATCACCATCCGGATCGACGATCCCGAGCGGGATCTCCCCCGACTGGTGGAGGCCGCCGAGCGGCTGCTGCCCGCCCGGCGCGGGGCGCCCGGCGTCGTGGCGCTGGACGAGGCCGGCGCGGTGCTGGGCGTCGTCTCCCGCGGGGACCTGGAGGACGCCGTCCTGCTGCGCCGCGCGCACAACTACCCCGAGCTGGCGAGAACCCTGGGCCTGCGAGGAGCGTACCGCCCGCCGGCGGGCGACCCGGCGGCCCCCTTCCCCTATTGGGCCTGCCCTGAACCCGGGTGCGACGCCATCCACATCCCGGCCCCCGGTCGCGAGAACGACGCGCCGCCGCGCTGTCACCTCCACAAGCCCCCGGTGCCGATGGTCCAGCGCATCCATCCGGGGCGCTGAGGATGACCAGCGTAAAAGTTTCTTCATCCGTTCTGGAGACCGCCCTCGAGGACGAGGGCTATGAGCAGGGGTAAGATACGTGTGCTTACCTACGCAGGTGCGAAGCACTCCTGGGAGCGAGCATCACCATTAAGAAACCTGAAGGAACGAAAGGCCCTACAAACCAGATCGAGGATCAAGTGCTTTGCACCGGGTTTCCAATGACACGCCCCAAATTCCACGAGGAGGCTATCCGATGTTCACCGAATTCTGGAAAAGTTTAGGTGGCGCCTTCGACAAGCGCTGGCTGCTGGACGTCTTCGGCCCGGCGCTGCTCGTCTGGGGCGCCGGACTCTGGGTCTGGATGCAGATCACCGGCATCTCGGACGCCCTGCAGCGATGGCAGGCCTATACCCCGGAGACACAGTTCATCTACGGCGCGGCGGGCTTCCTGCTGGTGATCCTCACCGCGCTGCTGCTGGAGAGCTTCACCGGCAGCCTGCTGCGCGTCTACGAGGGCTACGGGCCCTGGACCCAGGCGTTCGCCGAGCGCCGGGCCGAGGATTTGCGCCGGAAGCACGCCCGGCGCCAGACCCTGCGCGCCCGGTTGGTGCGGGGCACCGCCACGCCCCGGGAGCGCGCCGCGTTAGGGCGGCTCGACGCCCACCTGCGCCACCGGCCCACGGACCCGGCGCGCAGCATGCCCACCACCCTGGGCGACGTCCTGCGCACCGCCGAGGACTATCCCCGCGAGCGCTACGGCCTGGACCCCGTCATCCTCTGGCCCCGCCTCTACCCCCAACTCAGCGACACCCTGCGCGAGGCGTTGGGCGCCGCGCAGGCCCAGCTCGACCTGGCCCTGCGCCTGACAACCCTCACCCTCCTCCACGGCCTCATCTGGAGCGCCGTCGCGGCCCTCTCCGGCGCGTGGCTGGTGTTGACGTGGACCCTGCCGGCCCTCCCCCTGGCCTGGCTCCTCTGGCGGTCGGCCCACCCGGCGGCGATGAGCTACGCCGGGCTCTTCCGCAGCGCCTTCGACCTGCACCGGACCGCCGTCTACGACGCCCTCCGCTGGCCGAGGCCCCCATCTCCCGCCGAGGAGGTGGACGCGGGTCGGCGCCTGACGATGTATCTCACCGATCACGTGCAGCCCGACGACATGGTCTACGCGGACGTCGAGCCGCCCGAGCCGGAATCCGGACCGCCCGACCCACCCCGCTCACTCTGGGTGCGGCTCTTCGGTCGCCGTTAAGGATTGGCTATCCAATAACTTCCGCGAAATCAAGCTGAAAGCGGTGCAGAATAGGGCAATCGCAGTTGGCAGTAAAGGCTCAAAGCCCCGTTATTAACGATACTAGCCTTTGATAAGAGGGGATTTGGCACCGAAACTGCCCCTAAAACGCGGGGCTTTGAGCCCTTTTGGCCAACTGCGATCGCCCTAATCCCCCCCCTGCCCCCTTGAATCACCCTCCACACTCTGCTACACTGAATATAGAACATGCGTTCAATCTCGGAGCGTATCAACGCCTGAAAGGAGGCACTGATGGATTCATACAACCTCGCCGAGTTTCTTACTCACGCCTGCCGCCTACCGGCTCTGGCCCGCCCCCCCGGCTCTTTGCGAAACGAACCCATTTTCTGCCAACCGTAGCGACGCAACAAGACTACGTCTCCACAGTCTGGATATGGTATAATGCAAGCCAAGCAAACGCCCACATCCCGATGCAAGGAGGCAACCTTGACCGACGACGTGATCGAAACCCACGGCCTGACCAAGATCTACGACGACGTGGTGGCGCTGGAGGACCTGGACCTGCAGGTGCCGAAGCACGCGATCTTCGGCTTCCTGGGCCCCAACGGGGCCGGGAAGACCACCACCATGAAACTGCTGCTCAATCTGATCAAGCCGACCCGAGGGGGCGGCACCATCTTTGGCGAGGATATCGTCCGCGACAGCGTCGAGATCCGCAGCCGCATCGGCTACCTCCCGCAGGATCCCCGCTTCTACGAACACCTGACCGCCCGGCAGACCCTCGATTTCACCGCCAAGTTCTTCTTCAAGGGCCCCCAGGCGGAGATCGATAAGCGCGTGGCGGAGATGCTGGCGCTGGTCGGGTTGAGCGACAAAGCCGACCGCCCGGTCGGCGGCTTCTCCGGCGGCGAGCGGCAGCGGCTGGGCATCGCCCAGGCGCAGGTCAACTACCCCGATCTGC
>CAYMAQ010000306.1:0-4351 GCA_964388385.1 uncultured Anaerolineales bacterium | reverse complement strand
ACGTGCGGGGCTGTGTCTACACGGAGGCGCTGTGGGGTATCCCGTTCAATCTCTACGCGCCGTACGTGTCGGTCTATATGTTAGCCCTGGGCCTTTCCGACAGTGAGGTCGGCCTGATCACCAGCGTGGGGCTGGCTTTCCAGGTCTTCTGGACGCTGATGAGCGGGGTGATCACGGATAAGCTGGGGCGCAAGCGGACCACGCTTATCTTCGACCTGATCTCCTGGTCGATCCCAACCTTAATCTGGGCGCTGGCCCAGAACTTCACGTATTTTCTCGTGGCGGCGTTCGTCAACGCGGTGTGGCGGGTGACCAGTAACTCGTGGCAGTGCCTGATGGTGGAGGATACGGACCCCGAGATCCTGGTGGACGTCTGGTCGTGGATCTACATCGCCGGACTGCTGGCGGCGTTTGTCTCACCGCTGACCGGGTTGTTGATCGACCAGTTTTCGTTGGTGCCGACCATGCGGGGGCTTTATCTGCTCGCTTTTGTGATGATGACCGCAAAGTTTGTGATCATGAACCGGATGGTGACGGAAACGCAGCCGGGGCTCGTCCGGATGAAAGCCACCCGGGATCAGCCCCTCTTCTCCGGACTCAAGGAATATCCCCAGGTGATGAGGGGGATCCTGCGCGCCCCGGCGACGCTGGTGACCGCGGCCCTGATGATCATTCTGAGCATCAGTCGGACGATCAACGGGACGTTCTGGTCCATTCTGGTGACCCAGGAGCTGCGGATCCCCGAGCAGCACCTGGCGATCTATCCGTTTGCGCGCTCGATGGCGATGCTCCTCTTTTTCTTCCTGCTGATGCCGAAGATCCGGCAGATGGAGGCGCGCCTGCCGATGCTGGTGGGATATATGGGGTTTGTGATGAGCCAACTGATCCTGATCAACGCGCCGGTCAAAAGCTACGGCTGGGTGTTGGTCGCGACCCTGCTGGAGGCGTGCAGCCTGCCCCTGATTGCGACGCTTCTCGATAAACTCATCGTGCTGAACGTCGATCCGGCGGAGCGGGCGAGGATTATGGCGATTCTCTACGCCGTGGTGATCGTTTTCACGTCGCCGTTCGGCTGGATCGCCGGCAAGCTCTCCGAGATCGACCGGGGGCTGCCCTTCGTCATCAACGTCGTGATTTTCATCGCCGGCGGGTTGATCGTTCTGTTCGCCGGACGGTTGGAGGGGCGGGAAGGCCCGGTGGCCGAGCCGGCGGAGGAGTCTGCGGCCCTGAGAGGGTAGGGGGCAGCCTGAGGCGGAATCCCGGCTAGACCGGATGGGCCTTGAACCACGCGACGGTTTTGGCCTTGGCCTCGGCCATGGAGAAGCGGGGCGCGTAGCCCAGCTCGTGCTTGGCGCGGCTGATGTCGTAGTAGTGACTTTCCGCCAGTTCGCTGGCGAGGAAGGGTGTGAGGCGGGGCTCCCCTTTCAGCGGCAGCAGGCGGTGTGCGGTGGCTATCACCCCACCTGCCGCCCGCGCCACCGGCAGCGGGATCCGCTGCCGGATGGGAGGGAGATCGAGCTTGTCGAGCAGGTCGCGGATCCAGGGCCAGAGGAGCACCGGCTCGTCCTGGCTGATGAAGTAGGCCGACCCGCCGATGGATGGATCGCCGGTCAGGGCCTCGTCCGCCTGCAGATGCGCGTACGCGGCGTCCCCGACGTAGGTCAGGTCGACGCGGTTGGTGCCGTCACCGACCTGGGGGATCTGACCGTTTTTGGCCCGTGCCAGCAGTGACGGGATCAGATGGTTGTCCCTGGGTCCGAAGATCAGGTGGGGGCGGAGGGAAACGGTCAGGAGATCGGGTCCATTGGCCTCGGTCACCCGCTGCTCGGCCAGTGCTTTCGTCTTGGGATAGGGGCTCTCGTAGGTCTCGGGGTAAGGGACCGATTCGTCGACGCCTTCCTGGGCGGTGCCGTCGAAGATGACGCTGGGCGAGCTGGTGTTGATCAGCCTCGGCACGCCGGCGTCGCGGCAGGCCGCGATGACGTTCTCGGTGCCCACGACGTTGACGTTGTAGAAGGCCTCTCGCGGCCCCCAGAGCCCGGCCCTGGCAGCGACGTGAAAGACGACCTCCACGTCCCGGCACGCCTCGGCGATCGCGCGGCGGTCCCGGATATCGCCCCGGATCGCACGCGCCCCGAGGGCCTCGATCTCGGGATAGTGTCCCCGTGCGAAGATCGTCACCTCGTCGCCTCGGTGGAGCAGTTGCTCCCCGATGTATCGACCCAGAAATCCACCGCCGCCGGTGACCAGGGTTTTCATGCTACGTCCTCGTCGTTCTGGCGGTGCCGGCTGAGGAGCACGACGGAGAGCACCGCGAGGGCCAACGCGCCCAGGAGTCCCACCAGATGTCCCCAACGGTCCCGAGCCCCTCTTTGCTCCGAGGGGCCGACGTAGGAGACGTGGGTGCCCCGGATGCGGCGCCCGGACGCTGCCCATCGGGCCAATTTCTCGCGTTGGATCTTGGCATTGTGGCGGACGTCGGTCGGGAAGGTGCCGGGATAAAAGCGGATGTCGTGAATCGTGCGGGTGTGGTCGTGTCCGGCCCCCAGGGCCAGCAGCTCCATCTCGAATCGCTGCCGGTCGACGACGGTGTCAGGGAAGTCACCCGGCTTGGGCTCGACGATCAAAACGGGCTCCTGCGAACCGAGGTCGCCGACGCCCACCAGGGCCGTGCGGGCTGCCCGCGGGTGCCGATTGAAGATCGTCTCACAGAGCACGGGATAGAGCCGTCCGGTGGCAGTCTCGACCCGATGCGCCTTGCGCCCACAGAACCAGAGCCGTCCGGTCGCGTCGAAGTAGCCGAGATCGCCCATCCGGTGCCAGACGTCGTCGCCCTGCCGGATCTTGGCCTCGGCGGTCTTCTGCGGGCGGTTGAGGTAGGCGCGTGTGACCATCGGCCCTTTGGCCGCGATCTCCCCAATCCGGCCCTGGGGAAGGGGTAAGCGCTCGTCCCAGGTGGGAATGGGCGCCTCGGTGATGGGGATGATCCGGATGTCGACGCCCGGCAGTGGGCGTCCCACACACATACCCCGGCCCTCCTCGGTCAGCGCCGCCGTCTCCGCCAGGATCTCACGGCCCTCGATAAGGGTCAGGGGCATCGCCTCGGTCGCTCCGAACGGGGTGACGATCCTGGCGTCCTCACCGAGAATGTGATCCTTCATCCTTTGAATGAGCGCGGGCGGTACGGGCGCGCCCGCCATAATGATGCGTTTGATGGATGGGAGGTGGATCTGGTGCTCGATGCAGTACGGCGCGACGATCTTCCAGATCGTGGGTGAGCCGAACGCGTTGGTGACGCCGTGGGTCTGGATCGACTCGACCACGTAGGCCGGGTTGATCTCCGCGGATTTGGTGGGGTCCATATCGGGGATGATCGTGGTCACGCCCAGTGCCGGGTTGAAGAGCGCGAAGATGTAGAGCAGCGCCAGATCGACCTCACCGGGTTGGATCCCGAAGACGGTCCTGAGAAGCTCAACCTGGGCGCCGAACATCCCGTGGCGGTAGATAACGCCCTTGGGGATGCCGGTGCTGCCGGACGTAAAGGCGATCGCGGCTTCGCTCTCTGCAGTCGTCGGTGCGGCAGCGAACGGTTCCCAGGCCCTCGCTCCGATTTGATCGAGGGTCGCATCGGCGAGCACGCCGATACGGCCCGTGCTCACGGTCCGCTGCACCGTCTTGAAGGGGCCGGGGACCAGCCGCCGCAGCGCGTGGACGAGGGGCAGGCCGATCAGTGCAGTCGGCTCGGTCTCTCTCACGCACTGGAGAAAGGCGCGGGTGCCCATCCCCGGATCGATGATGACCGGCACCGCGCCCATCTTGACGAGGGCAAAGACGACGGTGATCAACTCGACGCCGGGCTTGAAGAGCAGGAGGGCGCGATCTCCCTGTTGAATGCCGAAAGCGGAGAGCCCGTGTGCATAGCGGTCGCAGGCCTCGTTGAGCTGCCGGTAGCTGAACTGGACCGTCCGGGCGCGGCCTTTGGCGTCCCGACCGCTGGGGAAGATCACGGCGGGCTGGTAGGGGGCGCGTTCCGCCATGTCTGCGATGGCGCCGGCGATGTTGTACGTGGCCTGATTTGCATCGTTTGTACGGGCGGGTGGCATATGGGATGTCCTTATGTGATAAAGGGTCGCGTTTCAAAGCTGGGGTGTCCGCCACTTCTGCGCGGGTTTGTGTGCCGGCCCCCTATGTGCGCTGGATGAAGTCGGTCACCAGGGGGAGGATGCGCCTGTGGGCGTCCTCCACCACGTAATGCCCGGCGTCCTCGATGATGTGAACCTCCGCATCGGGGAAGCGGGCTTGCCATCCAGCCAGATAATCCTCCACGGTGAAGACGAAGTCCTTGGCTCCC
>CAYMAQ010000305.1:2485-4383 GCA_964388385.1 uncultured Anaerolineales bacterium | reverse complement strand
CCAGCGCTTGACAGGCCTCAAGGAAGGTGTCCATCGCCTGGTGATGCTTTTCTTTCCCCTTTTCTATCCAGCCGATCTCCACCCAGATGCGGTGAATGGCTTGTTTGTCAACTTGCGGGTCGTAAGGACGTATTTGCATCTATACTCCTTGGATGGTTGCTGTGAACGAGGCTTCGATCCTGGTAAGCGAGATATATTAACCGCAGAGGCGTGATAAAGCGACCTTAACCGTCTTAATCTCAAGTGCCTTCCGCTATGGGTAGCTCGATCGTAAACGTGCTTCCTTCACCAGGCGTGCTCTCTACGTTGATAGTCCCATTCATACAATTAACCAGGGATTGGGCTATAACCAATCCCATTCCTGTGCCCTGCTGCTCCATTTTATCGCGGTTTATCTGGCGGAACCGTTCGAAGAGCAGGGAAACTTGATCTTCGGAAATCCCAATCCCCTGATCGTTCACCGCGATTTTCACGTGATTGCTCTTTGTATAGGCGATAACACGGATCGTCTTGCCTTCTTCCCGGGTGAACTTGATTGCATTATCGATGAGTCTCTGTAGGGCATCGATCAGGAAATACTCGTGAAGGAGAACGCCCGGCAGATTCTCGCTGACATCTGCTTCCAGCTGCAGTCCTTTGCTCCGTGCGTCGGGCCTCTTGATCTGCACCACTCGCCTGACGATCTCGGCTACGTCATCTTGCACAGAACCTAACAGTTCAAATTCCTGCTCCAGTTCTCCGGTGTCAAGGCGAACGACCATCAGGAGATCCTCAACCAGTTGCGTGAGCCGATCCGTGCCCTTTTTGATCCCCTTGAGAAAATTCTGAAAATCTCCGGGAGGAAGCGACGTTGCCTCCTCTAGAGCCAATTCGGTATAGCCGTAAACGCTGGTGAGTGGAGTCCGTAACTCGTGGCTGAGCAACGTGATAATCTGCTGCTTCAGCTCTTCAAACTCGGATTCGGTTGCTTCCCTGATCTCCTGCGCTCGTCCAATGCGGGAGCTGACAACGACCACTAACTCCTGTGGGTCGAAGGGCTTGACAATATAGTCTTCGGCTCCCATCGCTTTGCCCTTGAGTCGATCCTCGCGTTCTGCGCGTGCTGTCAGGAAAATGAATGGGATGGGAATCCACTCCGGGACGGAATGCACTTCTTCAAAAAAGGTATACCCATCCATACGCGGCATTGAAATATCGGCAACGATAAGGTCGGGTGTAAAATCTCGCATTTTTTCCAGTGCATCCAACCCATCGGTTGCCGTCACGACTTTGTATCCCTCCACCTCGAGTGTGTCCTGAATTGCGAGTAACAGTAGATCATGATCTTCAACGACAAGTATTTTCTTATCCTTCATGGGTTCCCTTTCCAGCGGCTATTATCCGATGAGGGTCTTCGCCTCTTTTACGGTCATCTCCTCTTGTGCGGAGATTTTATTCTCGATCCCGCGAGCCATCGGCTTTGCATTAATCAGGATGGCTCCAACAATTTTGCCTTCGTGAAGCACGATTTTCTTGTAAGTCTCTTCTTCCCGTTTCATATTGCGCACTTCGATGAATTCCTCACCCTGTGGATTGACGTTACCAATCGAACTGACATCGATGCCCACAACCTTCAGCGTTGTGGAGGGCACGACGACGTTATATTCCGTTTTCTCTCCTACCATATTTGACGATGCGATGCGGCCTTGCGTTTGCGCGATCGGTGCGATAGCCCAACAGTATCCCTTATACTCGGCAATATCGCCGGCTGCATAGATATCGGCTTCACTCGTGACCATATGATTGTCAACGATCACACCCCGGTTGACGTTGATGCCTGCCTGCTTTGCGATTTTGGTGTTGCTGCGCACACCCGCCGCGCAGATGATCGTTTGCGCGGAAAGCCTGACGCCTCGCTC
>CAYMAQ010000305.1:0-2385 GCA_964388385.1 uncultured Anaerolineales bacterium | reverse complement strand
TGCGCACACCCGCCGCGCAGATGATCGTTTGCGCGGAAAGCCTGACGCCTCGCTCAAGTTCAACGCCCGTGACCCGTTCATCACCCAGGATTCTCTGCGTGTGGGCGTCTACAATCACCTTGATGCCCGTAGACTCTACGTGATCTTGCAGCAAGCTTGCTGCCTCTGCATCTAGCTGACGGGGCATTAGGCGTGGGAAGTATTCTAAGACGGTGATCTCTGCACAGAAGCTTTTCAATCCACGAGAGGCTTCTAAACCCAGTAATCCACCCCCAATCACGATGGTGTTATGACAACTGATGGCAGCTTTCTCCATCTCCAGCGTGTCCTCCAGCGTGCGCCAGGTGAGAACACCGGGTTTGTTCATTCCCTTGATGGGGGGTGTGGAGGGCAAGCTTCCCATCGCGAGTAAAAGTTTATCGTATCCGACGCTTTCCCTATCATCGATCATGATTGTTTTTTCGTCGGGGTCGATAGCTGTCACGCGTTGTCCAACATGGAGGTCGATGCCTCGATCCTGATACCACGAGAGCGGGCGCCTGAGGAGTTGGCTCATCGTGATCGCGCCCGCCAGGAATTCCGTTAGCTGGGGACGATAGTAGTAGGGGTATTCCTCATCGGTATAGACTTCGACGGTACCCAAATCTCTGCGTGCGAGATCCATTGCCGCGGTCATACCCGCGACCCCACCGCCCACAATAACGAAGCGCATCACGACTCCTTTCAGGGGATGAGCTAAAATCTATACCGAATCCCCATATTGTCAACCGATCATTTAGGCTAACATATTGTACAGTAAAAACTGCAGGAGATAAACCTGTCAACTCCCATGATTAGCTTTTTTGGGACCTGCGGGCCAAATTGGAAATCCGTGCTTGACAAATAGAACGTGTGTTCTTATCATGATAGATAGCTGATTCATTGATTAAGGTTGAGGTGTTGAGTGATTGACACGATTCGGAAGCTAAAACTGTTAGGCCCTGCCACGCGCTATGAGCCGGCAGAGGATGTGGATATGATGGGGCGAAGACAGGGTTATGGAGGCAAGGGGCCTGCTTATTTGCGTCACTGCATTTCTCACGCGACGCTCCCCGGGGGAAAACGCATCCCAATGCTCAAGACGTTGGTGAGTTCGGCGTGTGAGATGAACTGTCGCTATTGCGCGTTCAGGGCGGGGCGGGATTTCCGGCGCGCGACATTTACCCCTGACGAACTGGCCTATCTCAGTTCCCAGATGGTTGAGACAGGGTTGATTCAGGGGGTTTTCCTCAGCTCTGGTTTGGTTGGTGGCGGGGTCAAGACCCAGGACACATTAATTGCGACAGCGGAGTTATTGCGCCGGAAGTACGCCTTCCGTGGCTATTTGCACGTCAAGATTATGCCGGGAGCGGAGCGAGATCAAGTTGCTGAAACGATGCGATGGGCGAATCGGGTCTCCCTGAATTTGGAAGCTCCTAATCAAGAGCGATTGTCCCACTTGGCGCCACGGAAAGAATTTTCCGGCGAGTTACTGCAGCGTTTGCGGTGGGTCCAAGCCATACGTATGCAGAACCCCGAGTTTGCACCCAGCACTACGACTCAGTTCGTCGTTGGCCCGGCAGGGGAATCGGATCTGGAGTTATTGGCTACCTGTTCATATCTTTACCGTCATCTTGGTCTTGCGCGAGCCTATTTCAGCGGATTCAGTCCGGTTGCGGACACGCCTTTCGAAGACCATCCTCCGATTGCCCTGAAGCGAGAGATGCGACTTTATCAGGCATCGTTTCTGCTGCGAGATTATGGTTTTGATGTGGAGGATATGCCATTCAATCAGAGCGGTCAGTTGCCCCTCTCTGAAGATCCCAAGCTCGCCTGGGCAAAACGTCATCTGCGGGATGCCCCGGTCGAAGTCAATACGGCGGATCGCGAGATGCTTTTGCGGGTACCCGGTATCGGTCTGAAATCTGCCGATAGGATTGTCGAGGCCCGTCGCAGTGGAACGCTGGATTCGCCCTACGATCTGCGCAACCTGGGCATTGCTACAAAGCGGATATTGCCTTTTGTGCTTCTCAATGGGCGACAGAGCCCCCAGCAGCTTTCCCTTTGGTCGATGAGCACGTCCCCTGATTCTGAAAATCAGTCAACCCAACGTCTTGGCAGGTAGCATCACTCAGGTGCCTTTGGATCTGGGGTTGACTTCTCTCCCCTGGGACTTCGAAGCAGGTCAGTTACCCTGCTTCGAGTGAATTATGGCCTCTTCTGTCTTTCTGATATAATGATGGTGACGTCAAATAGTGTGGGCTAGGGGCGTCTGAATCGGATGGGCTCAAGAGGCAATCGATGCAAGGGTCGGACGTTTCCCAAGTTGATGAATCGAGAGGAGATATCGTTATGGAGTTAGTGATT
>CAYMAQ010000304.1:0-4383 GCA_964388385.1 uncultured Anaerolineales bacterium | reverse complement strand
GAAGAACCTACGGCGACGGAGGAGACCGAGGAAGCGGAGCCCACGGCAACGCCAGAGGCAGAAGAGATGGGACCCGTCTGGACCCCGGACGGCACGATTTCCGACGGCGAGTATGCGCAGGAGGCGGACTACAACGGCATCCGCATCTGGTGGTCGAACGATGACACTCACCTCTACCTGGCAATGGAGGGGGACACGACCGGTTGGGTTGCGGTCGGGCTCAATCCAGAACTCGGGATGAAGGGCGCCGACTACATCTTCGGATACGTGAAGGACGGTGAGGCGCAACTATGGGATGCCTGGGGGACCGAGCGGACCGGCGCCAATCACCCGCCCGATTCGGAACTCGGCGGGAGTGACGATATCGTGGAGTTTACGGGGGTCGAGGAGGGCGGCGTGACCCGATTTGAGGTCAAGATTCCGTTGGACTCCGGCGACGAGTATGATAACACGCTTGTGCCCGGTGAGAGCTACCCTATTATCGTAGCCATGGGCGACCAGGATGAGTACAACGCCTATCACTCAAAATACGCGCCAGGGGAGATATCACTGAGCACACCCTAGCTTTTCAACCCAAAGACCGCGCCGGTATGGGCCCTCCAAAAACATCGAGGACCTATGCCGGCGCACCGAGCATTTGAAAACCCGAAACGGTGAGACTACAATAGATCTACCAAATTTCATCCTAAACTCAAGGAGGCGATTCCCATGGATCTGCAGGATGCATTGACACAGGCACTTAAACTGGAAGAGGACGGGCGCGAATTCTACAATGAGATGGTTGAGATGACCGACGACGAAGAGGGCAAGGCGATGTTCCGACAGCTCGCAGCCGACGAGGTCGATCACTACAACTACATCAAACGTCAGGTTGAGGATCTAAAAGCCGGAGAAGGCTGGTCGGCGATCCCGGAGCTGGATGAGGCCCAGTCACTGGACGCGGTATCTCTGGTCTTCCCACCGAATAAAGAGGTTGTGACCGATCTGCCGGACAATCCAAGCGAAGAGGATGCCCTGCTCTTCGGGCTGGGCATTGAGGATAAGAGCTTCAAGCTCTACCATAACAACGCCAAGGCCGCGAAAGACCCCGAGGCCGAAAAGCTGTTCAGGCAGCTTGCGAAAGCGGAGAGCACCCATTTCCGCATTCTGATGCAGCGCTACGAATCCCGGTTCAGCTGGCCCAGATAATCAATTCGCCTGTCGGCGAGGCTGCGTCTCTATCCTATCGTACGTCTGTAAAATCAATACTGTTGGAAATAGTGTCAAAACTTTAGGAGGCTACTATGGAAGATCACCAAATGGACGTTGCGCAAGTCAGCCAACCCGCCCCGGATTTTGAGGTACAGGGTCTGATCGGCGAGAAGATCGAGACCGTCAAGCTGGCGGATTATGAGGGAAAGTGGCTCGTACTCTTCTTCTACCCCGGGGATTTCACCTTCGTCTGCCCTACAGAGCTCGTCTCGGTGGCGGAACGATATGACGAATTCCGGGAGTTAGGCGTCGAGGTGCTGTCGGTCAGCGTGGATTCTCCGCACGTGCACAAGGCCTGGCAGGAGCATGAACTCTCCAAGATGGTTGATGGAGGTCTGCCCTATCCGATGCTCAGCGACCGGGCGGGTAAGATGGGGAAGCGCTATAGGGTTTATGACGCCGAAGATGGCAGGGATCTGCGAGGTTTCTTCGTCATCGATCCCAAGGGTGTGCTTCAGGTCGCCCAGGTTCTCAACGCCTCAATGGGACGCGATGTGGATGAGATGCTGCGGTTGATCCAGGGTGCGCAGTACGTCTATTCGCGCCGTGGTGAGGTTCTGCCCGCATGCTGGCATCCCGGCGACACCACCCTGAAAGAGGGAGAGGCGTTGGTGGGTAAGATCTGGACTACCTGGAAGCGATAGTCCTCCGATCCCAATCGAGAGCATCCAGCTTTCATACAATGAGATCCTGTCCCGACGAGATCCTCTCCGGATCCAAGTTGGGCAGGATCTCTGTCACTGAGGAGGCCCATGCCCGAACTCCCCGAGGTTGAGACCATCGTCCGCAAACTGCGCCCCCACCTCGTCAACCGACGGATCGACGAAGTCGAGGTGCTGTGGGCCCGGACCGTCGACCGACCGGGGCTCCCCGACTTTCAACGCATACTGACCGGAGCTACGATCACGGGGCTGGGCCGCCGGGGGAAGTTCCTGATCTTCGACCTTAACACGGGACACACGCTGCTCGTTCATCTGCGGATGAGCGGGAAGTTCAGCCTGAGATCCCCGAAAGACGGGCCGGGCGGTCACGAACACGCCCGGCTGCGTATGAAGCTCGATGATGGTGCATGGCTCGTCTTCATCAATCAACGCAAGTTCGGAAGGTTCTACCTGGTTGATGACGTCTCGGAGATCGTCGGCGCACTGGGTCCGGAGCCGCTTTCGCAGGGCTTCACGGTCTCCTGGCTGCAAGGGGCATTGGAAGGCCGACGCGGCGAGATCAAACGCCTGCTGCTCGACCAGCACTTCCTGGCGGGCCTGGGGAACATCTACGCCAGCGAGGCTTTGTGGCGCGCTCGCATCCACCCGGAGCGCCCGGCCGGGAGCCTCAGCGACGCGGAGGTCCGCAGACTTCACCGCGCCATCGTGACGACGTTGAAGAGCGGCATCGACCACGGCGGTACGAGCCTCGACGACCGCCAGTACGTCTATCCGGATGGAAGATTGGGCGCCTATCAAGAGCAGCTCTGCGTATACGATCGGGAGGAAGATCCGTGCCCGCGCTGCGGCTACCCCCTCGAACGGATCGTCCAGGGGCAACGCAGCACCTATCTCTGTCCCGTTTGTCAGGAGAAGTCAAACACCTAGATCAATGACATGTCCCAGGAACTACAGGGCGAAAGGATACAACGATGAAGAGGACAAAACTCAACATTAAAGGTATGACGTGCAACATGTGCGTGAAGCACGTCACAGAGGCATTGGAAGGCGTGTCCGGCGTCTCAAAGGTCAAGGTCAGGCTCGAGCCGGGCACCGCGGTCGTCCGATACGATCCAGACGAGGCCGGTATGCCCGCGTTCAAATCGGCCGTGGCCGAGGCCGGATACGAGGTCGTGAACTGAGCAGAATCCGTTCAAGAACATATAGTCGAAAGGCCGCCCCACTTCTCTTCGGGCGGCCTTTCGACAAGCGCTTTTAGCCTCCGTCTCGGAGGCGGCTTTTCCTTTCCAGATTGAAGATCGCGTCTCCTCAGAGCACAGCTAACAGGCCGGCCAAAAGGGCCGCCCGCTCGGGCAGAGAGACGATCCGGATAAATTCATCCACCGAGTGCGCGCCCCCGCCCTCAACACCGAGGCCGTCCAGCGTCGGCACACCGAGGGCCGAGGTGAAATTCCCATCGCTGCCGCCGCCCGAGGCCCCCTCCGACAGCGTCATCCCCATTCGTCGCCCCACCTCCTGCGCGGCCTCGAAAAGCGCCACGGTGCCGGGCGTGCGCTCCATAGGCGGGCGTTCAAAGCCACCCCGAACGGTCACCTCGGTCTCGGGATTCACGGCCCCTACAGCCAGAATCTCGGCCTCCAACGCATCGGCATCCTCGACCGTCCATGCGCGGGTATCGATCTCGGCCTTCGCCGACGCCGCGACCACGTTAGAGCGCATCCCGCCCGCGACCACGCCGACGTTCACCGTAGTGCCCCGCTCCATATCCGTCATCCGGTGCAACCGCAGAATCTGGTGCGCCAGTTCCTGGATCGCGCTGACACCGGCTTCCGGCTCCGCGCCCGCGTGGGAAGCGCGCCCCTTCACCTCCAGGGTGAAGCCTCCCACACCCTTCCGCGCCGTCTTCAGCGCGCCGTCCTCCATCGCCGGCTCCAAAACCAGCGTATAAGCCGCCTGCCGTGCCAACGCCTCAATCGCCGCCTGCGACGTTCCGGTCCCAATCTCCTCATCGGCATTCAGCAACACGACCACCGGTCGCGCACGGGGGATCTCCAGGGCGGCAAGGGTCCGGAGGGCATACTCGGCAATCACGATCCCGCCCTTCATATCGTAGATACCCGGCCCATATGCCCGGCCCCCCTCAACACGGAAAGGGCGCGTCTCCAGGGTCCCGGCGGGCCAAACCGTATCAAAATGACACAAAATCAGGATCGAATCGGAAACGGGCGCACCATCCTGCGCCTCGAATCTGATCTTCAAATGATCGCCACGGGTTGAATTTGCAAGCCGCGTGACCTCGCCGCCGATCTCCCGGAAGCGCCCGGCGAGATAATCAGCACACCGATCGAGGTGAACCTTGTTCGTGCTCGGCGACTCGTGCTGGACCAGCGTCTTGAGTGCGTCAAGCATCTCTGAGCTTTGAGACGTTGTGTAGTCAAGGAGTGCTTGAAAATCAGGAACTGATTCATAG
>CAYMAQ010000303.1:0-4403 GCA_964388385.1 uncultured Anaerolineales bacterium | reverse complement strand
GATGGGTTTCGTAAGCGCGTGCGGTCCTCCAGGTTGCTGATCATTGATGGTTGTGCACGGGAGTGCATCGCACCTATCGCACACCCATTCGTTTATTCGTTCCTCATTCGAGTCGGCAGCCCCCGCCAGGCCCTCCCGCATTACCAAACGAACCCATTTTACCACCCAAAAATCCCCAGATCCTACCGGTCCCGTATCGTCCGCTCGCCGCATCCCATTCGTTTATTCGTTCCCCATTCGAGTCGGCAGCCCCCACCCCGAGCTCATCCATCAATCGCGCCAACTCATTCATTGTTTATTCGTTCCCCATTCGAGTCGGCAGCCCCCACCAGCCCCTCCCGCATTACCAAACGAACCCATTTTACCGCCCACAAATCCCCAGATCCTACCGGTCCCGTATCGTCCGCTCGCCGCATCCCATTCGTTTATTCGTTCCCCATTCGAGTCGGCAGCCCCCACCCCGAGCTCATCCATCAATCGCGCCAACTCATTCATTGTTTATTCGTTCCCCATTCGAGTCGGCAGCCCCCACCAGCCCCTCCCGCATTACCAAACGAACCCATTTTACCGCCCACAAATCCCCAGATCCTACCGGTCCCGTATCGTCCACCTCACCGCACCCCATTCGTTTATTCGTTTCCCCATTCGAGTCGGCACCCCATTCGAGTCGGCAGTCCCCCCGCGCTTGACACGCCGCCCCCCTGCCTTATGATGAGGAACCCCGGTCGAACCGGGGCACAGCAGGCGATCAACCAACCCGAATCGAGCGAAGATGACAACAGACAACCCAGCCGCCGTCCACCCCGCCAGGGTCCTCTTTCCCCTGGGACTGGGCACCGCCCTCTCCCTGATGGGCGATGCGACCCTCTACGCCGTCCTGCCCACCCACACCGAGGCGGCGGGCATCAGCCTGGGCGCCGTCGGGACGATGCTCGGCGTCAACCGGGCCGTGCGGCTCTTCTCCAACGGACCGGCGGGCGCGCTCTACGACCGTTCGTCCCGGCGGCGGCTCTTCATCGCCGCGCTCTTCCTCGGCGCCCTCTCCACCGCCCTCTACGCGGCGACCCGCGGCTTCTGGCCCCTCCTCCTGGCGCGGATGCTCTGGGGATTGGCCTGGTCGGGTATCTGGGTCGGCGGGGCGGCGATGATCCTCGACGTCGCCGGTCCCCGGACGCGCGGGCGTTGGACCGGCATGTACCAGATCTGGTTCTTCATCGGTCAGACGCTGGGCGCGTTCGGCGGCGGGCTGCTCACCGACCGGCTGGGCTATCACACGACGATGTGGATCGGCGCGGCGCTGACCGCGGTGGGCGGCGTGGTGGCGTGGTTCATGCTGCCGGAGACGCGGCACGCGCGCACGCCGCCGGACGGCGGCCCCGCCTCCGAATCCGGGGACCGGTCCCATCCGGCTCCGCGTCGGCCCCTCGGGTTGCGGGCGAACGGCAGTCTGTGGCTCGCGGTCTCCCTGCAGGGCGCGAACCGCTTTATCATCTCCGGCGTGCTCTCCGCCACCCTGGGACTGGTCGTCCGGGACTGGGCGCAGTCCGCCGGGATCGGGCTGGGGGTGGCGACGCTCACGGGCCTGGTGATCGCCGGGCAGACCCTGCTGAGTATGGGAGCGGCCCCGCTCGCCGGAACGGTCTCCGACCGGATGGGGAGCCGCTGGACCGTGGCGGCGTGGGGGTTGGCCCTCGGACTTGCGGGGATGGCGCTGCTGGTCGGCGCGGCAGCCGCCGCGCTCTGCCGGGGGAGCGTCCAGTCGCTCGCCACCATCCTCACCGGTGATCTGGTCCCCCCCGCCCAACGGGGGCGGGCCATCGGCCTCCTGCATACGGTGGGCGACTTCGGCAGCGCCGTCGGCCCCACCATCGCCTACGCTCTGATGCCGTGGATCGGCCTGCGCGCCATCTACCTGCTCGGCGCGGCGCTCTTCCTCGTCACCCTGATTCCCACCCTCGCCCGCGCCGCCCATCCAACCGGACAACCGGATAACTTATCACTTGCAACTTTCAGCCTTTCCCGGTACCATCCACCCACGGTCAACCACTTACCTTTGGAGGCTACTATGCGCGTACTCGTCACAGGCGGCACCGGCACCGTGGGGCGCGAGGCGGTCCGGCGCCTGATCGCTCACGACCACGACGTCACCGTTATCGGCCGCACCCCCGATCTGGAGATCGTGGGCGGCACCTATCGCCAATGCGACATCGTCGATTTCGACTGTCTCACCGACTCCGTCCGGGATATGGACGGCATCGTCCATCTCGCCGCCATCCCCAACCCGGCCCTGGGGCCCGGGCAGGATATCTTCCGCGTCAACTGCACGGGGACCTTCAACGTCTACCGCGCCGCGGCGGACGCGGGCATCCGGCGGATCGTCAGCGCCAGCTCGATCAACGCCCTGGGCTACAATTTCGGCATCAAGCGCTTCGAGCTGCAGTACTTCCCGATGGACGAGGCGCACCCCAGCTACACCACCGATCCCTACTCCTTTTCCAAGCAGGTGATGGAGGAGATCGGGGCGTACTTCTGGCGCCGTGAGGGCCTTTCCAGCGTCTTCCTCCGGCTCCCAGCCGTCTACGAGATCACCGAGGAGAACGAGGACCGCATGCGGTCCTACCGCGAGCGGATCCATGCCCAGCATGAGGAGATCCTCGCCAAGCCCGAGGACGAGCGGCGCGCCGTCGCCCGGGACATCATCGAGCGCCACGACGAGTTCCGCGCCCAGCATATGTTCGAATCCCGCGACAACTGGCGGAAGATGCGCGAGCATCCGTATGCGGGGGTGATGTTCAGCTACAGCAACTTCTGGGCCATCATCGACGCCCGCGACTCCGCCCAGGCCATCGAGAAGGGGCTGCTCGCCGACTACCAGGGCAGCCACCCGCTCTGGGTCAACGACAGCCACAACGCGGCCGGCGTCCCCACCCAGGCCCTCGCCGAGCTCTTCTACCCCGACGTGCCGCTCACGCGCCCGCTGGAGGGCACCGAGACCCTGGTCAGCATCGACAAGGCCCGCGCCCTGCTGGGCTACGAGCCGGAATACTCGATGAGCCGGTACTTCTAGCGCCTTCCGGGGCGGTGATCGACGGCGGCGGTGTGCCCCCCCTTAATCCCCCCCGCAGGGGGGGAGATGGTTAGCTTACGGTTCTCCCCCCACCGGGGGGAGTTAGAGGGGGGCAGCCCGCCGCAGCCTCACCCCACCGGACCGCGGACGTCCCGTCCGCCCCCCTCCCGCTCAGCGGAAAATCAACGAGACAATATCCTCCCCCTCCATGCGGACCGTCTGCCCGTCCACCCGCGCCACATCCGGCGCCTCAGCCGCCCGGTCGGCCGTGTCCGTGTGAAAGAACCGCTTCTCCAGCACGTACGGCCCCTCCCAGACCAGCGGCGCCAGCGGCTCCTGCCGCTGCGCGGCCACGGCGCGCCGCACCCCCTCGCGGATCAGGCGCCGGGCCTCCACCGCCGAGAGCGAGATCGCCGAGTTGCGGCTCAGGCCCTGCTTCACCGCCACGGTGATCATCCCCGGGATCAGCGACTCCGCCTCCCGGCACGCCGCGTCATCCCCGCTCAGGAAGATCGTCGGCAGGCCGAGGCCCCCGGCGTAGAGCGCGAACTGCGCCGTCTCCCCGATGGGCACCCCGTTCAGCGTGATGGAGTCAATGTGGCGGCTCGACTGGGTGTGCGCCAGGTTACCGTTGGGCACGCCCGCCATCGCGTGCTGCCCCACGAGCATCGCGGCATCGTAGGTCTCGACGACCTCGCTCCACACCTCGCGCGGCGCCGAAGGGCGCCCGTGCAGCAGTTTCGCCGCCGGGTGGAGCGCCTCGAAGGCCACGCCCCCGGACCCGTGCCCGTCGATCACCAGGATCTCCTCCACGTCCTCGGCCAACAGCCCCTCCACCGCTGCGTTGATCTCGCCAGTCAGCAGCGCCTTGGCCTCCTCGTTGTACTTCGCATCGGCATAGGATTGTGTCTCGAAGGAGACCACCCCGGCGACCCCCTCCAAATCCGTCATCATCACGACCCGCTTCATACAGAACCTCCTTCTCATGACCTCACCGTATGATCCCATAAGCGCAAAGGTGCGAGGCACTCACAGGCACAAAGCACGACATAGCGTAACCTGGAACCACGCGTGGCCTGACAGAAAAGATCACCATGCAAGTGCCTTGCACCCAGCTTCTAAAGGCAGCGCTTACCTCACTGCCGCCTCCGCCATCGCCTCCACGTTCTCCGGCGGCACGTTGGGCAGCAGCGCCTCGTGGCTCGGACTCACGATCAGATTCGGCCCCAGCAGCCCCTGCACCCGCCGCACGTCCGCCTGGACCTCCGCCGGCGTCCCGTGGACCAGCAGCGCCTGCGTATCGATACCGCCCATAAACGCGATCCGGCCCTTGAAC
>CAYMAQ010000302.1:0-4412 GCA_964388385.1 uncultured Anaerolineales bacterium | reverse complement strand
CGTATTCGGGCAGGTCGGATTCCTCGAGTTGCTGGCGGATGTCGAGCAGATCCGAGGTAAACGCATCTTGTTCGCCTAACTCCCGTTGAATCGCGTGGAGCTGTTCTCTCAGGAAGTATTCTCTCTGACTTTTATCGACCTCTTCCTGGACTGTGGTCTGGATGCGATTTTCGAGCTCCAGCACATCGAGTTCTTGCGCCAGGTGCGTACTGATCTTCTGTAAGCGCTTGTCGATATCTAAAGTCTCCAGGATCTCCTGTTGGGTTTCCGTGGTAAGGCCTAAAATCTGTGCAACGATATCGCAGAGTTCTCCCGGACTCTCAACGTTCATCGCATAGACGTAGGCTTCCTCCGGCACCGCCTGATTGAAATCCACCACTTGCTCGAACATTGTGAGGACCGACCGGGCGAGCGCTTGGTTCAAAGCGGTATCTTCAAAGTCTTCAGTCAGCCCCTCAACGTCGGCGATGAGATAGGGTGATTCCTGAACGTAATTGAGTATTCGGACGCGGCCTACTGCTTGGGCGATCACACTGACGGTGCCATCCGGCAAGTTGATGGACCTAAGGATCGCGATCTCCGTGCCGATACCATAGAGGTCCGACTCCCGGGGGTAGGAGTTTAGATTTGCCTGATCCTGGGTTACGACGACGACCGGCACGTCATTGTCCATGATATGCGACAGCGCTTCCAGCGAGGGTCCACGTCCAATGTACAGAGGCGTCACCATTCGAGGATAGATAACTTGATCTCGTAGGGGCAGAATGACAGCCTCAAACGGCTCCGTGTAATCCGGTTCGAAATCGAGCGTCTCATCGAACAGATCCCCGGGTATTAAGGGCGGGTGGTTCCAATCCATAGTCCGTCTCCGTTTATCTATTTCCGGATCTGAAAAGCGCTTAGCGCCTTGACCTGCTGCAGGAATCAGCGATCTTGAGTGGAAGAGGATTCCCAGGGCTCATCGACCCAGTCGCCTTTGGGCAGAGCGATGTTGCCGTTCTGGTTCGACCATGCCTCTCGGATATCGGCGACAAGGAATATAGAGCCGGTTGCGATGATGCCCATGCCCGGTTCGAGGCGCGTCCAGGCCTGTTCCAATGCTCTTGCCGGGTCGACCGCAATTTCTGCTCCTTGTCCGATCTCCGCGCAGAGGTCAGCCAGCGCGTAGGGAGCCGCCGCTCGCGGATGATAGGATCGCGTGACAATAACGTGCTCGCTGTTTGGGATTAACGTTTCCAGCATTCCGTCGATATCCTTGTCGTTGGATGCGCCATAGATAAGAACCCATCGGGTGCTTGGGAACCACGTATGGAGCGAATCGACCAAGGCACCGGCCGAATAGGGATTGTGCGCGCTGTCAACAACAACGAGTGGGTTCGGGTTCAGGACCTCGAGTCGTCCGGGCCAGGAGGCATTCTGCAAGCCCCGCCCAATCGTCTCCGGGGTAGCCCACGGATGACCCGATTCGTTGAGCGTTGCGGCTGCGGCCACGGCTACCGTTGCGTTCTCCTGTTGGAAATTGCCAATGAGCCCGATTTCGTACGCTCCATCGAACGGCGAGGGATCGGGTTGATGTCGGATATCCACGATCTGGCTCTGAAGCCTGCGCTCCCGAACTTCCCAAGTCCAATCACGCCCCACCACAGAGATCGGCGCGTTGTGCGCGTGTGCGATATCTTCAAGAACTTCAAGGGCCGATGTCTCTTGGGGTGCTGAGACAACGGGCACGTTCTGTTTAATGATCCCGCCCTTCTCCGCCGCAATCTCAGCCAGGGTGTCGCCTAGGAGATAGGTGTGATCCAGGCTCAGTGACGTGATAATGCTGATCTCTGGATGGATAACGTTGGTTGCGTCCAGGCGACCGCCGAGTCCCACCTCCATCACTGCGAGATCGACCTCCTCAAGCTTAAAGTAGAGAAAGGCCAGCGCGGTGGTCACCTCGAACGTTGTGATGTCAGGGGTTGCATCCACGGTGGGCTTGATTTGCTCGATCAGGGCCGCCATTTTTCCGCGCGCGATCGGTTCGCGATCGATCTGCATCCGCTCTCGATACGTGTGGAGATGGGGCGATGTGTAGAGCCCGGTTTTCAATCCCGCAGCCTGGGCACACTGCGCCAGGATGGCGGAGACCGATCCCTTACCTTTGGTACCGGCGATGTGGAGCGTAGGATAGGCGTCTTGGGGATTCCCGAGTTTATCGAGAAGACCGACTACCCGATCGATTTTAAACTCTCTCGGACTATACCGCTCGATGCGCTTCTTCTCATAATCGACAAGGCCATAAAGGTAGCGTAAACTATCATGATAATTCATAGATTGAATCCGTTTCTGTCCCGTTTGTGCGCGGTTTACGTGGTTATTATGCTCCCGGAGCACCCCAAAGGTCATCATCCGGAAAAAGGCTCCCGTGATGTCTTGACGTTCAGTATGCGTGATTCTACCCACGTCACAACCTTTGGCAAGATCGAGGTGCGCTCAAAGTCAGAGTTGGGTTTTCATTTTTGTCGTTGTGTGATAAAGTGGGGTCGAGCCACGATGAGGAGGCGTTTATGAAGGTGTGGCAAGTCGCCCTTCTGGTTGTTTACTTCGCGGGTAACCTTTCCCTCTATATCAGACTTCGAAAAAAGCCAGCACCCCTGAGCTCGGATTTTGTGCCTGGCTGGAAGCGCCCCTGGATCGCAATATTCTGGATGTGGGGGCCGACGCTGTGGCCCCTTCCGGGATTGTGTTGGTTAGGGGTGTCCGATCTATGGGATCTGTCGGTGATCTTTTTGAGCTTCTGTCTGCCCTTGATCTACTTTTTTATCTTCTTTGCCCTGATGGGGGCTATTCCCTTCAGCCGGTTTCGTGATCGTGCTTTCTTGATCGGAACCCTGTTCCTTCCGGTGAGTTTGACAGTTTTGGGTTTCTTTTTCTTGGTGGGGAGTTTGATGGGGGAGCTCACCGGTGTACAGTTTGTCCTCTTTTTGACCTCTATCTCGCTGATTCCGTTATTTTCCATCCTACTGATGGTGCTCTGGCCGATGTTTATCATTCCACTCGAACCGGGCACCGCCGGTTTGGTTCCTCAGACGATTCGTATGGTGATCGGGCACTTCACTTCCTATCCCGGTCCGGCATGGCAAGTCGAGGAGGGTCAAATTCAAGCTCGTGTGAAGGGGAATTCATTTCTCGGCACAGGACCGGGGTGGCTGCTCACCGAACCTGAGAACCTCGTTATCCTGAAGAGGGGCCCTCAGATGACCAGGCTCGCGGGGCCGGGGGCGATTCTGACGGAAAGAGGTGAATCTCCGTTTAAAGTTGTGGATCTTCGCAATCAGATTCGCAGTACGCAGGTGACGGGGGTCACGAAAGACGGCGTCGAAGTCCGTTTTTCGATCTCCTCTCTGTTTCGGATCGATCCCAAGGGGGCGACGGTCAAGCTGAAAGAACCCTGGCCCTATGATGAGGATCACGTCTGGGATGCGGTGTTTGTGGAATCGGTAGAACCTACCGGTCGCACGCCATTGGAGGCCAATCGCGCTCATCCCTGGCAAGAGTTACCCCTTCGTATTGCGGTTCAGAAGGCCAAGCAGGCGATCGGCTTTTATACATTTGATCAGCTCTATCAAGACGGCAGCACCTCCGAATTAGTCGACGTTCACAGGCGCGTCGAGGAGGCTTTCGCGTTGGATCCGTCGGATGCGGTGGTCAAGCCCCTGGCGCGGCAGAGTATTGGAAACTTAGTCCAACGGGCAGTTCGCAAGCAACTCGAACCCAAGGGGTTCGATATATTTGGAGGGGGCATCGGCAGCACCATCGAACCGTTGAGTGAGGAGGTTGTGGCCCAACGCGTTGAAGATTGGAAAGCGCGTTTTGTCAAACAAATAGCTGATTGGCAATCCGGGGTTGAGCAGCTGCGGATTGAAAACCAGGGTAAGATTCGTGCGTCTAGGACGGATAGGTTGCTCGATCTCGTTGAGGCCGTTACAACAAGGACGCACGAGATACAATTACGATCAGATGCTATCGCTTATTGGATTATTGACAGCCTGATGCAGATCACCTCGGATCCGGCAGTGCGAAAGAAGTTACCGGAATCCTCGATGAAGACGCTCGAGGATCTCTCGGCGTGGAACGAGGCGCAGGATCAATCGAGGAGTCGCCGATAATGTCCAGCTCGATGTACCGGCAGAAGCGGTGGTTACACATCTCGCTCCTCATTATCATGTTTATCCTTTTGATGATGTGTCATTTCTCAGTGCGGTTGGCCTTTCCACAGGTTGAACCTTGGGTTGTTCGATATGCAGCAGCAGCGTTGCTCGTTGTGCTGGCTTGGATCGCCCTTCACACCCTCCGGATCGCAACCCAGTATGTCGAATCCTTCTATGACCTCACAACTCCCGAGGCCTGGCAACTTGTCAAGCGCTCCC
>CAYMAQ010000301.1:1841-4417 GCA_964388385.1 uncultured Anaerolineales bacterium | reverse complement strand
TCCGCCTTGGCCGCGCCCTGGACCAGGAAACTCACCGCGCGCGCCCTGTTGATCGCCGGGTACGTCAAGGTGATCCGCCAGTTATCGAAACGGGGAACGTAGACAGCCGTCGTAGGACGGTTCACAACCTGCAAACCCGGCGTGCCGGGAAACAGCGACGCCGTGTGCCCATCCGCACCCACCCCCAGAAGAATCAGATCGAAGCGCGGGGGATCGCCGAGGGTCCGATAGAGATCCGACGCGTAACAGGCCGCGGCCTCGCTGGGTACCCGTTCGCCGAACATCCGGTGGAGATGGGCATGGGGAATCGGAAGCGCGCGCAAAAATGTCCGCTGCGCCATCCGGTAATTGCTCTGCGGATGATCCCGAGGCACACAGCGCTCATCGCCCCAGAAAACATGGACCCGCGACCAATCAACCGTCGAAAGAAACCGGTCGCTGGCAAGCAGGACGTACGTCCGCCGTGGGGTCGATCCGCCCGACAGCGCGAGCGTAAACCG
Source organism: uncultured Anaerolineales bacterium (assembly GCA_964388385.1). GTDB lineage: Bacteria > Chloroflexota > Anaerolineae > B4-G1 > SLSP01 > PWVB01. The sequence goes on along the minus strand of CAYMAQ010000301.1, from coordinate 3,917 downwards.
CCCACGGGCCGCGATCGCCTGGTTTGCCAACTTCACGATGTGCGCCGCCGCGGCTTCGGCGAGCGCTGCCCTATCGGAAAAGATCTTAACCTCTGCCACCGCTTCTCCTTTCGGTGCGCAGGTGACGAACGCCCTCGGGGTCGGCCACGATCACATCGTCGACCAGGTCGAGGAAAAGCCCGTGCTCCACAATGCCGGCCCGGGGCGCGAGCGCCTCGGCGACCGCAGCGGGCTCCTGCATCGGCCCGAAATCACAATCGAGGATCAGATTACCCTGATCCGTTTTGAGCAGATTGCCGGATCCGGTATAACGCGCCTCGACCTTGGCCCCTATCGACTCCAGAAATCCGATCTGCGTCTGCCACCCGAAGGACACGACCTCCACCGGAACTGCCCATTGGGCCCCCAAGACCTCCGAGAGCTTGGAGGGATCCACCACGATGACCTCCCGTCGGGTCGCCTGGGCGACGATTTTCTCCCGCAACAGCGCGCCGCCGCCCCCTTTGATCACATCACATCGGGGATTGACCTCATCAGCGCCGTCGATGGTCACGTCGATGACCGGGTGATCGTTGAGCGTTGTCAGCGGGATACCCAGGGACCGGGCGTCCTTGGCGACCTGCAGAGAGCACGGCACACCGAGGATGTCCGTCAGTTCCCCGCATTCAATCTTTGCCGCCAGTCTGCGAATCGCGTAGATCGCCGTGGTTCCATGCCCCAGGCCCACAATCATACCGGATTTTACAAAACGTACCGCGTATTCCCCGGCTTTCCTCTTAAGCTGTGCTTGGGCATTCGTCATATCGCGCTGTCATTCCCCCAATTGCGTGCCAACCAGGCTTTTCCGTATCTCGATGATTACCCGTCGCATCCAGGGGAGGCGCAGGATCAACAGAACAACCAAAGTCACCGCCTCACGCCAGGCCTCCCAGGGCTCCTTCGCCTGCCACATCACATGCAGGACGATCAGAATGCCGGCCAGGTAGACCATCCGTTGAAAGGGCCGCCACCACCGCCCCATCGAGCGCCTCACATCCGGGATGGAGGTCACGCCCAACCCGATCAAAATCACGAATCCCACGGCCCCCACGACGATGAATCGTTGGTAAGCGATCGCCCGCCACACTAGGGCGAGATTCAGACCGTAATCCCAACCCACGAAAATACCCACGTGCCCAACGGCATAGAGAAGGGCATAGAGCCCCAGCGGGCGGCGCGCGAGCAAAAGACGCTTGAACCCTAACACAAAAGACAGCGGAGTGCAAGCCAGCGATAAAAAGAGGAATATCAGGGCCGTACGGCCGGTGCGGACCAACAGCGCACTGATCGGATCGATGAAAGTGACGCCCAGGATCAGATTGACGACCATCCAAACCGCCGGCAAGACGCCGGCGATGCGCACGAACCACACCCAGAACGTCCAAGGCAGCTTACGCATGGCTCAATAGTACCATTTCCTATCGTCGAGATCCTCATAGAGACCGGCGACCTCGTCCGCGTACCCGTTGAAATAGAGCGTCTCGATACGCTTACTGGTTCCGATCACCCGCTCGGTCGCCTGCGACCAACGGGGGTGCGGGACCTCGGGATTGACGTTGGACCAGAATCCGTACTCCGAGGGTCCCGCCGCCATCCAGAAGGTGGTCGGCATCTCCTCGACCAGATCTATCTTGACGATGGATTTGATGCTCTTGATCCCGTATTTCCAGGGGACGATCAGCCGAACGGGCGCGCCGTTCTGGGGGGGCAGCGCCCTGCCGTAGACGCCTGTAGCCATCAGGGAGAGATTGTGCATCGCCTCATCGATCCGCAGCCCCTCGACGTAGGGCCACGGAAAATTCTGTTTGGTTCCCGGCATTTGCTCGGGATCGAAAAGTGTCTCAAAGCGGACGTAGTTTGCACGGGACATCGGCTCAACCACATCGAGCAGTTTGGAGAGCGGAAACCCCACCCAGGGGATCACCATCGACCAGGCCTCGACGCAGCGTAGCCGGTAGATGCGTTCTTCGATCTCAAACGCCCGCAGATCATCCAGATCGAAGATCCGGGGGTTATTGACCAACCCTCCGACCTCGA
>CAYMAQ010000301.1:0-1741 GCA_964388385.1 uncultured Anaerolineales bacterium | reverse complement strand
AGTTGCGCGCTCTTTTTCATAAAACGACGTCGAGACAGGTAGACCGACTCCGGCGTGATCTCGGAGGAGCGTATCTTCTTCATAGTTTCCCTCCCACACGATAATATAGTAAGGACGCGTATCGCAATCCCAATACCAAAAACGAGCCTCTGACCCTCGGTTCAGCCGGTTCGGCTTCGCCTGTCAAAGCCCCGCCGACTCAAGCCAAACGAGGAACAGGATGATCGCCGACACAAGGGGGATCGCGACAACCCAGGGATTCACCTTGAGCAGCTCAGGAAAGGTCACCGATCCGAACGAGCCCTGGTCCAGAATCGGTCGCTGGAGTTTCGGGTAGGCGAGGGCGAAGATCCACGCACCGAGGATCATTCCGGTCGCGCCGCCGACCAGCGCATCCAACGAGCCCTGACCGATAGCGCCGGAGAGTGTGCCCGGACAATAGCCGAGAATCGCAAACCCCACTCCAAAGAGCAGGCCCCCGACGACCGTCGTCCCAAAGGAGCCAGGCTTGGGATGCAGCCGCACCCAGCCGAGGCCGCGCATCAGGTAGATGCCCAGCATACCGGTGACGACCGCCGAAAGCATCACCTTGAGCACGGTGAAATCCACCAGCAGAAGCTGCCCCAGAATCACATCGTATCGGGTGACGCCACCGCGTTGGAGCAGAAATCCGAAGAGAACCCCGGTGAGGAGACCGAGGACGCGCTGTGTTCGTTTATTCCCGCGTAGGTTGACCAGCATCGAAATCCCCTTTCTGGCACTCAGATTCCACCAAGCGCAAAGAGAAGCTTAGCCGTGACGATACCGCCCACAAAGAACAGGATCGACGCGAGCCAACTGCTCACCGTCAACTGAAGCGTGCCGCTGATACCGTGACCACTCGTGCAGCCGCCGGCCCAACGGGATCCCAGGCCCAACACAATGCCACCGATCAAAGCGACTGCAACCCGTACCCAGGCGACGGAACCGAAAGTCTCGGTCCAGAGAGGCGGAACCCAACGGAGCTCGAAATCACCGGAGAGCTGGGCCGAGAGAAACGCACCCATCGTGATCCCGACGATGAGCATCGTGTCCCAACCTATCGTCGGGAGCACCTTCTGAAAATAGGGGCGGGCCTTGACTTTGTCCCCACGGAATATCTGCTCAAGCATCCCACCAAAACGCGCGAAGGCCGTAGAACACCCGATCGTCCGGTCCGAAAGGAGAAACGTCAGCCAACTCAGGACGCCAATCCCCGCGCCAACGACATAAGGCGACCATCTCGACGCTCCCAACCAGGTCATAGGTCTCCCACCTTTCCTCGATGTATTTCGTATAAAACTATCTTAAGTATAACACAAAACCAGGGCCTGAAATACACCTACACGGTCACACAAAAAGGGGCTCATCGACATCCCCCTCCTCCCAATCGGTTATTGGGAGAAGGAGGTGCGATGAGCCCGTACGGACTCTCAACGATTGAGCAGCACGGTCCCCGCTTAGTCGATCACGACCTCGCGATCCAGTTCTGCGGATTCATAGAGGGCGTCGAGCGCGCGCATCACGTTGACAACCTCTTCGCGCTTGACGATCTTCTCCTCTTCGCCGCGAATCACACGCACAGCGTGAGACAAAGCGCCGCGATGACCGGAGAAAGCAGCACTGCCGCTTCCAGGCAACTTGAGGTCGATGTTCCCCTGATACTGACCGACGTTGGCGATATACTGCAGCGGATTGAGTTGGACACCGCCCTCGGTTCCGA
>CAYMAQ010000300.1:0-4464 GCA_964388385.1 uncultured Anaerolineales bacterium | reverse complement strand
TCGGCCTTCAACCTTGTCAATTGAGGTGTCCGTGGTATACTTGCGTTCAGTGTCGGACTGGCCGATACGACATAGGTGGAAAAAACGGTCGGTTGGTTACCTAGAAGGAGTTGAATAGTCGTGTTATCGAAACAGCAGAAACAAGAGATCATTGACAAGTTCGCGATCTCACCTGAGGATACTGGATCTCCCGAGGTTCAGGTCGCGTTGTTAACGCGTCGTATTACGGACCTGACGGAGCATCTGCAAACCCATAAGAGCGACGAGCACTCCCGGCGCGGTCTGCTTAAATTGGTGGGCCAACGGCGTCGGCAGTTGAGATATTTGCAACGGTCGGATTCTCAGCGGTATCGAGATCTGATCAGGCGACTTGGGCTCCGGAAATAGTTATCATCTTGGAGGCAGGGAGAGACGAGTAGAGGTCGGACATTTGTTCCGCTCTACTCGTTTATCATTTCAGGTTGGATGGGACGATGAGAATCCCGTCCGGTGAGGCAAAGCAGATCTGCGATGGTGGTCATCGCGGGGCTGCATTATAAACATAGGTGACTTGGAGCGATGGGAGGTAGGAATTGGGAAGTGGGGTACATTCAGCGGTGTGCATCCGTTGGATGGACATCAGTTCCCAGTTTCTAGCCCTCTATTGACCCGGGCACCGGTATCTAGGAGGCTAAAGTGTTAGAGGAACACGTATTTACGAGCCAATTGGGCGATCAAGAGATCATCTTGAAGACCGGAAAGTTGGCGCAGCAGGCCGGTGGGGCGGTTATTGCCCAATCCGGCGACACGGTGTTGTTGGTGACGGCGACCATGTCCGATCCGCGTGAGGGAATCAGCTTCTTCCCCCTCACCGTCAATTTCGAGGAACGGCTCTACGCCGCGGGGCGCATTCCGGGTTCTTTCTTCCGTCGGGAGGGACGACCCTCAGAGAAGGCCATTCTCACCTGCCGGCTGATCGATCGACCGATCCGCCCGCTCTTCCCAAACGATATGCGGAACGATGTGCAGATCATTCTGACGCCGCTATCCCAGGGCGATAAGGAACATGCTGATACCCTGGGCATCATCGGTGCGTCGGCGGCTCTGATGATCTCAGATATTCCCTTCGAAGGCCCCATCGCCGGGGTCCGCGTCGGATATATCGAGGGCGGATTGGTGGTGAACCCTACGATCTCCGAAATGGAAGAGAGTGATCTCGATCTGGTCATCGCGGGCAGCGAGGATGCGATTATTATGGTCGAGGCCGGGGCGGAAGAGGTGCCGGAAGCACTGATGCTGGATGCGATGGAGCTGGCTCACGAGTCGATTCAGGACATTATCCAACTGCAAAGGGAGATGCGGGAGACGGTCGGTAAGCCGAAGGCTGACTATACCCCCTTCAAGAGCCCTGAGGGACTGCTCGAGCGGGTGCGTGAGCTGACGTTGGACCGCGTTCGCGAGTTGGTGACGACGACGCAGCAGAAAGGTGAGCGTGGCGACGCCTTGAAAGCGTTGGAAGAGGATCTGTCTGAGACGTTGGCCGAGGAAGCCAAAGCCAACGATTGGTCCCCCCGTGAGATCAGTGAGGCATTTGACGATGTATTGAAGGAAGTGGTCCGCGAGCGGATCCTCGATGAAGGTATCCGTCCGGACGGGCGCGATCAGCATACGATCCGCCAACTCGATGCTGAGGTAGGGCTTTTTCCCCGGACGCATGGTTCGGGCCTCTTCACCCGTGGGTTGACCCAGGCGTTGAGCCTGGCGACGTTGGGTATGCCGGATGAGCGCCAGGAGCTCGACGACCTCTTCCCGGAAGAGACGAAACGTTACATCCATCACTATAACTTCCCTCCCTTCTCGACAGGGGAGACGTGGATGTTGCGGGGACCCAAGCGACGTGAGATCGGTCACGGCGCCCTGGCTGAACGGGCTATCGAGCCGGTTCTGCCCACGAAGGACGAGTTTCCGTACACGATCCGGGTGGTGAGTGAGGTCCTCTCCTCCAACGGCAGCACGTCGATGGCGTCGACCTGCGGCAGCACGTTGGCTTTGATGGATGCCGGTGTGCCCATCAAAGCGCCGGTAGGCGGTATTGCCATGGGCCTGGTGAGCGATGGCGCGCGGTATCGGGTTCTCACCGATATCCAGGGCATGGAGGATCACCTCGGCGATATGGACTTCAAGGTGACCGGGACGCGCGGGGGCATCACGGCCCTTCAGATGGACATCAAGATCAAGGGTGTGACCCGTGAGATTCTGACCGAGGCACTGGAGCAAGCACGGGTTGCCCGCGAACAGATCATCGAGGTCATCGAAGAGGCCATTCCGGAACCGCGAACCACACTATCGAATTTCGCGCCGAAGATGTTAAGCACGCAGATCGACGTTGACAAGATCGGTGCGCTGATCGGTCCGGGCGGTAAGAACGTCCGCGCGATCCAGGAAGAATATGAAGTCGATATTGACATCGAGGAAGATGGTACGGTCTTTATCGCCTCTGAAGGTGGTGAGGGCGCCCAGAAGGCGCTGGCATACATCGATTCGATGATGGAGACCCCCGAAGAGGGTAAGGTCTACACGGGCAAGGTAGTCCGCATTCGGGACTTCGGTGCCTTTGTCGAAATTCTCCCGGGCACCGACGGCATGGTGCACATCTCGCAGCTTTCGGAGGAGCGGGTGGATTCCGTCGACAGCGTCGTCAGCGTGGGCGACGAAATTCTCGTGATGGTCACCAAGATCGCCCCGGACGGAAAGATCCGCCTTTCCCGTCAGGCTGTGCTGGAAGGTTGGTCGCTTGAAGAAGCGCAGCGACAGGACTCACCTCGTGGCGGGCGCTCCCGTTCACGACGGCGACGCTAGTCGAGGTTTCAGGCGTGAGTGATATGAGCGAAAACCCTGAAATTCAGACGTTGGGCGAATCGGAGAACTATGCTGTATGGGTCTCGGAGGAGCCTGAGTTGGGAGATGTCGTTTATCACGTGGAGTTCGGCAACATAACGTTGCACCTTTTTGAGGATGAGTGGGAGGAGTTCGTGAACGTCATCCTCGATTCCGTGCGTTGAAGCCGCCTTCGCGTCAAAAAGGGACGTCGTTCGATCTCTAGGTCGGCGTGTCTGGAAAGCCCAGGAGCATCGGTTATCCGTGCTTCTGGGCTTTTTGCAAATGATTGGATCTTCCCCCTTTTCCTTGGTCGTTTTGTGCTATAATATAGGCGTCAGGGTATCAAGATATCTGTGATAGGTCTTTAACATTCGCCATGTGGTTTGTGTCTATAGCTTAGCCGCTGGATCACGAGTTTGACCGGCACAGATTGTGGTTGGTTTTGAAAATTGATGAATTCTTATTGTGGTTGTGATGTCTGCAATAAATTAGGATTGCATAAACTGAGGGTGAAATTATGGCGGACCCGCTAGAGAGATTTACACCATCGGCACAAGAGGTGTTGCGCTTTGCGCAAATCGAGGCCAAGCGCATGCATCATGCGACGATCGGGCCCGAGCACATTCTTCTTGGCCTGATGTTAGAAGGTGAAGGGGTTGCCGGCCGCGTGTTACGTGATATGGGTTTGCGCCCGCAACAGGCCTTGCAAACGGTCGCCCGATTGTCCAGCGCGAAACCTCTGAATGAACCTGAACCCGAACTTAGACGAACTACTGAAATGTTGCTGCAAATGTCTTTGGAAGAGGCCAAACGACATAACAGCTCGGTGGTCGACACCCAGCATCTGCTGCTTGCGCTGCTTCGTCAGCACGAGGGTGTGATCATCGCTGTGTTGACGCAGGCTGGTCTCTCCGCTGAAACCATTCGGCGGCGGGTTGAGCGATTCATGCCTATGCGTCCCAAGGCATCCGGAACGCGTCGTGGGCGCTCCACGCCTTCGCGCTCCGAGCGTCGGGGCTCCTCCCAAGAGTCGCTCCTCGAACAGGTCGCCGTGGATCTCACGGATATGGCGAGTGACAACGAGTTGGATCCTGTGATAGGTCGGCAGGCAGAGATCGAGCGTGTGATCCAGATCCTGGCCCGGCGCACGAAGAACAACCCCGCACTCATTGGTGAGCCCGGCGTCGGTAAGACCGCGATCGTTGAAGGACTGGCTCAACGTATCATCTCCGGTGGTGTACCCGGCCCTATTTTGGGTAAACGTCTGATTCAATTGGACATCGGATCGCTGGTGGCGGGTACGATGTATCGCGGGCAGTTCGAAGAGCGGCTGAAGAAAGTGCTTGCGGAGTTGAAGGATAATAACACCATCGTCTTCATTGATGAGGTCCATATGATGGTGGGAGCCGGATCCGCGGGGTCTTCAATCGACGCGGCGAATATCCTGAAACCCGCTCTGGCACGGGGCGAACTGCAGTGCATTGGTGCGACCACGTTGGATGAATATCGCAAGCATATCGAGTCTGACGCGGCGTTGGAACGCCGTTTCCAACCCGTGATGGTGGATGAGCCGTCCCAGGATCAGACGCTGAATATTCTTCGCGG
>CAYMAQ010000299.1:0-4527 GCA_964388385.1 uncultured Anaerolineales bacterium | reverse complement strand
TGAGGATGCATGCCGCCAGGCGATCCGTGCCTGGTTGGGAAGCAGTTGGATGACGCCTAATGAGCTTCAGAGTCTCGCTAGCTCGGCTGAGCTGCTAGGATTGTATCTGCCATATTGGACGTTTGATGCGGGAACCACGGCGACGTGGCGGGCCCAGGTGGGACATACGGTGCAAGAGCGCTATTACGACGCGTCATCCAAATCATGGAAGACCCGGTCGAAGACGGTCTGGCGTTGGGAGTCAGGTCGGGTGAGTCGCATGTTTGATGATCTTCTGGTGCCGGGTGCGGACAGGATCAGCGCGCTTCTCCTGGAGAGGGTTGGGGATTTTCAGACCGCGGCTCTAGCCCCTTACGATCCTGCCTATCTGGCGGGATTCACGGCGCAGACGTATGATGTCAAGCTAGACGACGCTTGGGAAACGGCCCGGGCGCGGATGCGCGAGCGCACCCGACAGGCGTGCCGAGAACAAGCGAGCACCTCCCGTATCCGGAACTTCACGATGTCTTTGGACTTCCGCGATGAGAGCTGGCGCTACGTCTTGGCTCCGGTGTACCTGGCCTCGTACGGGTATCAGAGCGAACGCTATCAAGTCCTCGTCAACGGTCAGACGGGGGGGGGCGCCGGACAGCGTCCGGTGGCATGGATTAAGGTGTGGTTGGCGGTCGGGGCGATGCTCGCGCCGGGTCTGCTGCTGGGGGCGATCGGCTTGATCGCCTCAGCCCTGGGATTTGTATTACCCCCCACATTGATAGCCGGGGGTGGGATGCTCGTGTTGGCCTTTGTGATGTTGGCAATCGGCGCGGTCTTTGCTGTATCGACGTTGGTGAAAGCGAGTCGAATGGATGATGTTTGATCTCCAGGAGATCTGGGGGACATCTCCGGTGGCTGTCGTCTGCCCTCAGTGCGATCGCCGCTTCTTGATTCACGATAACGGCGTGGATACCCGGTGCCCACACTGTTTCGAGGGGGTGCTGGTGAGGATGGAGGCGGAGGATGTTCCCTATCTCGACATTGCGTTACCGGAACGGGTCGTGCCTTTTGCGATAAACGGTGGAGATGTCGACGAAGCCATCGAGACGTTTGCTGGGACGATTCCTCTTGCCCCGGAGGACCTAGGTCGGGCCAGGTTGCGCTCGCGCATCCAAAGGGTCTATCTTCCCCACTGGTTGGTTGACCGGGATGTTGCGGCATTATGGAAAGCGGAGGTTGGATTCGATTACGAGGTGATCAGCCATCAGGAGCGTTATGCTGATGGACGGGGCTGGCAGACTCAGGAAATAACCGAAGACCGCATCCGCTGGGAGCTCCGAGTGGGTCGGCTGCGACGTCGCTATGAAAATGTGCCGGTCTCAGCCTTGAAGGACGCTGATATTCTCAAGGTGTTAGGGGGGTACACATTCGTCCGCGCACGAGCTTACACGCCGGATGATGTAAAAGATATCACGGTTCGGCTGCCCGACCGCTCGCCTGAGGCTGCGTGGCCCAACGCGGTCCCGCAATTCCGCTCTCGAGCGGCGGAGGAATGTCGGCGCGCTGCGCAGGCCGAGCACATTCGAGGATTCGGGTGGTTGGTCAATTTTGGCGAGCCGAATTGGACGCTTCTCCTCCTGCCAGTCCTGACCACGTATTATCTCGATGATGATGACGAGGTTCACACCGTGTGGATCCATGGAGAGAGCGGTCGGATCCACGGCAGACGCCGGGCCTCAATGCAACGAGCCTGGCGCAGGACTGGGATGATCGCTGCCGTTGCGGCGGTGGCCTTCGTGCTCAGTCTAATCCTGGGTGGGATCGGCCTGGTGGTGCCACCTGTGTTAGCTGTAGCCGCAGTGGGTGCGGTTCTGGCTCTGGTCATCGGAATGGGAGCGATGATCCCGGTCTTGCGTGCATGGAGCTTCAATCGACAGCAGTCGCCTCCGGCGAACGACGTTCCACTTCGTGAAAGTGACAATGCCTGAGTCTATCAGTTTGGGGGGATGGGTGCTTGTGTTCGCTGCGATTTCTGCGGTCGCCGATTGGGTCGCCGTGATCTATCGGTGGAAAAATGTGGAGTACGTGTTCAAGCCGATCACGATGATCGCGCTTCTTGTGGCTGCCTTCTGCCTTGCGCCAGCGCGGACGGATGTGGCCTTTAGGGTGTTTTTTCTCCTCGGGCTCTTCTTTTCACTCCTAGGCGATATCGCGTTGATGCTGCCCAATGAGGGATGGTTCCTTCCAGGACTCGTGGCTTTTCTGTTCGGTCATCTGGGATATATCAGAGGATTTAACATCAATCCGCCGCCGCCCTTGGCCCTTATTCTCGCGCCAGCGATTGTCCTTCTCAACTTGATTGTGTTGAGACGTCTAGTCGATGGATTGGTCGCGCAGGGAAAGGATTCCCTGCGCATTCCGGTCGTCGTCTACGGTGTGGTGCTCAGTCTGACCCTGGCGTCGGCCTGGTCCACGATCTTTCGACCTTTGTGGTCGATGACAGCCCGTGTCGCGGCTGTTCTTGGCGGCACGCTTTTCTTTGTCTCGGATCTTATGTTAGCGTGGGACCGTTTTGTCCGTCGTTCACGGCTTCTTCACGTGTTGGTTATCATCACTTATCATCTGGCTCAGTTTGCGTTGGTTTTCACGCTGATCCTGGCGCCGTGAGGTGCAAGGATGCGTTTGGTAGGGGTAGAAGCTACCCAACTTATCGTTTCTAGCGTTTCATCCGGCGGGGGCGCCAGATAGAAATTTTGGGTAGAATTTGGTCAGTAAATCTCAACCGCTTCATAAACTATGATATGATTCAGCCAATCATAATCAAACATTTCTGAGACCAGACTTAAAGGAGCTTATCGTGGGTCTTTTTCGACGTAGAGATCAGATCGAATCCGATTCTGAAAGGCTGGAAGATCTTTCTCCTGCTGCACAGCCGGTATCGTCAGAGCCGTCACCTGATCTAAGGTCGACAGATAGCGGGCTGTTCATTCCGCTGGAGGAAGAACCGCCAGGTACGCCACCTCAACGGGGCTACATTGGCAAAAAGCGGAAGGCGCTGCTGCAGATGACCCTTAACATCGCGGATAACTTGCGGCGGCGCGTCCTGGCCCCGGATGTCTCGTTGGATCTACCTCTTGACCGCACGCCGGAGCGCGAACGGGCAGTCCAGGAGAAACTGGGGGCGTTGATGTCCAGTGGGAGCTTTCAATTACCCGGCGATATCCGCAAAGACGCTTTTGTCTCCGATGTGATGGATGAGATATTCGGCTACGGACCTATCCAAAAACTCGTCAACCGAGATGATATCAATGAGATTATGGTCAACGGACCCTATGTTGTGTTTGTGGAAAAGAAGGGGCTGGGTTTACGGGAGACCGGATTCAAGTTCCTGGATGACGACCACGTTGAGCGGATCATCAAGCGCATCGTTCTACCTTTGGGACGCGAGGCCGATCCCGACCATCCGATGATTGACGCCCGTCTGCCTGACGGTTCTCGCGTCAACGCCGTCATCCGTCCTTGCGCTATCGACGGTCCCAGTATCACCATCCGCAAATTCTCCCGCGACAAACTTACGATCGAGGACTTGCTGGAGTTCGGCTCGCTGACCGAAGATATGGCAAGTTTTCTGGAGGCGGCGGTGGTATCCCGCCGAAACATCATCGTCTCCGGCGGAACGGGTTCGGGGAAGACGACGTTGATCAACATTCTTTCCAGCCATATCCCGGAGGATGAACGTACCGTAACCATCGAGGACGCGGCGGAGCTGCAGATGCGCCAGCGTAACGTGGTCCGCCTGGAGACCAAGAAGCCGACACCGTCCAGTCCTACTGAGGTCACGATTCGCGACTGCGTCATCAACTCATTGCGAATGCGCCCGGAGCGCATCGTGGTCGGAGAATGCCGGGGTGGGGAGGCGTTGGATATGCTTCAGGCGATGAACACCGGTCACGACGGGAGTATGACGACCATCCACTCGAACTCGCCCCGGGACTGCATCTCCCGGCTGGAGACCCTGGTGATGATGGCCGGCGTCGATCTGCCGTTGATGAGTATCCGCAAGCAGATTGCTTCGGCGATTCATATTATTGTGCAGGCCACCCGCTTACGAGATGGCAGCCGCAAGGTTACTGAGATCACCGAGATCGTCGGGATGGAGGGCGAGACTCCTGTGCTGCAGGAGGTTTATAAGTTCTATGATGAGGGAGATACAGAAGACGGCAAGGTTGCCGGTTATCACGGTCCCACCGGCGTCCGCTCCAATTTCGACAGTGTTTTCAAGCAGTATGGCTATAATTTCCCGCCCTCGATGTTTATGAAGACAGGCGCGTTTGGATAGTGAATCCCGGCATGAGCGATGACATCACTGCCGGTATCGGCTCAACCATTGCTCCTCATCACCCGTCACGGGTTGAAATAGCACGAGAGCGCTTCAGGAGAAGTCTGAGGACCCAAAGCTGGTCCCGACCATTTGCGCGCTCTTTATCCAGGGGTGATCAAAGGGCACGGTACGACGTTTTCCCGCAACGTCCTTGAGCGGCACGGGCACCGATT
>CAYMAQ010000298.1:0-4537 GCA_964388385.1 uncultured Anaerolineales bacterium | reverse complement strand
TTGCGGGTGCGGATCGCCATGACACCCTCTTCTAACGACGTGTTCCCCGCCCGCTCGCCGATTCCGTTGACGGTCCCCTCGACCTGACGTGCGCCGTTCCCCCCCCCCGCCAGTGTATTGGCGGTTGCCATGCCCAGGTCGTTGTGACAGTGCACGGAGATCACCGCATGATCGATGTTAGGCACGTTTTCGACGATCCCCCGAATTAACGCGCCGAACTCCTGCGGTGTCGTATAGCCGGTGGTATCCGGGATATTCAGTACTGTGGCCCCGGCATCGATGACGGCTTCGAGGACCTGATACAGATACGCAGGATCGGCGCGACCGGCGTCCTCCGGATAATACTGGACATCCTCTACGAACTGCTTGGCGTACTTCACCGCCTCGACGCCCATCTTCAGGGCGCCCTCTCGGGTGGTGCGGAGCTTGTGTTCGATGTGAACATCGGAGACGCCCAACCCGGTATGAATCCGGGGATGGGCGGCGGGGCGCAAGGCTTCCGCTGCCGCGTCGATATCCTCTTTTTTCGCCCGCGTCAGGCCGCAGATCGTGCAGTGCCGTATCTCCTCGGCGATCCGCTTGACCGCTTGAAAATCCCCCGGCGATGAAATTGGAAAACCCGCCTCGATCACGTCGACACCCATATCCTGCAGGACGCGGGCGATTTCGAGCTTCTCGTCGACGTTGAGGGCGGCGCCCGGGGACTGTTCGCCATCTCGCAGCGTCGTGTCAAATACGATAATGTGATCCTGTTGGTTCCTAACCCCACTCGGTTCCATACCCTCTTCTCCCCTCTGTATACGGCTCTATCCGGTCGATTTCGGCCTATGACTCATCCCAGTTGCCGGGGCGAAGCGAGCGCACGGCGGCGCCGGCCTGCCACATCTCGGATTCGCGCATCTCGCGCAGTTCCTCTTCCAGCTTCTCCTTATAGTCATCCGCACTGTTGGCCTCAAGGACGATGCGTGTTTCGTCTCCCGAAACCACGCTGTTATAGAGTTCGTCGAAGACCGGCTCCACGGCCTCACGGAACCGATGGCGCCAATCGAGCGCGCCCCGTTGGGCGGTGGTGCTGCAGTTTGCGTACATCCAGTCCATGCCGTTACGGTCGACCAGGCGGATCAGGCTCTGCGTGAGTTCCTCAACGGTTTCGTTAAAAGCCTCACTTGGCGAATGGCCGTGCTCGCGCAGCAGGTTGTATTGGGCTTCCATCACGCCGGCCAGCGCGCCCATCAAAACCCCCCGTTCGCCGGTCAGGTCGCTGTATACCTCATTGCGGAAGGTTGTCGGGAAGAGGTAACCGGAGCCGATCGCAATGCCGACGGCGAGAGCCCGCTTGGTTGCCCGACCGGTGTAGTCCTGGAACACAGCATAGCTGCTGTTGATCCCGCTGCCCGCCAGGAAATTGGCCCTGACGCTGGTGCCGGAGCCCTTAGGCGCGACCATAATGACATCCACGTAATCCGGCGGAATAATGCCCGTCTGCTCCCGGTAAACGATGCCGAAGCCGTGGGAGAAATAGAGCGCATCTCCCTCTTTCAGCTTGGACTTGACCTGAGGCCAAAGGATCACCTGGGCAGCATCTGAGACAAGGTACTGCACCATCGTGGCGCGTTCGATGGCCTCTTCGATGGGGAAGAGGGTCTCACCGGGTTCCCAGCCGTCGCGCCGGGCTTTCGTCCACGATCGTTCTCGGGTGGGATCGCCACCCACGATCACGTCGATCCCGTTATCCTTCATATTGAGTGCCTGGGCCGGTCCCTGGACCCCATAGCCCAGGACCGCGACCGTCTCGTCGGCCAGTACCTTTTGCGCCTTCTCCAATGGGAATTCCCCGCGGGTGATGACCTCTTCCGTTACGCCGCCAAAGTCAATCTTCGTCACGTTCTTCCTCCTTGGTTCGATATGATTTTGTATGGATTGCTGATAAATGTTGCGGTGTGATGATGGATAACCTGTTCAGGGCGTTGCTTCCTCTGCCCAATCTCAACGTGCGCTCGTGATTCGGTCTCCTCGTGCCATCGCGACCCGCCCGGTGCGTACCATCTCGACGATGCCGTAGGGTTTCAGGACGTCTACCAGGCCGTCGATTTTCTCATCGGTGCCGGTGACTTCGACAACCAGGGTCTTCAGCGCCACGTCGACCACCCGGGCCCGGAAGGTCTCGACGATCTGCATCACCTCGGCACGGGTTCCTCCGCCGTTGGCCTTGACCTTGATCAGCGCCAGATCGCGCATCACCGAAGGATCCTCGGTGACGTCCACGATTTGAATGACGTTGACCAGTTTGTACATATTTTGAACGACCTTTTGTGCGTCGGTCCGGTTGCTGTCGACGACAATGGTCATCCGCGAGACACCGGGCTGCTCAGTGTGACCGACGGTCAGACTTTCGATATTGAATGCGCGCCGGCGAAAGAGGCTGGCGACGCGGTTCAAGACGCCGGGCTTGTCCTCCACCAGTGCGATAAGTGTGCTCTGCATAACTCCTCCTTACGTGCCTGTCTCTTCCTGGTTTCTGGGCTTGTGTAACATTCTGCGCTTCATTCCATTCTCTCCATCTCCGGTTTTCAGGATGGGCGGCGGATCATCTCATCCAACGCCGCGCCGGAGGGCACCATCGGGTAGACGTTGCCATCCTCACCCACTTCGGCGATCTGGAATTCGATAAAGGCTGGGCCGTCGTACTGCCGGGCCTCGGCGATAGCCTGCCGGGCCTCGGCACGGTCGGTTGCCTGCCACGCGCGGATGCCATAGGCCTCCGCAATCTTGATGAAGTCCGGGTTGAGGAGCCGCGTGGCCTCATAGCGCTCTTCGTAGAAGAACTCCTGCCACTGTCGCACCATACCCAGGTAGTTATTGTTCGATAGCGCGATGCGGATCGGCAGGTTTTCCTGGACGACCGTCGCCAGATCTGGCAGGGTCATCTGGAAACCACCATCTCCCACGATCGCCCATACTTCCCGATTGGGTTGGGCAAACTGCGCCCCGATAGCCGCCGGAAGCCCAAACCCCATGGTGCCCAGTCCTCCTGAGGTCACGACCGAGTAGGGTTGATCGTTGAGGTAATATTGGGCGGCCCACATCTGATGTTGTCCGACGTCGCTTACGACCACGGCTTCACCCTGGGTGGCTTCCCAGATATCGTTAATGAAGTGTGCGGCGACCAAATGCCCGTTCTCCGGTCGGTTCAAGATGTTTCTGCGGCTGCTCTCGCTCCGCCATCCCTCAATTTGATTCATCCACTCGGTATGGGTGGTGCGCTCGACCTTAGGCAGGAGCTGGACGAGGACCTGCTTGAGGTCGCCCAGGATTGGGATGTCTACAACCACGACCTTGTTCAGTTCCGCTGCGTCCTGGTCGATGTGGATCTTTTTGGCGTTGGGCGCATAGGTCTCTAGATTGCCCGTCACCCGATCGTCAAAGCGCATACCAAATGCCAGCAGCAAATCGGACTCCTGGATGGCCTTGTTGACGTGGGCCTCTCCGTGCATACCCATCATGCCCAAGGCCAGGGGATGCGACTCGGGGAAGCCGCCCTTGCCCAGAAGCGTCAGAGCTACGGGGGTCTGTGTCTTTTCCACAAACTGCCGCAATTCCTGCATCGCGCCCGACATCATCACACCCTGGCCCGCCAGAATGACCGGACGCTCGGCCTCAATGATGAGTTTCGCGGCCGCCTTGACCTTTTCCTCGTCCCCCGGACCCTGAGGGTGGTACCCGGGCAGCTCGAGGTTGTTCTCCGGTGGCTCGAACTCCACCTCGGTCTGCTGTATGTCCTTGGGTAAATCGATCAATACAGGACCGGGTCGTCCGCTCCGGGCGATGTAGAAAGCCTCGTGAATGGTGCGGGCGAGGTCGTGGGGGTCGGTTACGAGATAGTTATGCTTGGTGATGGGTAGGGTGATGCCGGTGATATCGGTCTCCTGAAAGGCGTCAGTCCCGATCAGGGTTGTGGGGACCTGGCCCGTGATACATACAATGGGTGAGGAATCCATGGCGGCGGTAGCGATGCCCGTGACCAGATTCGTCGCGCCCGGTCCCGAGGTTGCCATCGCCACGCCCACTTTCCCGGAGACGCGCGCATAGCCGTCGGCGGCGTGGGCCGCACACTGTTCGTGTCGCATCAGGACGTGGTGAATACCGAAGTCCTGGCGCGGGTGATAGGTGTGCATAATCGCACCCCCAGGGATGCCGAACACGACTTCCACCCCCTCACGTTTAAACATCTCCCATACGATCTCTGCTCCTGTCCTCTTCATACCCCTCTCACTCCTCTCTGATTCCTTATCTTGCGGTCCAATCCGGGTCGGGTGCCCGATCCTCCCTCACGTTCCCCTTCTCCGCCACTCGGCCTATCAAACAAAAAGCCGCCCGATTGGGCGGCTAGGTTGGTTTTTGCCTTCTTGGTGGCCTTTTATGTCTCAGTCTCTCCGTGGCCTAGCCGCCTCCGCTCCCGCCTGTAAGCAGGAGCACAACAATGATGAGGACGGCAAGGATGAGGACGGGCATCACGGACAGGCTCAGGTCGGTCAGG
>CAYMAQ010000297.1:0-4607 GCA_964388385.1 uncultured Anaerolineales bacterium | reverse complement strand
CTGGGAGCTCTCCAGCTCGTCCAGATAGCGCTCGTAGAACGCCAGGCGGTCCTCCTGCATCAGGCGTATCAGGCGTTCCTCCCCTTCGAGCCGGATGCCCAATCGCTCCAGCTCGGGTCGGTTATCGAGGTCCAGGTAATAGGAGTTCATATGGGCCGCGACCCGCGCCAGCGTGCCCGCCTCCGAGCCTAGAATCGTGACGATATCCTCGCCGTTATAGGTCCGGGCGGCCTCCCGCAGCTCCTCCCAGCCCTTCTGGACCGGCGGGCGGTCGATGCGCAGCAGGCCCGGCGAGTAGGTGGCCTCCTGGTGGGGCGCGACGGAGAGGAAGTCCAGGCAGGAGGTGTTGATGGCGTACTCGGTGTTGGCTGCCGGGGTGCCGCGCCCGTCGGCGAAGTACGTGTGCTGGTGGACGTCGCCCCAGTAGACCTTCTCGGGCCACTCGTCCTTGATCACGATCGGGTTGCTGATCCCGAAGACTCTTGGGTCGCCCTTCAGGCTCACTTTGAGATACGAGAGGCCCTCGAGGTCGAATTGGACGCCTTCCGCGAGATGGTGCTGCTTCTCGGCGTCGAACGCGATCTCGGCGGGGACGGGCTCCCCCTCCCGCTCGCCGGTCAGGGCGATCTCGAAGTCCAGATCTTCAAGGGGGTCGCCGGTCTTGTTGTGGAACCGGTCGAGGGTCACGATGTGACACGCAAAGGGGGTGCCGGTCTCGACCGAGGTCGGACAGATGACCCAGAGCTGGGCCTTCTC
Organism: uncultured Anaerolineales bacterium; assembly: GCA_964388385.1. Lineage (GTDB taxonomy): Bacteria > Chloroflexota > Anaerolineae > B4-G1 > SLSP01 > PWVB01. Next base: position 3,851 of record CAYMAQ010000297.1, on the reverse strand, counting down.
GCTGCCCTTGACGAGGTAGAAGGCGTCGCCCAGATAGCCGACGAGGCCGTCATCCTCCAGGATGGCGACCCGCAGGTTGAAGAGGGTCTCCTCGTAGGTCTGCATGCTGACGTCGTCCAGGTGGAAGACGAAGCGGGCGCCCGCGGGCGCGTCCTCCGCCAGACGGACGCCGGCGTAGCGCCGGTAGGGGAAGAAGGTACCGGCGCCGTGAACTTTGGCATCGGGCCGCGCGAAGGGCTCGCACGCGACCCGGCTCTCGCAGTGGAAATAGGCGGAGGCGTCGGGATCGTCGACCTGCAGGCGCTCGATGTCGGACACGAAGTGGGTCCACACCTCGAGGCTCTGCCCCGCCGGGATCGGCTTCGCGAGGGTCACCTCGACGGTCAGGGATTCGGTCGCCGCGGCGGTGAGGGTCTGTTCGCCCACGGCCTCGACGTCGCCCCACACGAGCAGCTCGTCGGGCAGGTGGGCGGAGACGCGGTACTTTTCGGAATCAACAGCGCTTGGTTTAGTCATCGGTCTCTCTCCTTGGCAAATGGGTTGGTGCGCGCACTATTTTCTTTGATGCAACCGTTTAGCCAAATGAGCAGGGCGTAGTTTCCCCCTCCCCTAACCCCTCCCACCAGGGGAGGGGCATGCCATCCCTCCCCTCGAGGGGGAGGTTAGGAGGGGGGGATCCTCCTATCGTGCATACTTGCTCATAAGACCAAAGGGTTACTCTTCGATAGGTTATCGCATGCTAAAATCGGGCATCGGCCTGTTTCATCATAGCACCGCCCCAGGGCGTGTCAATGACAGCATTCCCGATTGCCACTTTTATCCCTTCCCATAGAATGGGCGTAGGAGTCTACGGGTGCGGCCCGGATCCGGGACCTTTTCCGGTGCGGCTTACGTGATGACGGACCCCGGACCGGGTGCGGAATGGCACCCTCGAGAGAACGCAAGGGATCAGACGGAGGCTATCGTATGACAGCGTATCAGCAATTGCTCGTTGAGATGGAGGATTGGTTTGGGATGGGGGCCGATCTCCAGAGGGAGCGGTTCGATCGGCTCCTGGCTGAGATCCGGTTTGCCGATCAGTTGATGGCCGCGCACCCGGACCGGGCCGCGGAGTGGCGGGGCCGGTTGACGGAGGCGCTGACGATGGTGCGGGGCGCGTTGGCGGACCCCGCGCGCGATCTACCGGCCCTGATGGACCGGGTGGAGGCGCTGCTGGCGCCGATCGGGGAGGTGGCGAAGACCTATACGCTGCTGGCCGTGGGCCACGCGCACATCGATATGAACTGGCAGTGGTCGTGGCCCGAGACCGTCAGTCTGACCCTCGACACCTTCCGGACGATGCTCAATCTGATGGAGGAGTTCCCCGACTTTGTCTTCTCCCAGAGTCAGGCCTCGGTCTACGCGCTGACGGAGAAGCACGACCCGGAGATGTTCGAGGAGATTCGGCGCCGGGTGACCGAGGGCCGGTGGGAGGTCACCGCCAGCCAGTGGGTGGAGGGCGACAAGAACCTGGCGAACGGGGAGGCCATCAGCCGGCATCTGCTCTACACCCGCCGCTACTTTGCGGAGAAGTTCGGCCTGGCGCCCGAGGATGTCCGGATCGACTTCGAGCCCGATACGTTCGGGCACCCCGCCACCCTGCCCACGATTCTGAGCCGGGGCGGCGTCGCATACTACTACCACTGCCGGGGCAGCCGCGGCCCCCACCTCTACCGGTGGTTCGGCCCTGATGGATCGAGCCTGCTGGCCCTCAACGACATCCAATGGTATATGCACTACGAGCCCACGGGCGCCGAGCTGCGGGTGGACACGAACATCGTCGACCCCCTCCTGGAGTTCTCCGAGGCCACCGGGATGCGGCAGATGCCCGTGCTCTACGGGGTGGGCGATCACGGCGGCGGGCCCACTCGGCGCGACCTCCAGCGGTTGATCGCGATGGACGGCTGGCCCATCTGGCCGAACGTGACGTTCTCAAGCCTTCAGGGCTTCTTTGACCGGGCCGAGGCGGACGCGACCCGCGTCCCGGAGATCCACGGCGAGCGCAACTTCATATGGGCCGGATGCTACACCTCGCAGGCGCGTCAGAAGGAGGCCAACCGCCACGGCGAGCACCTGCTGATGACGGCGGAGGTCGCGGCGGCGCTCGGCGAACGCCTGGCGGACGTCCCCTATCCCGCCGAGAACCTGGAGGAGGCCTGGCGCCTGGTACTGTTCGATCAGTTTCACGATATCCTGCCCGGGACCGGCGTGCCGGCGACGCGCCGCTACACCCTGGGGCACGCGCAGGACGCCCATGCCGCGGCGGGGGCCGCCCGGTCCAAGGCGCTGCGAGCGCTGAGCCGCCGGGTCGACACCGCGCGGCTCGTCGCGGGATTTGAGCAGGATTCGGTGCTGCGGGCGTACAAGGACCGCCAGGAGGCCGGGCTGGCGATGGGGGCCGGGGTGGGCGATGACGTGGCCATGGGCGGAGAGTCCACGCTGAGCGTCACGCGCAGCAGCGACCGCGCGTACGTGATCTTCAATCCGCTGCCCGCCGCGCGCACCGAGCTCGTGCGGGTGAAGCTCTGGGACACGGCGTTGAATCCCGACCACCTGGTCGTGACCGACGAGTCCGGCGCGCCCACCCCGGTGCAGGTGGTGGATCGGGAGATCTATATCGGTCATCGATTCCTGGAGGTCGCGTTTCCGGTCGAGGTGCCCGGACTGGGATACCGGACGGTCTGCATCTCCGATCGACGGGTGGAGCTCGGGTTACCCGGGCCGGCGCGGCCCAGCCTCTGGGACCGCGAGGAGGGCGCGTTAAGGACGCGAGAACCGGAGACCCCGGTCCTGGAGAACGAAATGCTGCGGGCGCAGCTGGATGCCGGTTCCGGCAGCGTCATCAGTCTGATGGACAAGCGGAGCGGGCGGGAGTGGGTGCCCGACGGCGAGCATCTGGGGGTGCTGGCGTACTGCCTGGAGGACAACGAGACGGGCTGGTCCGCGTGGGTGCTCGGACAGTTCCTGTCGCGTGAGAAGCTCCTGGACGGCGGAAAACTGTCCTTGATTCACGCGGGCCCCCACGTCCGGACCTACCGCTGGACCCGGTCCCTGGGGTTGACGTCGCTGACGCTGGACGTCAGCCTGAGCCGGGGTGTGCCGCGGCTGGACTTCCGGCTCGCGGTGGATTGGCGCGAGATGGGCGATGCGGCGCGCATTCCGCACCTGCGGACGGCGTTCCCCCTGGCGTTGACATCCCCCCGGGCGCGGTATGAGATCCCGTTCGGGCACATTCGGCGGGATCTCTTCGCCGGACAGGAGGTTCCGGCCCAGCGGTGGGTCGATCTCTCCGGGGACGACGGCGCCGGGGTGACCCTGGTGAACCGGTCGAAATACGGTTTCAGCGTCGAGGGTACGACCCTGACCATGACGCTGCTGCGCGCGTCCACGGCGCCCGATCCGCTGCCCGATCTGGGGAGGCACGTGATCGAATACGCGCTGATCCCTCACGATGGGGTGTGGACGCCCGGTGACGCCACCCGGGCGGGGGCGGCGTATAACGCCCCGCCGGTGGCGGTCAACACGCCCATCCAGGAGGGCGATCTGCCGCCCAGCCATACCTTCGTCGCGGTTGAGCCGGTCCACGTGCAGATCGCGGCGCTCAAACGGGCGGAGGACGGCGGTCTGGTGATGCGCCTGACCAACACGGCGGACGCAGAGGTTGAGGCCCGGATCGATCTTTCGGCGCACCTGACCTCATCCGGGATGGCGGTCACCGAGGTCGACACCCTGGAGCGCCCGCTGACCGACGGGCGCGCTCGGCTTGAGGAGAGGACGATCGTCGTGCCGCTCCCGCCGCGCGGCGTGACCTC
>CAYMAQ010000296.1:0-4617 GCA_964388385.1 uncultured Anaerolineales bacterium | reverse complement strand
GGGATCCAGCGACGTGACTTTGCCCTGCGCGTGGGCCAGGTGCAGCGCGCGCTGCGCGCACTGCCGGGCCGGTTCGCGGGAGAGGGGCCACGTGGAGGTGTGGACCGCCCGCGCCCGGGCCACGGCGGCCTCCAGATTGACGGGGGCCAGCCGGAAATCGGCGTCCCGCATCGGCAGGAAATCCGGTGTGGTCGCGGTGCGGGCCACCAGGACGATGCTGGTGTGGGCGTCCGGATGGCTCCGCACCTCCTCGACCTCCACGCCGGCGTCTGCCAGCGCGTCCCGCAGGAAGGCGCCCAGCGAATCGTCGCCCACCCGGGCCATCATCGCCGCCCGACCGCCCAGGCGGGCGACGTTCACCGCGATATTCGCCGGGGAGCCGCCCTGGTACCGCGCGAATCGCTCGGCGGTCGCCAGCGCGTCGGTCGGTTCGGTCGAGATCAGATCGACCAGCAGCTCCCCGATGCAAAGAAGATCGATGTCCGTGTCTGCGGCGTTGAGACGCATAGAGCGATCAGCCCTTGACCGATCCGGCGAGCAGCCCGCGTACGAAGTAGCGCTGCAGTGAGAAGAAGACGATCAGCGGCAGGACCATCGAGACGAACGCGCCCGCCGTCAGCAGGTGCCAGTCCGAACCGAAGGATCCCAGCATGCCCAACAGCGCCTGGGTCAGCACCTGGTTCGCCGGGTTGGCGCCCAGGAAGACCAGGGCGACCAGCAGGTCGTTCCACACCCACACGAACTGGAAGATCGCAAAGGAGGCTAGCGCCGGCGTGGAAAGGGGTAAAATCAGGCGGGTGAAGATGGTGAAGTGCGATGCGCCGTCCAGGAAGGCCGACTCGAAGATATCGCGCGGCAGTTGGCTGATGTAGTTGTAGAGCAGATAGACGGCAAGGGGCAGACCGAAGCCGGTGTGGGCTAGCCAGATGCCCAGGAAGGTGCCGTTGAGGTTCAGCGCAATGTAGTCCCGCAGGATTGGGATCAGCGCGATTTGCAGCGGTACCGCCAGCAGTGCCACGACGAGGACGAAGAGGATCTGCCGACCCGGAAACTTGATCCACGCGAAGCCGTAAGCGGCGAAGGCCGCGATCATAATCGGGATCAATGTTGAGGGAATCGCGACCGTCAGGCTGTTGAGCACTGCCGTCGTCAGGTCCAGCGCTTCGGTGCCGCCGAAGCGTGAGACATCCTCTTCGGTTGGGATGCCCAGGACGACGCGGTAGTTGATTAGGGTCAGCTCCTCCTGGTCCGGGTTTGCCAGCACCGTCCACCAGCCGGATGATAGGATATTGTCCCCCTTGCGGAAAGAGCCCACCAGCAGTCCTATCGTTGGTACCGTCCATATCAGGGCGATGACTACCAGGACGAGGTAGATCAACGCTTTGTTGATGAAGTTTCGGTTTCTCTGACTCATCGGAACGCCTCCGTCTGGCCCAAGAAGGACCGCAGGTTGTAGATCATCACCGGGATCACCAGGATCAGCAGCACGACGGCAATGGCTGCGCCGCGCCCATAATGGAAGGCCCGGAACATCTGGGTGTACTGCTCGTTGGCGATCACCTGGGTGCCGAAGTTACCACCGGTCATCGAGCGGACGATGTCAAAGACGCGCAGGGAGAAGAGGACGATGGTGGTGGAGACCGTGACCATGGTGCCCCAGATGTAGGGCACGGTGACCCGGAAGAAGAGCTGGTACTCATTGGCGCCGTCGATCCGCCCGGCCTCCAGCAGCTCCTCGGGTACATTCTTGATCGCCGATGATATGACGATCATCGCGAACCCCGTCTGCAGCCAGATCATCACCGCGATCAGGAAGAAGTTGTTCCAGGGTTGGTTCAGCAGCCACGCCTGCGGCTGTCCACCCAGCGAGGTGACGATGGCGTTCAGCAGACCGATCTGCTTGGAATTCGGGGGTCTGAACTCATAGACAAAGCGCCAGATGATCGAGGCGCCGACGTTCGAGATGGCCATCGGCATGAAGATCAGGGCCTTGATGGCGACCTCGAAGGCCGGGTGCGTGCGGTCGGCCAGGGTCGCGATCAGCAGGCCGGTGCCGACGCTGAGCCCGGTTCCGAAAACGAGCCATAGCAGATTGTTTCGGAACGATAAGAGCATCGGGTCACTGGTGAAGGCATAAATGTAGTTGACCAGGCCGACGAACTGCTCGGTGTCCGGTCCCATCAGGCTGGCGTAGAGGCTGCGCAGGGTCGGGACGAAGAGATACCAGCCGAGGATCGCCGTCGCTGCGCCGATGAAGACAAAGGGAGTGAATTTCCGCCGCCAGGTCGCCGGCATCCTTTCCACGACGAAGTTCGCGGAGAAGAAAAGTCCGATCGCCCCGCCGACGCCCCAGATGATGGCCACGAGGGCCGTGATCCATCGGGGGGCGTTCCCCGCCCGCAGAAAGATGAAGCCTCGCCAGAGTACTACAAAGAGGATACCCGGGACGACGAGCGAAAGCGTGATGCGCCCTAGGGTGGTCAGAATCCATTCGAATCCCCGGTTTTGAGCTCCCCTTTCTCGCTCTGGTTGACTGCCGGGAAGCCCTTCGGTGGGGGGTGATGAACCTTCCTGTGCTTGCGCCATGGTGGTTCCTCCTATACTAAGTCTTAACACTGCTCATAGCCCTCGTCTCGGGGGCGGTCTCCAAAACGGATGTAGGAACTTTTACGGAGCTACTTAGGAATGAGGCCTGGACCGACCTGAGAGGATCTGTGCCCAGGGACCTCATCACATCATGATCACGCAATGACGGGAGGGGGCAGTCTTGCAAGACTGCCCCTCCTTGGTGAATGTTTAGGGCAGCGTCTCGTCGATGTCTGAGAGTGCTTGATCGAGCTCGCGGCTCCCGCTGACCCAATCGGTGATGCCCTTCCAGAAGGCGAGGTTAACCTCGGAGTTCATGTTGTCCGAGCCGTCGAAACGGGCTTCTTCAGCCTCGATGATGGCCTCAGCCATATTGCGTTCGAGCTCCGTCGGGTACCAATCTAGACTTTGATCTTGGTGCGGGAAGAGCGAGCCACCCTGTTCGGCCCAGGGCTGAACCGACTCGGGTGTCGCCAGGAACTCGATGAACGCCCTGACTTCGGGGCGATCGTGTCCCTTGAAGACCACGTACTGATCACCGCCCACCTCCAGGGTGACCGGGATATCCTCGCGGACGGGCGGCAGCTGAAAGACACCCACCTCTTCATCTAGATTTGCCTGTACGTCTTGGGGGAAGAAGTCGGTGACGAAGCTGCCCTGGAAGTGCATCCAGCAGTTGGGCGGATCCTCGAACAACCACGCCGCAGGATCGCGGAAGTTCGTGGTTGCGATCGTCTGGGGGCCACCGTAGGTGATCTCTGGGTCGAACCACAGGTTCCCCAGCATCTCCCAGGCCTCGGTGATCTCGGGGGAGCTGAACGCCAGCTCGTGCGCAACCCAGCTGTCATAGACGTCAATGGGATGCAGCCGGAGTACGAAGTTCTCGATCCAGTCCGTGCCTTTCCAACCCGTAGCTTCACCCGACTCGATGGCGTCGCACATCGGGGCGATATCCGACTCAGCTTGCATCTGATCGATCAGCGCCAGGAACTCGTCGTAGGTCTCCGGAATCTCCCAGCCCGCCTCGTTCCAGAGCGGCTTGTTGTACCAGACCCAGCCCTTGGCGTTCACGCGGTGGAACATCCCGTAGGGCGTGCCATCGACCTGGGAGAGTGTCTTCCAGCCGGGAGCGTAGTTCTCGTCATAGAGCGCCAATGCCTCGTCCCAGAGCGGGACCAGCTCATCGTTCCGCGCGAACCGCGCCACGGCGCCGGGCTGCGGGAAAGCCGCGATGTCCGGCGCGTCACCGGCCTCAACGCGAACCTCGATCAGCGTCTCGAACTCGGCGGTGCCGGAGTAGATAATGTCGATGTCGGGGTTTTGCTCCTCGAAGACCGCGACGACCTCATTGAAAGCAGTCTCCTCCGAACCTCGGAACGCGCCCAGGATGAAGACCTTCCCCGTGTTCTCCATCGAAACGGGCTCGGGGGTGGCCGTGACGACTTTCTCCACCTCTTTCTCTACTTCTTTCTCGACGATTTTCTCGACCTCTACCGTCTTCTCGACGATCTTCTCCCGGACCTCCGGGGTGGGGGTCGCGCACGCGCTGGCCACGAGGGCCACCACGAGCAGGACTAATACTGTTGAATACGCCAGTTTACGTTTCATCTTCGTTTCCTCCTATTGACGGTTGCACACACGGTTGAATCGTTCCGGGAACGCAACGGACTGCTTGTTGGAGCTCGATTATCCATTCTATGACCTTCGTGATCCACCTCCTTATCGTGAAACGCAATGAAATCGGTTGCCATCACCGATCTCTTGACTGGGCTGATAGGCCTGCGGTGACGGGATCGATGATCTGGCCTGGAATCTCGGCGTGATACGAAAAACACCTAATTCGGTGATGCGCCTGTCGTCTGTCGGGCCACCAGGGTCGTCGGAAGCGCGCGGTGGACCGGTGATGCCTCCGGATGGTGCAGCTTGTTGATCAGTAGGTCGACGCCCAACCGGCCTGATTCCTTGAGTGGTTGCCGAATCGTGCTGATTTGCATAATTTCGGCCAGTTCGATGTCGTCGTACCCGATCACC
>CAYMAQ010000295.1:0-4627 GCA_964388385.1 uncultured Anaerolineales bacterium | reverse complement strand
TGGCGGAGACGTGCAAGGGGAAGGTCTGTGTGGATTTGGACCTGGACCGCCAGCGATTCCCGTTTTTTACGCCGGAGGAGATTGACGATCACGTCCGTGAGGCGGTGGAGGTGCTGGGATCCCCCGCCGGTGGGCTGTGGTTGAAGGCGGAGATCAACGAGGACGTGCCGCTGGCGAATATCGACGCGATCTTAAGCGCACTGGAGCGGTATCGAGGATATTACGGCTAACCTCACCGCCGACTTTTTCTCCGGTCGACTCCATATAATCGAAGAAAGAAGCTTCCTCTCCAATCATGTGAGGATAGAGTGCTGCGTGGAATTGTTGCCGTAATGTCTCCCGTTGTTCCGGGTCCTTGGCATTTCGGAGCTTCTCTCCGAGAGTGCGCTGCTTCTCGCGATCCTTGCGCTGGCCACATCCCAGATCTCAGCGGTGAAGAAAACGATCACAATTTGTCAAGAATTCAAAAGGCGAGTACCCGCCTTCTGTGGGAACTAAATGGGGGGCCACGAAGTCAAATACCGAGACCTCAAGTTCCAGGTCCTGGGTTAGTGTTTCCCGAACCTGGTCAACGGCCATATTAGTAACAGCTTCCAGTTTCTCGGATGCAGTGGCTTCCACCGGAGCACGCATAATACCGATTGTGTACTGAGCGTTCCCGGAATGAACGTGATCAGGTTTCATAAGTTTGCGATTGGCCCTTCTTACATCGAGCAAAACATAAAATGGGAAGGCACAGACGGGACATGCACGTCTGTGCCCTCATACCGCGTCTCTCGTCTAGAATATCCCCAGCGTAAGCACAAAGAGCACGAGGGCTATGATCAGAAACAACCCAAACAACCACTTCGCGATTGTAGCAGCCCCGCGTGCGATGCTGCCAAATCCTAAGACCGCAGCGACCACGGCGATCACAAGCGCTGTAACTGCCCACCCGAGTAAGCCCATCTCACTGCCTCCTCTCCATTATGAGATTGTAGATCACGTAGACGTCTCCGTTTGCATTGGGTCCAAAACGCTTAAGCGTCATTCACCCTCCTCTTTTTTGACCCACTCACCATCGTCGTTCTTCTTGTACTCTTGCTTGACCGCCGACCACGCGACCTGATGAGCCGTCGCTTCTCGTGACTCATCTCCTTCTCGGTCTTCGGGATCGTCGTACTGGTCCCAGGCGCTTGTTATAGGCTTCACGATAGATCTCCTGCGCGTGAGATGGCAGAGCGTCCCGGACATCCTCCGGTAGATCGCTATTGCTATCATAAGGCATCACAAACCTCCTGTCACTCCATTGCGGGTGGATCAGAACCCGCCTTGCTTGGTCAAATCAGGCGGACGCGTCTAACCTACCTCATCGAGCGTTCCTAGGTTTTGGCAGCCTGTCGAACGTTGTCGGCACCTTCTTTTGCTTCTTGTTTTGCTTCCTCGGCCCCTTCCTTCACGATCTTCTTGGTCTGTTTGATGGCAGCCTCGGTCTCCGAACGAATCTCGTCGGCGTGCCGGGTTAGCTCATCCTTGGCCTGTTGGGTGTGTTCCTTGACGGTGGCCATGACGTCTTCAGCTTCCTTCTCTCTAAAGTAGCAGCAGGGCCCTGTTGGATGATTCTATCCACGATTCGTCGAACTGTAGGCAGATTATCCAACCACATACCGATCTGAATGTCACTGATGACGTTACTACCCCACGTTTCAAGTTTGCCCCTCCTCGGATTGTTGGGGGGCGGCACCGGTCTGACGCCGTATAGCCGGCGCTATCAGCTGAACCACCAGCACGTGGAGGGCCGCAGTGATAGGAATGGCGATGAGCGCGCCTAGCACACCGCCGATCGACCATCCGGCAAAAATGGAGAAGAGGGTCATCAAGGGTGAGATGTTTGTCTGCGGGTGCATCACGTTGGGCGCGATGATGTTGCCCTCCAGCTGTCCCAGGGCGACGGCGAAGACAAGGGTGATCAGTGCCTTGATCGGTGCCTCAAGGAAAGCAATCAGTACCATTAACGAGCCGGCAATGAGCGGGCCGATGACCGGGATGAACTCCAGTACGCCGGCAATGATGCCCAGTACCAGAGGGAAGTTTACGCCGATAATGAGAAGTCCGAGGTAACTCACCGTCCCGATGACAGCACCCGAGATGGTCGCTCCCCGAATATAGCCGCCCATGGCGTGGGCGATACTGTGAATCAGATCGCTGATATGGGACCGGTCTTCCGCGGGGAAAAGGGACAGGGTGAATGTTTGGGCTTCCGGTGCGATGATCAGGGCATAGAGTGAGAGAAAGGTCACCAGGAAAATATCGAGGACCGAGGATGAGATCTCGAAGGGCAACGAGATGATCAGTGAGGCGATGTTCGTGACTTGGGAAAGCAGTGTATCTAGCGTAGACCCAGCGGGCGTCGGAAGCCGCTGCTCTAACCACGCCTGGGCCTGGTCAACGAGTTCGGGAACCCGCTCGATCATCTGCCCGGCCTGATCGATCAAAACGGGAAAGACGATCCATCCGAGCCCCACGAGAATCAAGGCCAGCAGCACATAGACGAGGACCGTGGCAAGGGTCCGGGACATCCAACGCTCAAGCCAATTGACGACCGGCGCCAGAGCTGCTGCGAGGGTTAGTCCGAGCAATAAGATCGCCAATGGCCGGATCAGAAACCAAGTAACCGCCAATAGCCCGGCACCTAAGCTTAGCGCCGCTGCGCCGGCGGTCACATTCCATAGCCAAGAACCTGATGGCATAGGGGTCTTACGGATGTCAGTTGAGACTTCCGCCTGGGAGATTTGTGGTTCTCTTTTCCCCGGTCTGTTCGCTGTTTGTTCTTCCATCCTTTTCCTTTCTCACGGTACTTTTTGCAGATTGAGAGCGGTCAGTTTGTTGGCATTCGATGTCTCATCCCTGAAGAAGAGTTTCCGCTCCATCAATCCAGATGGGCGTGCCCGTGATGTGGTCAGAGGCCTCCGACGCCAGGAAGAGCACGAGATTCGCAACCTGTTCCGGGGTCCCTGGTTTGCCGTCCCGCAGGGGGATATGCCCTTCCGGGTAGTTGACCGGCCATCCGGCATCCTCTAAATCCTGTCGTTCGGTTCGCTCGTCGATGTCAGTCTCGATCGCGCCCGGACAGATCACATTGACCCGGATATCGTACTCGGCGAGTTCGAGCGCCAACATCTTAGCCAGGGCGACCTGGCCTGCTTTGGAGGCGGCGTATGCAGTGGCTCCGGTGTTGCTGAACTTGCGGGTACCATTGACGGAGGAAGTTACGATGATGGAGCCTCCTTGTTTTTTTAAAGGCGGAATGGCGTACTTTAGGGTGTAGAAAGTCCCGTTCAGGTTGATGTCGATCGTGCGCCGCCATTCTTCGGGCGACAGCTTGTCGATGGGGGCCCAGACGCCGTTGATACCGGCATTGGCGAAGACGATATCGAGTCTGTTCCATTTCGCGACGAGCTTCTCGATGGTCATCTGCATCTCATTGGGCTTGGAGATATCCGCCGGGAGCGCGACTGCCTCACCGCCGTTCTCCGTCATCCGATCTACGGCATCCTGGAGCTCATCGACCGTCCGAGCGACAACTCCGACTTTCGCCCCCTCCTTGATGAACAGCCGCGCCGTGGCTTCCCCGATACCGGAACTGCCCCCGGTCACTAAGGCAACCTTGTCCTGGAGTCTTTTGCTCATATACGCCCCCTCTCTCTGATGTGCTTGTGCTCCTCAATCAGAACCGGCAGGCAAAGTAGCGGGAGTAGCCTCGTCTCATCGCGCTCCGTGTTCAAGCCGTGACAGAGGTCATCTCCGGTTACTCCCGCCGATTGCGATCGTGCCGTTGTGGCTACTTCCAGTACGGCGTGTGGTGATAGTAACGGTAGACGCTCACCAACCACTCGTCCGATCCCGACATAGCGGTCGGCCACTCATCTCTCTCGAAACCCGGTGCATCCTTCAACGTTTCTTTATCCACGTCGAGAATGAAGACCTCTTCATCGGTATCGACGGTGAGGGATTCCCACGGAATTGCAAATAGCTTATCGCCAATCCCCAAAAACCCGTTAAAGGAAAGCACGGCGTAAGCGATACAACCCCGTCCAACATCGATCATCAGTTCTTCAATTTCACCGAGGTCTTCACCTTCGGGATTTCTCACATTATCACCGATCAGTGTCTCTGCCGACAAAATCTTCGGTGCACGCTCCATTTCTTAACCTCCGTTTTTGAATATACTGCGCTGACTATCTTCTTATCTGGACAACGCTGGATAGGTATGTGAGTTTTAGATCAGAGTTCGAGCCTTTCGTGTTTATTGTGTAGCGCTCCTTCCGATGTCAAATATGCCCGGCTGTCGAGATTTTATCTTTTCTCTCACCCTCATGGTAAGCAGGATCATTGCGGCGAGACGCCGGTGTTGGTTGAATTGAGGGCGGAACTTGGTTAGGAGAGTTGGCATTGCGTTGAGATGGACTGAGAATCCAAATAAAACTGTGACGTGGTAGCAAGGGCAAACTGCGGTAAGCTGCGGCAGAGGATCACCGAATATGCGGTCGTAAAGATGGGATGGGACAGACGGCCCGGTGTATGTGTTTTGGTGCGTTCGCGGGCAGGTCTTTTGGGGAGCCGGAAGGTGCGACGCAAAGCGCTCAAA
>CAYMAQ010000294.1:0-4679 GCA_964388385.1 uncultured Anaerolineales bacterium | reverse complement strand
CCGTTCCTCCAGGGCGCTTTGATCTCGCACCGCCCGCCGGGAGTGCGTCGCACCGTCCGGGCGGGAGTGCGTGGCACTGTCGCGGGTTCGCGGGGGCGCTCAGTTTACGTCCAGCACCCAGCCAATGACCCCGGCACCTTACCTTGCGATCATTCGGTTTTGAAGAGCTTGTTCGCTCCCCGCGTTTTCGGTTCGAAGGGCATGGCCGCGTCCCGGTTCTGCTGCGCGTCGCGTCCCTCGTCGAACCACGCGCACCAGCGGGCCGGCGCGTCCAGGTCCTCGGCGCCGTGCGTGGTGTAGCGGGTGCGGATGCGGGCCAGCACCGGGGTGTTGACCGCCGCGCCCGAGATCACCGCCTGGCCCTTGGAGAGGGCCGGCAGCTCCTGCAGCAGGTCCCGCCCGACGCTCTCCACGCTCTCCGCCACCCGGCTCTGATCGACCGGGTTGACGATCCGCAGCAGGAACTGGGTCATACACTGGGAGAGGACGTCCGCGTCCAGCTTGCCGGGCCGCTGGCTGATCAACCCGATCCCCACCCCGAACTTGCGCCCCTCGGAGAGGATCTTCTTGAGAATCTGGCTGCTGACCAGGTCGGCGGAGGCGGGCGCAAAGTTGTGCGCCTCCTCGATCAGCACGAACGCCGGATACGGCAGATAGAGCTCCTCGCCCTCCAGGGCCTGCCGCTTCTCGGTCTGCATGCGGGCCGCCAGCAGCCGCCGCAGCAGCGTCGCGACCACCACCTGCTGCTCGCGCTCGTCGACCTCGTTGAGCTGGAGCACGGTGCACTGTCCCGGACGGAAGAGCGCCATCAGCCGCAGGTTGGCCAAATCGTCGAAGATCGTCGAACTCTGCAGCGCCGAGTTGAGGCGCCAGATCACCGCCCCGGCGGTGCCGTAATCATCGCCCTGGGCGAGCGCTTCGGCCTCGTCCTCCACGTCGGGCTTGCCGCTCATCTCCTGCTCCGCCCGGCGCACGGCGATCCGGAACTGGGCCAGGGTCCAGTTCTCCCCGAAGTCGCGCTGCACCTTGTTGTACGCCCGGCCCAGCAGATAGTGCATCCGCTCCGAGAGGTTCGGGAGCAGGTAGCGCAGATCGCCCAGCGTGAGTGACGAGATCTGCACCTTCACGTCCTCCGGGCGGATGACATTGACCCGGGGGAGGTACCCGTCCTCGCCGAGGAAGACATCCCCGGCCTCCATATCCATCAGGGTGTCGTACTCGCCGTGCGGATCGACGATGAGCATCGCGGCACGGTTGTACGGCGCCATCAGCTCCTCGGTGAGCACGCCCGCCAGGTAGCTCTTGCCGGAGCCGGTGCTGGCGATGATCGCCAGGTGGGTGTTGGTGACCGCCTGGAGGTCCAGGGTGACGGGCACGTCGCCCACGGGCCGGCTGAGCAGCGAGCCCACGTGCGCGCCGCCGGTCTGCCCGACCTCGCGCTTGGTCAGCACCCGGCTGAGCATCGCATCATCGGCCACGTAGATCGGCGTCCCGGCGCGGGGCGGCAGCCGGGGATTGATGAAGTCGCCCAGCACGTCGTTGTAATAGCCCAGCACCCCCACGCCGATCTCAAAGAGCTCCTGATCGTGACCCCGGTAGCCCAGCATACCCGCCACCGCCGCCGGATTGACGTCGGGATCGGCCAGGAAGCCGTCGGGCAGCAGGCGCACCGGCTGCCGACCGGTGATCCGCCCCAGCACCCGGCGGGGCTTGCCGTCAACCTGGGCCTCGTAGTAGACGAACTCCCCCACCTTGGCCACGGCGTCGCGGTCGGGAGTGATCAGCAGGAACTCGTGATGGGTCTCGCCGGGGCCCTTGGTCGTGCCGAGGGGACGTCGCTCGGTCATGCGACCCCTCCCATCGGCGCAATCATCGTCTGCCAGGCGAGCTCCGCCCGCAGCACGGAGAGGTGCGCCGCCTCCCGGGGAAAGAGCGTGCCCAGGTAATCGACGATGCGCAGCAGGAGGTGGCGCGCCAGCGGGCTGCCCTGTGCGATCAACATCGGCGCGTACTCCAACCGCACGCCGCCGCCGGGCGCGCGGTGAAAGCCGCGCACCGCCTCGTCACCCAGCCGCGTCACCTCCGCGTCGATCTGCGCAGCCAGCGCCGGAATGCCGTGGGTCACCGTGCCGTCCGGCGCCCGCATGCCCACCGTGGTGATGCCCACCAGGGTCACCTTCTCCGCCAGATAATCGGGCGTGAAGACCTGGAGGTCCGGCTCGGAGGAGAGCCTCGGCCCGAGATTCCCGAACTCCGGATTGTGGAGCACCGTATCGTAGATGACGCCGATCAGCTCGCCGGAGGCGCTGCCCGGGCCGGACAGATCCACCTCGCCGTTCAGGGGCACCCGGACGAAGGAGCCCAACGCGTAATCCGGCGGTGCGGGCGGGCGGTCCACCTCCCTCGACCCGTAGATCTGGCAGAGGTAGTCGACGTGCGTGTTCGATTTGATCAGCTTTCCGATCGTGATTTCAGCCATGGCTGGAGAACCTCCCGCGATGCATCCATGCAACCCACATCGCAGCGTGCATCGTGCGCCTTTTATGTGTGTGCGTTGCCCCTCAGTCTACACCATGTCGGCAAAGAATCCACTCCGTTCGCGAATCTGCGCAACCTTGATATCCTTGACGGAACGACACGTTACCGCAAAAGGAGAGTTTGTTTCCATGAACACGGAACTGCAGATTGAGGACCGCACCTTTCTCATCAACGGCACGCCGACCTACGCGGGCGTCACCCACGAGGGGCGCAAAATCGAGGGCCTGCTCTTCAACAGCCGGATGGTCCAGGCTATCTTCGACGACGCCAACCCGGAGACCGCGAAACGCTGGCGCTACCCCGATACCGGGATGTGGGACCCGGACCGCAACACCGACGCGTTCTGCGCGATGCTCCCCACCTACCGGGCGCACGGGTTACTCGGCGTGACCGTGGGCCTCCAGGGCGGGGGCTCGGTCTACGAGCCCGAGGTCTACGAGCACTACGTCAACAGCGCCTTCGCCCCCGACGGCGCCCTCAACCCGGCCTACTGCGACCGGTTAGCGCGCGTTCTCCGCGCCGCGGATGAGGTCGGGATGGTCGTCATCGTCAACTACTTCTACTGGCGCCAGGTGGACACGCTTGAAGGCGACGCGGCGATCCTCCGCGCGGTCGACGAGGCCACCGCGTGGCTCCTCCGGTCGGGCCACCGCAACGTCATCGTGGATATCATGAACGAGTTCCACGAGGGGGAGGGTCTGCTCGAATCCGAGGGTATCGGCACGCTGATCGAGCGGATCCAGCAGACCACCTTGAACGGGCGCCGGCTGTGGGTCAGCTCGAGCGTCCATCCACGGGACCTGCTGCCGCCGGGCATCTGGCAGGCCCGCCAGGACGTCTATATGCCCCACGGCAACAGCTTCTGGGCCGACGAGCTGCGGATCGAGCTCCAGAAGATCAAGACCTCGCCGGCCTTCGAGGCCGATCCGCGCCCGATCCTGATCAATGAGGACTCACCGTACATCGAGAGCCTGGAAGCCGCCGTCGACGAATACGCCTCCTGGGGGTTCTACAGCCAGGGATACGGCGCGGGCGGCTGGAACCACGGGCGGGTGGCATGGCCCGAGAAGGACCGGGAGGGGACGTACGCGGCCCTGAGCGGATTCCAGACCGTGCCGGTGAATTGGTCGATCAACACCGCACGGAAGCGCGCCTTCTTCGACCGGGTAGCAGAATTGACGGACAGCGATCCGGAAGCGTAGATCTGCAAGGTTGTCTCTGGGGCGATGTAGGGCAATTGCATTTAGGACTCGTCTATGCACACAGGGCTCAAAGCCTCGTTATTAACGATACTAACCTTTGCTAAGAGAGCGTCTGGCACCGAAACCACTCCTAAAGACACGGGGACGAAGATGCCCGTTAGGGTACTTTGAGCCTTTACTGCCAACTGCGATTGCCCTAGGGGCGGTGTTATCACAGTATGCATCATGGAGATAGTATGGTAAAATCAAGTCACAAGCCGTATCGGGCGATGTCATCATAGGAGATCACAATGGAGAAGGAACATAGGGTCGGATCCGGTTTACCCTCTCCCTATCGTTGCAGGGACGCCCAGCTTTCAGCGACCGGCGCATGGTCCGGGGAAAGGACACGCCGTGAGCCCTCGAACGTCTGAGAAGCGAGCGAGAATTCTGTTGGTCGAGGACAACCTCGCCGACGTTGAGCTTATCCGGGAGGCGCTCTCCGAGATCGCATCGCCCGCCCGTCTGAGCGTCGTGCGGGATGGGGCGGAGGCCGTCGCTTTCCTCCGGAGGGAGGGCTCCTACACCCACGCCCCCCGCCCGGATTTGATCCTGCTGGATCTGAACTTGCCGAAAAAAAACGGCATCGAGGTACTCAAGGTCATCCGGGGAGACGAGACCCTGAGAGGAATCCCGGCGATCATCCTGACAACCTCGGAAGCGGAATCCGATATCATCCGCTCGTATGCGACCGGCGCAACCTGCTATATCACCAAACCCCCAGATCTGGACGGCTTCTTTGCCATGGTAGACGCAATTCACCACTTCTGGCTGGACGTGGTGGAGTTACCGCCCAACCCCGGCGACGATCCCTCGCCCGTCGATGAGACGACACGATCCCCGCTGCGGGAAGAAGAGGAGATGTGAATGCAGACATCGCACCGCGAACTCCACCTCCAT
>CAYMAQ010000293.1:0-4703 GCA_964388385.1 uncultured Anaerolineales bacterium | reverse complement strand
TTGAGTTGGACACCGCCCTCGGTTCCGAGGATGAAGGTCTTACCGGGATCATCGGGCACGTTGGCGGCCCAGGACGTCCGGAGGACGAGGGTCGCCCCGTTCTCCATCCGCATAAATCCGGCTGCGAAGTCCTCCACGTCGAACTCGCGATAATCGTAAGGTCGAGGTGTGATCACACCGGAAGGCGCACCGCTGTCGAAGAGCGTGGTGATCAAATCCTCATCCTGGTTCCCAAACACGGTGTAGGTCTTGCCGCTTACCGCAACCACTTTGGGATTTCCCATAAGCCAGAACAGAAGATCGATCATATGCACGCCCAGGTCGTAGACGGGCCCACCCGCGTTGTGCTCTTTCATATGAAAGACGCCCCACTTCGGGATGCCACGGCGCCGCAAGGCCGCGGTCTCGGCGTAGTACATATCACCCAGCTTGCCGGACTCGGCGAGGGATTTGGCAGCAAAGGCCCTGTTATTGAACCGTGCGGTCTGCGTGACGAAGAGCTCCCGTCCTACCGACTCCGCGGTGTCATACATCGCCTCGGCGTTTTCCGCGCTGGTGCTGATGGGCTTCTCAGATAACACGTGCGCACCTGCTTTAAGCCCGGCGATCGCGGGATCCTTGTGATAGACGTTGGGTGTGCAGACGTCGACGATATCGGGTTCAAGCTCGTCCAACATTTCTTGCCAATCGCCGTAAGCCTTGGGGATATCGAAATGTTCAGCGGCTTGCTGCGCCCGCTCTTCGATGATGTCAGCAGCCCCCACCAGCTCAACGTCGTCCGGGAGTGCTTTCCAGGCGGGAAGGTGGGCAAGCGTCGCGATCATGCCGGTCCCGATAACTGCAACTCGGAATTTCTTGTTACTCATCTAATTCTCCTTTAGATCTGTAATGATAGTGATGCATCGTCCAAACCATAGAAACACCCACTGGCTGTAGCCAGCTCGACCCCCATTATAAACGGATCTTAATATATTGTTAAATCCATACACTCACGTCGAAGTCACTTTGAACTACGGGGAGCTTCGCGTAGAATAGGAGAGCACGCGTTCTGAATACGTGGACGGACAGCAGGAAAAACGAGCAAGACTCAAAGAGTCGGGACTTTCCGAGCCGGAGCAGGTCCCGGGAGAAAGGATATCAGCCCATGGAAACGGTCAAGTTCGGCAATCTTAGCGTGAGCAGAATGATACTGGGGGGCAATCCCTTCAGCGGTTTTTCACACCAATCCCCAGCGCGAGATCGCGAGATGGTCGACTACTTCACGACGGCGAAGATCAAGGACACGATGCATCAGGCCGAGGCGCTGGGCATCAACACGTTTCTGGGACGCGCAGACCGCCATATTCGGCGGACACTCAGGGAATATTGGAATGAAAGCGGCGAGATTCAGTGGATGGCGCAGACCTGTCCGGAGTACGCCAGCCTTCCCGGGTGCGTGGCTGGCGCGATTGCAGCCGGGGCCTCCGCCGTCTATATCCACGGCGGGCATATGGATTATTTTTACGCCCAGGAAGCGCTCGATATCGTCTACGACGTGATCGCGCAGATCAAGGACGCCGGTGTTGCCGCGGGCATTGCCGCGCACAACCCGGACGTGCATCGTTGGGCGGACGAGCACCTGGAGCTCGATTTCCACATGTGCTCCTACTACAACCCTTCGTCCCGCGATGAGAACGCAGAACACCAAGCCGGCGTCAAGGAGAACTTCTCCGACGACGACCGGGCGGCGATGATCGAGGTCATCAAGGGCCTTCGAGCCCCTGCCATTCACTACAAAGTGTTGGCTGCGGGACGCAAGTCCCCCCAGGAGGCGTTCGACTTCGTCGCCCAACACCTCCGCCCCCAGGACGCGGTCTGCGTGGGGGTCTTCCCGAAGGACAAGCCGGGTATGCTGGCGGAGGACGTACGCCTGCTGGAGTTGGCCCTGAGCAGTTGAGGGTGCTCATCTGATTCATCACACAAGGAGGCGGATATGGCTTATCCGGAAACCCCTATCGAGATCAAAATCGCCTATATCGGCGGCGGAAGCCGCTATTGGGCCCAGCTAGTGATGACCGATCTGGCACTGTGTCCCCATCTCACCGGTCGGATCGCGCTCTACGATATCGACTATGAAGCGGCGCTGCGAAATGTCGAGCGCGCCAAAGAGATCTACGGTCATCCTGAGGCCAAGACCACTTTCCGCGTCGCGGCCTACCGGGACGTCGAACCTGTGCTCGAGGATGCGGATTTTGTCATCCTCTCCATCCTTCCGGGCCCCATGCAGATGTTTGCCAACGATCTGGACATCCCGAAAAAGTACGGGGTGCTCCAGACAGTCGGCGACACCACCGGCCCCGGGGGCATCAGCCGCGCGCTCCGAAGCGTGCCGATCTATCTGGACTACGCGCACCAAATTATGGAACATTGTCCGGATGCCTGGGTCATCAACTACACCAACCCGATGACCCTCTGTACCTCCGCACTCTACGCCGCAGAGCCGGAAATTCAAGCGTTCGGCTGCTGCCATGAGGTCTTCGGCACCCAGCGGATGCTGGCAGATCTGGTGGAAGCGTACTGGAACGAGCCTGCACCAGCCCGTCACGAGATCAAAACGGACGTCGCCGGCGTCAATCATTTCACTTTCGCTACCGAAGCGACGTGGCGGGGTCGGGACCTCTATCCCCTGCTCGAACAGCATATGCAACAAACGGACTTCTGGGCGGATCGGACGACGTGGTCGGAGAGGGCAAAGCACGAAGGGCGCTGGTTCGACTCCGAGCGGTTGATCGCTTTCGATTTTCTGCGACGTTTTGGCGTCCTGGGCGCGGCGGGCGACCGCCATCTGGCGGAGTTCGTGCCGTGGTATCTCACCTCGGAGGCCGATCTCCACCGTTACGGCGTGATCCTCACACCCTCCAGCTACCGTCTCGGCAGGTGGCAGCCACCGCAGAACGCACCTGGGGCAGACACCGACGAAAAGACACGCGAGCAGGATGCGACTTTGATCTACTCCGGCGAAGAAGGGGTGAAACAGATACTGGCCCTGCTTGGGGTCGCACCGCTCGACACCAACGTCAATCTTCCCAATCGGGGACAGATGCCAGATCTGCCCCTGGGCGCCATCGTGGAGACGAACGCCCAATTCCGAAACGACAGCCTCAAGCCCATCGTCCCGCAACCGCTGCCATCCGGGGTCCGGAGCCTGGTCCGGCGGATCGTCGACGTGCAGCAAATGACCCTGGAGGCGGCGGTCGCACGGGATAAAGATCTCGCGTTCCGGGCTATCCTCAACGACCCACTCTGTCAGATTCCGACCGACCGGGCGTGGGCGATGTTTAACGAACTCCTGGACGCCAACCGCGCGATGCTGCCGGGCTGGGATCAGGCGTAGAAGCACACAAGAGAAAGGACAATCGATGACCAACACCGTCCCTGAAAAGTGGCACTGGTTTCCCCGAGATCGCTACGGGCTCTTCATCCATTGGGGGCCCTATGCCCTCTATGGTCGGGGTGAGCAGGTGCTGTTCCGCGAGCACCTGGACCCCAACGCGTACGTGGAAAAAGCCTGCGCGTGGAATCCGCCCCACTACGATCCAGAGATATGGGCCGAGACCGCCAAACAGGCAGGGTTTCGCTATGCGTGTCTGACGACCCGACACCACGACGGCTACTGTCTGTGGGATACCAAGACCACGGATTACAGCAGCGCCGCGCAAGCACCACAGCGCGACTTCGTGCGCGAGTATGTGGAGGCCTTTCGCGCGGCTGGCTTGCACATCGGGCTCTACTACTCATTGATCGACTGGCGAATCCCGGCGTACTTCGAGGGCCCGGAGAAGAACCCCGAAGGCTGGCACGAAGTCCGGACCTACATTCATCAACAGGTCGAAGAACTGATGACCCAATATGGCACCATCGATTACGTCTTCTTCGACGGTATCTGGCCCCGGACCGCGGAGGACCTGCAAGCCGAAGCGCTCGTCACGCGCATGCGACAGTGGCAGCCGGACATCTTGGTCAACAACCGGCTGGGCGAAAGAGAGTCCGGCGACGTCGGCACCCCTGAGCATCATATCACTGCTGAGAACCGCCTCTGGGAGTCATGCCAGGTCTCGACGTGGCGCCTCTGGGGCTACACCCGAGGGGAACGCTGGCGTCCGGCGGACAAGCTGCTCGATATGCTCTGTGAGGCGACCAGCAAGGGCGGCAACCTGCTTCTCAACGTCGGTCCTCAGCCCGACGGGCGGTTTCCACCTGCGTTCATTGAGCGAGCCGAGGCAATCGGGCGGTGGCTCGACGTTCACGGTGAAGCCATCTACGATACCCAAGGTGGCGATATCACGGAGTTCATCACCCGAGGCTGGCAGACCACCCGTGATAACGTTTTATATCTGATCATCCGGTTCTGGGACGGGCGACCCGAACTCCGTTTAGCCGACCTGACGACGCCGGTGGAGAGCGCCGAACTCCTGACCACCGGGCAGGCACTGCCGTTCGAACAGGAGGGATCCGTGGTGCGCATCCAGGGGCTGCCCCGATTGCCGCCGACATCCCTCTTCCCTGTGATCAAATTGACGTGTACGGACACACCCGCGTCCAATCAGTGGGGGCGGGAGCGTCTCTGGCAGGGCGATCCGATGCGCATCGCCGAATGGGCCCGCCAACGGGGCTCCTCCGTCCACGTCGATGGTCAATCGCACTGAAACATTGTAAGCACAACC
>CAYMAQ010000292.1:0-4715 GCA_964388385.1 uncultured Anaerolineales bacterium | reverse complement strand
TAATGGGTCGGGCGATCGATACGTTTATCCTGGGGGGTGACCTGGAGGGTTTGGGAGGGATGATCGCCCTGATGCTCGCGGTTTACGTGGGCAGCGCCCTAGCCTCCTGGCTGCAGACCTACGTGATGGCCGAGGCCACCCAACAAGCCGTCACGAATATCCGCAACGATCTCTTTGCCAAGCTGCAGACGCTCTCACTGCGGTTCTTCGACCAGCGCAGCCACGGCGAACTGATGAGCCGTCTGAGCAACGACGTGGAGAACATCAGCAATGTGCTCACCTCGGGGATCACCGGGCTTCTCTCCAGCGTCCTGAGCCTGGTCGGCGTCGCGGCAATGATGTTCATCCTGAACGTCCGCCTCGCCATCGTCACGCTGATCACCGTGCCGCTGATGGTCTCGCTGAGCCGCTGGATCGCCAAGCGGACGCGCAGTGGATTCCGGCAGCAGCAGACGTTCCTGGGCGATTTGAACGGCATCATCGAGGAGAACATCACAGGCCTGCGGGTGGTCAAGGCCTACGGTCGTGAGCAAGATGCAGTCGCGCAGTTCAGGACGATCAACCAGAAGCTCCGCCATGCCTCGACGCGGGCGCAGATCTTCGCCGGCACCCTCCCCCCGCTGACCAATCTGGTCAACAGCATCGGATGGACGATTGTCGCGGGAGCCGGGGGGTGGATGGCCGTGCAGCAGATGGCAACCGTCGGGGACATCGCCAGCTTCGTGGTCTATGCCCGGCGCTTCGGATGGCCCATGAACCAGATCGCCAGCCTCTACAACTCGATCCAATCGGCCATCGCCGGCGCGGAGCGGGTCTTCGAGATTATGGACGAAACGCCGGATCTGATCGACGCAGACGATGCGCAGCGGATGGGCCACGTGGAGGGGGATGTCGTCTTCGAGGACGTCTGTTTCGAGTATGAGAAAGACGTCCCGGTCTTGAAGCACGTGGATCTGCACGCCGAACCGGGCCAGACGATCGCCCTGGTCGGGCCGACCGGCGCAGGGAAGACAACCCTCGTGAATCTGCTCACCCGCTTCTACGATGTCGACTGCGGCAGCATCCTGATCGACGGCGTGGATATCCGAGGCGTCAGGATGGACGACCTACGGCGAAAACTCGGCATCGTGCTCCAGGATACGTATCTATTCGCGGACACCGTGATGGAGAACATCCGCTACGGGCGATTGGAGGCGAGCGATGACGAGGTTATCGGGGCTGCAAGGATCGCCAACGCAGATCAGTTCATCCGCCGATTGCCGCAGGGTTACGAAACCCTGCTCTCCGAGCGTGGGAGCAACCTCAGCCAGGGACAGCGGCAGCTCCTCGCCATCGCCCGGGCCGTACTCGTCGACCCGAGCATCCTCGTGC
Source organism: uncultured Anaerolineales bacterium (assembly GCA_964388385.1). Lineage (GTDB taxonomy): Bacteria > Chloroflexota > Anaerolineae > B4-G1 > SLSP01 > PWVB01. Next base: position 3,344 of record CAYMAQ010000292.1, on the reverse strand, counting down.
TGGACGAAGCGACCAGCAGCATCGATACCCGCACCGAAAAGATCATCCAGGAGGCGATGCTGCGCCTGATGGAGGGCCGCACGAGCTTCGTGATCGCGCACCGGTTGAGCACCATCCGCGAGGCGGACGAAATCCTCGTGATCCACGATGGGGAGATCATCGAGCGGGGCACGCACCAGGCGCTGCTCGATCGGCAGGGCTTCTATCACAACCTCTATCTGGCACAGTTCAAGGGGCACATGCACCTGGTGCCGGAGCTGGCGGACGCTGCGGACGTCAATCTGTAGTGCGGTTCAAGCCACCCGCTGATGGCGCGGTTCGCGCACCGTAAAACGCAGCAGGAGGAAGGCGAGTGCGCCGACGACCGCCGCTAGGAGAAACATCGCGCGATAGCTGACGGCCCCGGCAAGCCCCCCGCCGATCAAGGGCGCAACCGCCGCGACCACCCCCGGGATGGTATTCGCCAGGCCGATATAAGTCGCGCGGCTTTCCGCATCGGTGAACTCGTAGACGATGGAAATGCCGGAGATCATAACGCCCGCGTCAACGGCTCCGCGCAGGAAGAAGATTGGAAAGAACCACCAGGGGCTGGGCGCGACGAAGGCCAGAATGAGCGCCAGGATACTCAACACCATGCAGATCTCCAGGCTCAGCTTATGGCCCTTACGGTCTGAGAGAAAGCCGAAATAGAGATTGGCAACCGTCAACCCAATCTGCAGCGCGACCGTAAAGACGCTGGCCCTTGCGTCCGCCAGGTCCCAGGTCTGGACCGCATAGACCGCCAGAAAGCCGGTGGCCATCGCGCTCAGCGAAAACACCATCTTCGAGAGTAGAAACATACGGAAGTTGCGATCCCGCCGCAGAACATCCGGCAAGGAGCGAAAATAGTCCAGTTGAGAGACAGGCGGTTTCTGGTTATCGACAGGCGGTTCGCGCGTGAGGGAGAGAAATATCCAGGAGAGGAGGTACAGCACGCCGGCGATCGAGAAGCTGATGACGTAACCGAACGGAAAGACAAATCGATCGAGGACGACGGGGACAAACAGCGATCCCAGGATGCCGGCGCCGTTACCGGCGAAATTGGTGATCCCAAAGAACCGCCCGCGTTTCTCCTCCGGGATAATCTTCGCGATCATATCCTGCCAGCCGACAACGGTCAGGCCGGTGCCGACCTTGTTCCACGTGTATAATCCAAAGAAGCCGACCAGGGCAAGAACCGGCCGGCTCTTCGCCAGAAAATAGGCAGTCGGGGCCAGCAAGAAAATCGGCACGCGCTCCAGGAAGAATCCGAGCGTCACCGGAAAGTACTTCTTCCTGGGCGCACGCTCTACCGCATTAGCCATGAATAACTGGGGGAGAAGAAAACCGGCGGTCGCGATAAAGGGGACCATGCCGATCAACAGCGGATTGTCGGTGAAATGACGGACATAGAGGGGAATAATAACCGCGGCGGAGATGAAGCTCATCCCGAGCCAGAAACTGGCACCATCGAGCGCGTTGACCACAAGATTCCAGCGGTAGTCGCGCTCGATCTGTTGTTGGGCGGTGCCGGTGCGGGTCGTGGGTTTTGTCGTGGCGGTCATCCTGGATCCTCTCCTACACGTGATTACGCAACATCAGCTCCCGGGGATACGGACGGAGATAGGTCTGGACGTGCACCCAGTCGGGGACGGGGTTCCGGGCCAGATGATGGTTGAAGAGCGTGATCGGGACGATCAACGGGACCATCTCCTGGCGGTAGTCCTCGATCAGACTCAGGAGCTCCTGCTTATCCTCGGATCCGAGGTGATCCTTCAAATAGCCCATCAGGTGCTGGAGCACGTTGGCGTGACGTCCGCGGGTCGCCAGGACCTTGAGCCCTTCCATATAGCCGGTCTCGTACTGCTGCGCGACCTCGTCCCAGTCCATCGCACCGGCCTGCGCGACCAACCGTCCCAGCTCCTGGTAGTGCCGGGGACTGTGCGCCATCAGGGCCAGTTTGACCGACGTATGGAACGCAACCAGCCCGCCCGGCTTGGGATTGACCTCCAACAGGCGGCGCCACCGGCAGTGGGAGAAGATCCGTTCGATGAAGTTCTCGCGCAGCCGCGCATCGTTGAGCCGGCCCTCCTCCTCCACGGGGAGGTTGGGAAAGCGGGCCATGAACGCACCGGCGAACATCCCGGAGCCCGTCCGCTGCGGGACGCCGTTCGCATCGTAGACCTTGACCCGAAACGCGCCGGAGCTGGGGGAGTTCTTCTTGAAGATGAATCCGTCGAGGCGGGCCGACGCCAGTTCGTCGAGCTTCTGCTCGGCCCAGGAGTGCATCCGCTCAGTCTGATCGCGGCCCGATTTAGGCATAACCAAACGGGGGTTCTCCGGGTCGCCGACCAGCCGCATACTCTCCCGGGGCGTCGGAAGCCCACACTCCACCTCCGGACAGACGGGGACCCACTCGGCATATTGACCCAATACGTCCTTCACATAGCGATCGCGGGCGTGCCCCCCATTGTAGCGGACGTTCACGCCCAGCAGACAGGTGCTCACGCCCAGCCGCAGTGTCGCTTCCTCACAGGTTGCTTGTTCTGCCATCTATCACCTCCAACTTCAGATGCTTTGCCCACAGTCACAGGCATAGTATGCACCAATTTACCTCTGGAACAAGGCCAAATCGAACGCGGTACTGCAAGATCCCCGTCTTCAATAAGACGGGGATCTTTGACCCCAGGGACTACGTATTAGCATCCCGCATCGGGCCGTTCCATGCTAGAGAAGCCTGGATTTCTCCTTCTGCCGCGGCGTCTTCACCACCAGGAACCGGAAGACACCCTCGCCCTCATTCCAGAGGCGATGGGGAATCCGCGCGGGACTGGGGATGAGCTGATCCCGGGTCACGGCTTCCTGCTCCCCACCGATCTCCACCACCCCCTGGCCCTCCAGCACGTAGAAGAAAGCGTCCACCGGAGTCGCATGCAGCTTCAGCGACTCGCCCGGCTGTAGGGTAATCAACACAGCCTGTACCTGTTCGGTGCTGTGCAGATTTCGGACATCGACATCGTGCGCGTTTAGCATCGGATCCACGTTATGAGCATCAACAATCTTCACGATGACCTCCTCGGTCTTATTTTTGAAAGCCAGGTGCCGGGGACTTCGGGCTGAGAAGCGTCCGAAGTCCCCGGCACCTTACCTAGCGGTCTACGCGCCCGCCGCGATGGCGGCAACGTCTTCCTCGACCATGCCGATGGGCTTGATATCGAAGTTCTCGACCAGCACGTCGGTCACGCCGGGGGAGAGGAACGCCGGCAGCGTGGGTCCCAGGCGGATATGCTTGACGCCCAGGGAGAGCAGCGCCAGCAGAACGATCA
>CAYMAQ010000291.1:0-4729 GCA_964388385.1 uncultured Anaerolineales bacterium | reverse complement strand
GCGCGGCGTGCCTTACGGCGCATTGGGGCCGTCAAAGGGCGGTCCTCACCCCGGATTATAACATCGACCCCTTGACACACAACCTGGGAAGCGTTGACCGTTTATTTTCCGCGCGCCCGTGTTATAATCGCGTCCATACAGAAAAGAAGAGGAACCTCTATGTTTGGACTGACACCTGCGACACTCCTGGGACGACTGATTGTGATCTTCCTGGGGATACCGATTCACGAATGGGCCCACGGCTGGATGGCATACGTGCTGGGGGATGAGACCCCGGAGATCCAGGGACGCCTGACGCTCAACCCGTTCGTTCATCTCGACCCGGTTGGCACCCTGATGATCCTGGTCACGGGGTACGGCTGGGGCCGCTCGGCCCGGGTCAACCCCTACCGCATGTCGAGGGTCCGCACCGCGCGGACGGGAATGGCGCTCTCGGCCCTTGCCGGTCCGGTCTCCAACGTGATTCAGGCGATCCTTTTTGCGCTGCCCTTCCGGTTGGGCCTGCTCGATCTACTGCCGGCGGCCCAAGCCAACCGACTGGCGAACGTGTTCATCGCCGTCATCATGGTCAACATCGGACTCGCCGTCTTCAATATGATTCCCGTCCCGCCGCTGGATGGATCGAAGGTGCTCGCCGGGATCGCGCCGGCGCCCGTGGCCGACGCGCTGGAGCAGGCGGAGCCGTACGCACCGATGCTCCTGATGCTCCTGCTCTTCGTGCTTCCGTATATGGGCTTCAACATCATCGGCATCCTCACCCGACCGGCCCAGATGTTCCTGCTGCGGATCCTGCTGGGGTGACGAAGTGGGCACGGGCCCGCTACCGGGTGACCCAATTTGGACGGTGGATCCTGGACTCGGTGCGGCCCATCGACCGCGCGTACGTCAGGGAGCGGTTATCCGCCCCGGCCCTCGCCGAGCTCTTCGCCCGCATGCCCCGCGCCGATCAGCACCATGGCATCACCGCCGCCCAGACCCTGGAACGCCGGGGCCATAACGATCCGGACCTGATCACCGCCGCGCTGCTGCACGACGTGGGCAAGCGCCGCGCGCCGGTCAGTATCTGGGGGCGGGTTATCACCGTCCTGGGTGAATGGCTCCTGCCGGCACGGGCGGCCCGCTGGGGACGGGAGGAGGCCCGGGGACTGCGCAGGAGATTGCGGCGCCCGTTCGTGGTCCGGCGACAGCACGCGGCCTGGGGCGCCGAGATGGTCAGGCGGGCCGGGGGCTCGGAGGCGACCATCAGGTTGATCCGCAGCCATCACGACCCGGTCGAGGCTCCGGACGCCGACCGACGGATGCTGGCCGCGCTCCGCGCTGCGGATGAAGAATGACGATCAAAAAACCTTAGACCCTCGTAGGGAGACCATGACACGTTCGCACCGCATTTTGATGATCGCGCCCACGTCGTTCTTCCTCGACTACGGATGTCACGTCAGGATCCTGGAGGAGGCCCGGGCCCTCCAGACCCAGGGGCAGCACGTCCGCATCGTGACGTACTATCTGGGACGGGACTGGCCCGGGCTGGACATCGTCCGCTCGATGCCCACACCCTGGCGCCCCGACTACGAGGTCGGGTCGTCCCGCCACAAGATCGTCTTCGACCTCCTGCTCTCCTGGCGGGCGCTGGTGGAGACCCTGCGGTGGCGCCCGCACCTGATTCACGGCCACCTTCACGAGGGGGCTCTGATCGGGTGGGTGCTCTCCCGGCTCGCCCGCGTCCCCCTGGTCTTCGACTTCCAGGGGAGCATGACCGCCGAGATGCTGGATCACGGTTTTATCCGGCAGGACACGCCGGGGCACTACTGGTGGCGCCGGCTGGAGGAGCGCATCGTGGAGATGCCCGACGCCATCCTGACCAGCGCCAGCCACACCACCGCCCTGCTTTCGGAGAGCTTCAACCGGTCGAACGGGATCTACGCCCTGCCCGACACGGTGGATCTCAAGTTTTTCAGTCCCCAGGTGCTCAGTTCGGCGGAGCGGGCCGAGTGGCGCACGTCCCTGGGCATCCCGCCGGGCCGGTGCGTGATCGTGTATCTCGGGCTCCTCGCCGACTATCAGGGCATCCCTCACCTCCTCCGGGCGATCGCGGCGCTGCGCCGTCGAGATCTGCCGGTCACCGCGCTCATTATGGGCTTTCCGGGCGTGGACACCTATCGAAAGATGGCGCGCGAGCTGGGCCTGGGGCGCGGGGACATCCTCTTCACCGGGAAGGTCCCCTACGAGGAGTCACCCGCCCATCTGGCGCTCGGCGACATCGCGGTCGCACCGAAGATCTCCAAGACCGAGGGAAACGGCAAGATCCTCAACTATATGGGGATGGCCCTGCCGGTCGTCGCCTACGAGACGCAGATCAGCCGCGAATACCTCGGCCCCCTGGGACATTACGCCTCCCCCGTCGGGGACGTCGACGCCCTCACCGAGGCCCTGGGCGATACCGTGCACCGGTGGATGGGGGGCGAGACCCGCGGACCCGACCTGCGGCGCCGCGCCGCGCGCCACTTCTCGTGGCAGAGCACCGGGTCCGATCTGATGCAGATCTACCGGCGCGTGTGGCAGCGCAGCGGATCGACCTGAGGTCCAGGGAGGACTGACGTGGCTAACCGAGACATGAGCGGGAACGCCCCGCCCCTGTTCGCCCAGGTGCTGGTCTTCCGCCCCATCCGGATGGCGCGGTCGACCCGGTCGGCGTTCATCGACTACCGGATTCCGAAGGGAGAGAGGCGCCGCGTCCGCCCGGGCGTGATGGTGAGGGTCCCGTTCCAAAACCGGCAGCTTCCGGGGATCGTCATGACCGTCTCGGACGTGGCATCGGTGCCGCAGGCGCGGGCCATCCAGAGCGTCCTCGGCGACGGGCCGGTCGTCAGCGACACGCTGCTCCGTCTCGCCCGCTGGATGACGCGGCAGACGCTGGCGCCGCTCCGCGACACCGTTCAACTGATGCTGCCCCCCGGAATGCGCAGCGAGACCTACGTCCAGCTCGCGCCCCTGACGGAGACCGTCCCCGCCGACCTGCCCGAGCCGTCCCGGGCGCTGCTCCGCCTGCTCATCGCGCGCGGCCCGCTCACCGACTCGCAGATCGAACGGGCGCTGAAGGAGATCGATTGGGAGCGCGCCCGCGTGCCGCTGAGGCGGCGTGGCCTCGTGCGAATGACGCGGATGCTCCGCATGCCCCACGTGCAGCCCAAGACCCATCGGATGGTCCGCCTGCACGCGGATCCCTCGGCATGGGACGAAGGGCTGAGCGGCCTGAAGCGCACGGTGCTCTACCGCGCGATCCTGACCTTCCTCCAACAAGAGGGGGGACCGGTGGAGGCGGCGGTCGTGCGGGCCGAGACGGGCGCCAGGAACTACCACCTCGATATGCTGGAGACGCGCGAGCTGCTCACCTACAGCCACCGCGAGGTGATCCGCGACCCACTGTCGGGGATGATCTTCACCCCGGACGAACCACCCACCCTGACCCCGGAACAGGACGCGGTCTGGGACGAGATCCGGTCGATGCTCGACGGCCCCACCGGTCGCCGGACCCAGCCCGTGCTCCTGCTGGGCGTGACGGGGTCCGGGAAGACCGAGCTCTATATGCGGGCCGCAGCGGCGGTGCTCCGGGCGGGCCGGCAGGCGCTCATCCTGGTTCCGGAAATCAGCCTGACCCCCCAGACGGCCCGCCGGTTTGCGGTGCGGTTCCCCGACCGGGTGGGGCTGTGGCACAGCGGGCTGAGCGACGGCGAGCGCTACGACACCTGGCGCCGGGTGCGGGCGGGCGAGCTCTCGGTCGTCATCGGCGCGCGCTCCGCGCTCTTCGCCCCGTTCCCGGATCTGGGCCTGATTGTGATGGACGAGGAGGAGGACACCAGCTACAAGGCGCACCGCGCGCCCTATTATCACGCCCGCGAGGTGGCGGCACAGCTCGCCCACCAGACCGGCGCCTTGATGATCATGGGCAGCGCGACGCCCTCCCTGGAGGCGTACCACCGCGCGCAGGAGGGGCACTACCGGCTCCTCCGCCTGCCCTCGCGGGTGATGGGCCACCGCAAGCGGGTGATCGACTGGCAGCGGTTCCTCCATCTGTCCGGACACCGCTACCAACCGATTCCCGGCGTCGAGGACGCGTACACGATCCCGCTTCCGCCGGTCCAGATCGTCGACATGCGGGCGGAACTGAAAGCCGGCAACCGCACCATCTTCAGCCGGGCGCTCCAGGAGGCCGTCGACCGGGCCCTGGCCCAGGAGACGCAGGTGCTGCTGTTCCTCAACCGCCGGGGCACCGCGACCTACGTCTTCTGCCGCGACTGCGGATGGGTCGCCCAATGCCCCCGCTGCGACATCCCGCTCACCTACCACAAGGGGCTGAGCGCGCTGGTCTGCCACCGGTGCAACGCCCGGCGCCCGTACGCGACCACGTGCCCGCGCTGCGGCTCGCAGCGGGTCCGCGCCTTCGGGCTGGGCACCGAGGGGCTGGAGTCGCGGGTGGTCGAGCGCTGGCCCGAGGCGCAGATCATGCGGTGGGATCAGGATGTCGCCCGCTCCCACGCGGCCCACACCGCGATTATGGGCGCCTTCGTCCGGGGGGAGGTCGATATCCTGGTCGGCACGCAGATGATCGCGCGGGGGCTCGACGTGCCGAAGGTCACCGTGGTCGGCGTGATCTCGGCGGACACCGCGCTCAACCTGCCCGACTTCCGGGCGACCGAGTGGACGTTCCAGCTCCTGGCCCAGGTGGCGGGGC
>CAYMAQ010000290.1:0-4776 GCA_964388385.1 uncultured Anaerolineales bacterium | reverse complement strand
CCAGGTTGTTGATTGTTGATGGTTGCTTCCGGGAGTGCTTCGCACCTACTTAGGGTCTGTAAAAGAACAAGTTCCCGCGCCAACGCCCCCGAGGACGGGGGCTGGAAGCGTTATAGTCGGGAAGTTATATTTTTACGAACCCTTAGGGCTGAAAGCTCAATAGTTTAAGGGGGTGGACATGTTATATCCGCAGCAGAATGACGTACGCAACCGGCTCGATCTCTCCGGTTTCTGGACGTTCAAGCTCGACCCCGACGAAGTCGGGGAGTCCCAGGGATGGTTTGACGGTCTGCGCGATTCCCGACAGATCGCGGTGCCGGGCAGTTGGAACGAACAGTTCGATGATGCGTACCATTACCTGGGTATGGCCTGGTATGTGCGCGAGTTTTACGTCCCATCCGGGTGGAAGGGGCAGCGGATTCTGGTCCGGGTCGGATCCGCGAATTACTTCGCGCGCGTCTGGGTCAACGGTGTGGCTGTAGGCGAGCACGAAGGAGGGCATCTGCCCTTCGCCTTCGACATCACGGAGCACGTGACGTGGGATGGGGCCAACACGATCGCGATTCAGGTGGAGAACGTGCTCGAACCGTCGCGGGTCCCGCCGGGCAATATGCCGGGCGGTCTGATGGCGCTGATGCGCGGTTATCCCGCGACCAGTTTTGACTTCTTTCCCTATGCCGGAGTTCATCGCCCGGTCATTCTCTACGCGGTTCCGCCCACGCATATCGATGACGTGACGGTGACGACTGAGATCGAGGGGGATCGGGGCCTCGTGCACGTCCGGGTCTCCCAACAGGGCGTGGCCCGGCGGGGCGAGGTCGTGCTGGAGGGCGAGGATACGGCGGTTGCATCCGATCTGAGATTTGACAACGGGACGGCGGCGGTGACCCTCACGGTACCGGAGGCCCGCCTGTGGTCGCCTGACGATCCCTATCTCTATACGCTGACCGTGACGTTAGTGGAGGATGGCGCGGCGATCGACCGCTACCAGGTCGAGGTCGGAATTCGCACTGTGTCGGTGCGGGGCAGCGAATTGCTGCTCAACGGCGAGCCGATCGAGCTTCGCGGCTTTGGGCGCCACGAGGACTTTTACGTGAGCGGTCGCGGGCTTAACCTGCCTCTCATGGTCAAGGACTATGGGCTGATGAAGTGGGTGGGGGCTAACTCTTACCGCACGTCTCACTATCCCTATTCTGAAGAGGAGATGCGGATGGCGGACCGGGAGGGGATCCTCGTCATCGATGAGATTCCGGCAGTGGGGCTATCGTTTACGGACGAGGAGGCGGATATCCAAGCGCGCCTTGCACAGTGCAAAGCGCAGGTGCGTGCGTTGATCGCACGGGACAAGAACCACCCCGCCGTGATTATGTGGAGTGTGGCGAACGAACCGATGCCGCCCCATATGCTGGCGGCCCTTTCCGGACAGGAGACGCCGCCGGTTCCCCCGGAGAGCACAGCGTTCCTGCGGACCCTGCACGAGCTGGCGCGCGATCTCGACCCCACCCGACCGGTGACCCACGCCGGCGTCCACAGCTGTCCGATCGAGTGGCTGGAATTGGCCGACGTGGTCTGTATCAACCGCTACTACGGCTGGTACACACAGCCAGGACATCCGGCTCAAGGCGCGGCGATCCTGGCGCAGGAGCTCGATACGCTTTACGAGGCCCTGCAGAGGCCGATGATCCTCAGTGAGTTCGGCGCCGGTGCGATCGCCGGGCAGCACAGCCATCCCGCCACCATGTGGTCCGAGGAATACCAGGTCGCATTTCTGCGACACTATCTGGACGTGGTCGATCGGAAGGACTACGTGATCGGCGCCCACGTCTGGAATTTCGCCGACTTCCAGACGGGAGAGGGGCAGAATCGGGCGGGCAGCATGAACCTCAAGGGGGTCTTCACCCGGGCCCGAGAGCCGAAGATGGCTGCGCATATGCTGCGGGACCGCTGGCACGAACCTGAAACATGAAAGGGCGGATTGTGACCTCCGATCTTGAGGTCCGTCCGGTTCAGGGATGGTGGGAGCGCCGCCGGTTTCTACTCTTTCCATGGCGCATCTATAAGGACGATCCGCTCTGGGTGCCCCCGGTGCTGTCGGATCGGGCCGTGCGGATCGATCCGGCGCGCGAGCCCCGGTTTCGACGCGGGGAGGCGGCGCTTTTTATGGCGTGGCGCGGACGTCGCCCGGTGGGCACGATCGGGGCTGCCGTGGACACCAAGGCTTCGGCGGGGCGCACGCGTCCCATCGTGGATTTTGGGTTCTTTGAGTGCGTCGAGGACCGGCGCGTGGCCGAGGCCCTGTTCGACCGCGCGGTGGCGTGGGCGCGGGAGCACGATGCCGCTTGTCTCTGGGGGCCGCAGTCCTTCGGCGATTCTGACGAACCCGGGCTGCTCGTGGAGGGGCGGGAGAGGCCTCGGGGTATGTTGATGGGCTGGTCGCCCCCGTACTACCGGGAGTTCGTAGAGGGGTACGGATTCACGTATTATCGAGATGCGTTGGCCTACCGGGCGATCCTGGCGGACTATGTGGATGCGGAGGGGCGTTTTGAACCCCCGGGCCGGCTTCCAGGGATCGTTGCGCGCATCCGCGAGCGGTATGCCGGTCGTTACCGGCTGCGGTTTGGGGATCTGGATCGTTGGGAGGCCGAATTAGACGTCGCGAGGGGTATTTATAACCGGGCGTTGGGATTGCTGCCCCGCTTCTATCCGATGCCCCGGGATGAATGGCAGCGGATGGGCGCATCCATCCGCCCTCTCCTGGATCCCAATCTGGCGCTTTTTCTGTACCTGGATGAGGAGCCGGTGGGATTCGCGCTGGCGATGCCCGATATCAGCACCGCCCTCTTGCATTGTAACGGCCTGCGCTATCCGTGGGATTATCTCAAATTCTGGTGGCACAGCCGCACGCTGCCGGGGTTGAGCTTCAAGATCATGGCGATGGTGCCGGAGGTTCACGGATTGGGGCTGGACGCGTTGATTTATCTGCATATGGCGGAGACGGCGTGGCGCAAAGAGTATGCGTGGGTCGATCTTTCGCTCACCGGTGATGACAATCCCACAACCCACCGATTGGTGGAACGATTTGGCGCCCGGCTCGACAAACGCTATCGCATCTACCAGCTCCCTCTCCCATAAGGGTTACCCGGGTAACAAACCGTTCCCCTCGATGATGATATGGAAGGTGACATCATGGCCAAGTCCGACGACACGTTGACCTTTTGGCAGAAGGCCGCGTATGCAATCGGTGATTTAGGGTTTTCGGTGGGGCCAGGCACGATTATCCCGTTCTGGTACAGTTTTTTTCTCACCGATATCGTCCGCATGGATCTTCGTCTGGTCGGCCTCTTCTGGATGATCGCCACCGCGTGGGACGCGATCAACGATCCGCTTTTCGGCTTCCTCTCCGACCGCACGCGGACGCGGTGGGGACGCAGGCGCCCCTATATCCTTTTTGGGGCGGTGCCCTTTGGGGTAACCTTCGCCCTGCTCTGGACGATGCCGCAGTTCGACCGCCCTCTGCTGCAGTTTGCCTACTATATCGGCATTTACATCCTCTATGAAGCGGCGTTTACGGCGGCGAGCTGCCCTTACGTGGCGCTTACCCCGGAGCTAACCCAGGATCACGACGAGCGCACCGAGCTGGTCACTTACCGCATGGCTGTGTCCATCGCTGCGGGATTGTTGGCGCCGCTGGTCATCGGCCTGGTGATCTTTCCGATGTTCCCACCCCGGGCCCCGGCTGCCTACCGGACGATCGGGTTTGTGAGCGGGATGACGTTTATCCCGCCGCTGTTGATCGCCTTCGCGGGGACCCGCGAGCGGGATGTGTTTCGGCGTGCGGCTCCGCCCCCTATCAAAGAGACGATCGGTTACGTGTTTCGCAACCGGGTGTTTCGCAGCATTGTCGCGCTGCGCCTCCTGAGTTGGGTGCCTGTCATGATCGTCCAGGCGGTTTTTGCTTACTACCTGATCTACTGGACGGGGATGACCGAGGATGAGACGTCGCTGGTGCAGGGCGCTATTCTTGCCGCCGCTTTCCTTTTCCTACCGCTGGTGGTCTATCTTTCGAAGCGAATGGAGAAGCAGCGCGCCTATGTGATCGCGATGGAATCCTGGGCGATTGTGATGGCTGCGATCTTCTGGGTGCCTCGGGGCGCGAAATTTCCGGTCTATATCCTGGGAGCCCTTGCCGGTTTTGGCGTATCGGCCGCGCACGTCCTGCCCCAGGCGATGAGCCCTGATGCGCTGGAGGTCGATGAGCTGATGAGTGGGACCCGGCAGGAGGGGGCGTATGCCGGGGTGATGGTCTTTGTGGACAAGCTGGCGCGGATGATCGCGCTCTCGACGCTCCCTCTCGTCCTGCGGTGGGCAGACTACGTCCAGCCCACCGACGCAGAACCGCTGCCCGCCCAACCGGATTCGGCACTGCTTGCGCTGCGGGTGTTGGTCTCTTTTGCCCCGGCGGCCCTGCTCTTGCTCTCCGTCCCGGTCGCCCGCGCGCATCCGATGACGCGGGCCCGCCACCGTGAGATCACGGCTGAGTTGGCGGCACGACGGGGGGATCCTGGCGCGTAGAAGGTGGATGGATCCCCGGGTGACTCAAAAAAACGTATCAATTTTTACCACGGATGACACGGATTTTCACTGATTTTTTATTTTTCTGTGAGAATCTGTGAAATCCGTGGTTAAGTTCTCGTTTCGACCATGCAAAATCCTAAAGAGTCATCGGTGTTTTGAGCCTCTTATCCACCTAATTCCGGTCAAAATTGCGGTTTTGGT
>CAYMAQ010000289.1:3339-4792 GCA_964388385.1 uncultured Anaerolineales bacterium | reverse complement strand
AATCCGCTCGCCGTAGAAAGTAGGATCGAATGCGTCACTGTCGTTCATCCGGATGTCCTTTCTGCCCTATGCCGGCTCGTTGAGAAAATCGGCCATCGCCCGATTGTAGTAGGGTGTCCGCATAGGCTCTTCCAGGAGCGGGTCGTCGACCTCCTCCATCCACGCGCGCAGACGTGCCGAGAGTGAAGCCACCCGGTCCTGCTGGTCAGGGTCCTGGGCCAGGTTATGGAGTTCGTCCGGGTCGTTCTCCAGGTCGAAGAGCTGCACGAAAGGACGATAACGGTCCTTCGTCGGGCACCGGTGGACGTGCGCTGCGAACGCCTGGGGATGGACGTCGACGGGATAATCGACGGAGCGTCCCTGGTCGAAGTAGCGGATCAGGTGATAGCGGTCGGTGAGGATGGCCCGTGATAGATTGTCGCGCTTCATAGCGGGTGTGAACTGGGCGAAGGCCACATCGCGCGGCGGCGGGGCTTCCCCCCTGAGGGTGGGCATCCAATTGACGCCCTGCATCTCCTCGGGAATCGGAGCCCCAATATAGGCCAGCAAGGTTGGCAGGACGTCGACGTTGCTCATCACGTCGCCGACCACCCGACCGCCCTCAAAGACAGTGCCCGGCTGGTAGAGGATGAAGGGAACCGAGACTCCGGCCCGACGGATGGTCCACTTGGCGCCGGGATAAGGGATGCCGTGGTCGGAGGTGAAGATCACCAGCGTGTCGTTCGCCACGTCGCTATCGGCTAACGCGTCCAGGATCTCTCCGACCCGCTCGTCGAAGAAGCGGAGGGTCGCCTGGAATTCGGCGAAGTCCTCCCGGACCTGCGGGGTGTCCTGCATCCAGCCGGGGACAAAGACGCCGCGCTCGTCATCTTTGCCGTGGGTGAAAGGGCGGTGTACCTCGGTGAACCCCACCTTGGCGAAGAATGGCTTGTCGCTCTTCGCGGCACTGCGGATCAGGTCTAGCGTCGCTGCCACTGTCTCCTCGGCCTGCCGGTGCGGGGAGCGAACCTCCTGGTATCCGAGCCGTCGGGGGTTTTCGGGATCGATGTGATTGAAGCCGATAAGGGTGGTCGCGTATCCCTGTTCGCGGAGGAGGAGGGCCGTGTGACGCTCTCCTTCGTTCAACGACCACCACCAGGGCGCGTGGGTGAGTCCCATCAGCCCGTTGGACTGCGGGTAACGGCCCGTGTGAAGGCTGCCCCGGCCCGGCGAGCAGACCGCGGACGTGGAGTAGAAATTCTGGACGCGCACACCTCTCTCCGCGAGCGCGTCGATGTTCGGCGTGTGGACGGTCTCGACGCCGTAGCATCCGAGGTGCTGTCCGAGGTCGTGGCACGTGATCATCAGGATGTTGGGATGGTTCATAGGTAGGCTCCTCCTGTTGTGCATAGGGTGATTCCTGGGATGGATTTCCTCTACCCCAATCTTACTTGGGATGGGTGGAGGCGCAAGC
>CAYMAQ010000289.1:0-3239 GCA_964388385.1 uncultured Anaerolineales bacterium | reverse complement strand
TTTTATACCGCTTTCAGCTTGATTTTGCGGACGTTATGGGATACCAATCCTAAGCTGCGCTGTTAGTTAGCGCGTGGTCTTGTCGAATGCGCCGTAGCGCACGTTCTGCGGCACGATCTTGGGATACCTGCGGGCGCCCGGATCGTAGCCTCGGCGTACTGCCATCTGATACCCAAAGAGGTACATCGGCGTGATGTAGAGTAGGGGGGTCGCGAATTCATCGAGCGATCCCGGCAGTTCGATGACGTGTTTGGCCAGTCGGTTGATCGGTTCGGTCGCATCCTGGGTCAGGACGATCGATGGGGCCTGGACGTAGTCCATCACGGTCAGGAAGTCCAGCATGCGGGCGCTCGCAGCGCCCTTGGGCGCCAGCAGGAAGACGGGGTTGATCGTGTCGATCTCGCGCAGTCTTCCGTGCATAAAGTTCTCCAGCTCGTAGGCCACGGACGACATTTTGGCCATCTCCGTGACTTTCAGCGAGGCCTCCGCCGCCGTGCCCAGATTAGGACCCGCAGCCATCACGAAGACGTTCTTCGCGTCTTTGTATAGCTCTGCCAGGGCCACGATCGCGTCCCGTTGATTGTCCAGGAACGTCCGGGTGGCGTCCGCTGCAAGGCTGATCTGCTCGCGCCATCGTGGGGACAGATCACCGGGCTCCGATCTGCGTGCCTCTGCCAGGTGCAGGGCCAGCAAATAGATCGCGACCAGGGATTGGACGTAAGTTCTGGTTTTAACGGAGACTGTGATCTCACCGCCCGTTGACAGGTAAGCATCCGCTGTGCTCGCGAGCGTGGATGCGGGATCGGCGGTGATGGCGAGTGTCGGCGCCCCGGCCTGCTTCGCGCGCTCCACCGCATTCCACACCGCCTCGGTCTTGCCCGTCGCCGAGATTCCCACCACCAGGGTGTCGGGCCCAAGCACACCTGGATCGGCGTATCTCGAAAATGTGAATGCTTCTATCGCCTCTGCGGGGAGATTTGTCAGATGCTCGATGGCGTATTTGCCAACCTGGCCCGCGTAGACTGAAGTGCCGCAGCCGACGAAATATACGCGCGAAAGGGAGGCCGCGGACGTGCGCATCTCCTCCAGTTTTGCCAGCCACGCCGGTAGGGTGGCATCAACCGATTCTACAGTCTGTTGCCAGGTTTCCGGATCCGCCAGGGCTCTGATATTCTTCATTAACGGGTGTATGTCGTTCATACTAAGCCTCCTCCGAGGGTATATGGATCATCGTTTTCACACTATTGGCTCTTTTTGCGTCCGGCGCACGTCTTTTTTGAAGAGAACGGTCTCGAATCCTTTCAGTCGACCGCATCCCAGGCCAAGCACGTGGCGCCCAGGAGGCCCACCTGATCGACCCGGAGGGGCGATCTCACAATGCCCCGCAGGGATTCGCTCGCGGCGGGAAGGGCGCGAAGGGCGACGTACTTTCGGAGTCGATCGATTCCCCAGCCTCCGGTGAAGACCCCGCCGCCCAGCACAATCAACTCGGGATTCAGCAGATCGATCAGGTTGACCACGGCAATACCGATCGCCCGGAACGCCCGTTCGGTGACGGCATAGGCCAGCTCATCTCCGTTCTCAGCGGCCTGGATGATCGCTGCAACATCGAGTTTGCCGCTGTCCGCGATCTGATTCAGTGGGGACTGGGGATGGTCCGGCAGTCTCGCTCGAACCTGGTCCAACATTCCCCCGCCCGATGCGATCGGTTCCAGGCAGCCCCGGCGCCCACATTGGTCGCAGACCTCCCCCTCCGGGTCGACCACCATATGCCCGAGTTCGCCGGCGTAATTATTGGCGCCCCGCACGACCTGACCATGGGTGACGATCCCGCAAGCCAGACCCGTGCCCACGTTCAAGTAGATGAAATTCTCGACCTCTTTGCCGGCCCCGTATCTCAATTCCGCGAGGGTGGCGGACCGCACGTCGTTATCGATCCGTACCGGCATGCGGTACAGGTTGCTCAGATAGTCCGAGATGGCGACCGGGCGGTCTACGGAAAGGTTCATCGCGTGGTGCCATATCCCCTGGTCCGGCAGAGTATGGCCGACTAGTCCCAGCCCCATTGCAAGCGGGGTAGGTCGGTCACCTGACGCGCCCGTGAAGTCCGCGATGGCGCGGTAGATGCTGTTCAGGGTGGTCTCCTGGTTGGTGCGGTCCATCGGATAGCGTTTGGAGCTGTAGACAGTCGCGTCCCTTCCCACGTAGCCGGTCAATATCTTCGTGCCGCCGACGTCGACGCCCAGGACGACAGGTTGGGTTATCATCATCGCGTGCAATCCTCATTGTATCATGAACCGCTAAAATGTTGGATAGAGGTCCGCGTGTACCGCCAGGAATTCATCGAGGATCGCTTTCGCCTGATCCACGGACGTGATCTGGGGGTCAGCCAGCATCGCCTGGAGTGCCGCCTGACGGTCGCCGTTGACCGCCGCATCTACCACCAACTCCTGTTGACTCACCCAGCCGTTAAGCGTTCTCAGGACACCCGCGGGGAGTGCTCCGGCTTGCATCGGTTGGATGCCCCCGCCGTCGACGAGGGCGCTGACCTCGACAATGGCGCTGTCCGGGAGCCCCTCCACGACGCCGTGGTTGGGAACGTTGACGGCCGCGATCTTCGGTTCATGGGTGATCATCGCCGAGATGATCTCCATCACATCTTCCCCGGAGGGGCGGATCTCAATCGGCTGTCTTCCGTCTGCCTGGGCGCGGAACCTTTCCATACGCGCCCCGCGCCGTTCGTTCATCGAGTCGATGGGGAAGAGCCCCAGCCCGTACTTGTCCCCGTAGTCCGCCTTGGCCGAGAGGAAGTAGGGATAGAACTCCACGATGTGGTCGTGACCGGGTCCGGGGAACAGCCCGTAGATCTCCATCAGTTCGAAAGATGCGGGGCGTTCCTCTGGGCCCTTCTCTGCCAGCAGGTCCCAGAGCTTCGGATAGGCATCGCGGCCCTTATGAAGCAATTGAACCATCCAGACGAGGTGGTTAATGCCGGCGACCCGGACCTCCAATTCCTCTCGCGGCAGGTCCATATAGTCGGCGAGGTAGTTGCGGGTGTTGGTGACGCCGTGACAGAGACCGACGGCCTGTATCGGCGTCTCCCGGGTGACGGCGCGGCATATCGAGCTCATCGGGTTGCTGTAGTTAAAAAGAATCGCGTTCGGGCACAGCTCCGCCATGTCCCGCGCGATATTCACCATCAGCGGGATGTGACGCATCGCCCTCGATATGCCGCCCGG
>CAYMAQ010000288.1:1933-4795 GCA_964388385.1 uncultured Anaerolineales bacterium | reverse complement strand
GCGGGGTTCGGTTGGTGGTGTCCCCATCCAGCCGAACGCAGTGAGGCTATCCCTCTGTCCTCTGTCCCTCTGGCCTCTGACTCTCTGATAGGCCTGCGAAGCAGGCCCTCTGGGGGATGGGGACTGCACCCTTCGGGGAGGCTGCGCACGGGAAGGGGACACCCCTTCCCCAGGGTTGTCGCATCGATGATCTCCGCAAACCCAACCCTCACCCGAGGGGGCTCACGTCTGCGCCTTGGTGGACCCCCGGCTTCACTTGGGGTCTCAGACGATCGCGTCATCGTTGGATCGTCCATCGTTCGTCGTCCGTGCGGGTCAACTTGGCCTATGTCCTCGACTCTCCGTCGTCTCCCAAGGTACCTGGGCTTGGCCTACCGCAGGATATTCGGCTCGGAGCCGTTGTCGTTTCTGCCTCAATCCGGTGCAACGCACTAGAACCTTGAAGGTCTTTGTAAACTCTTTCGTTCTTCAGCGTTGCTAATCATGGATGGTTGTGTACGGGAGTGCATTGCACCTGCCGCCTACTGCGCCTGGCTTCGATCCGCCGCGCTACGCGCGTCCCCCCGCAGCCCGTTGCGTCACGTTGCCATCGTCCGTCGACCGTCGACGGGGATGTTGTGTGGAAACTTCGGAAGCCTAGGGTGTCGTTAGCCAGCGCAGGAGAAACGCAGTATAATGGATACAAAGGGCATCTTGAGGGAGGACGCTGATGAACTGGCAGGACTATATCGTCGTGGATCCTACTGTTTGCCACGGCAAAGCCTGTTTCAAGGGCACGCGTATTATGGTGTCTGTCATCCTGGATAATCTCGCCGCGGGTCTCTCTTCCGATGAGATTCTGCGTAGCTACCCATCACTGAATGCTGAGGCGATACAGGCTGCGATTGCTTACGCCGCTGAACTCGCGCGCGAGCGCGTTGTAACCATACCTGCTTATGGATCTGGTCATAAATAACTAAAGCGTTGCTGCGACTCCATGGCACTTATTAAAAACTTCAGAATTCAAATACAAGAAACAGATGATGAAGGCGAATATGGGAATGATCCGTCCTTGTGTGACTCGAACGGTAAATGTCCTCAAACCCGCTGACAGGCACTGCTTTCCGCAAATGGTCAGCCTGGGGTAAAGGCGGGTTCTTGCGAATATTGCCCATGCAACCATTGATATCGTTCACGATGTTGGGAACGCTTCCCGCCAAAACGTAGCCCAGCATCCCGGCGTCATCCAGGTTCCCAGCGTACTCTCCTCGAATAAACCGATAGATGCCTTCATTCACATACTCCGAGTTCAATCGGCTATAATTCTGGTTTACGCGTTTGTCGCCTACCTTCTTGGCCTCCCAAACAAAATGCCTCTGATGATAGTCTCGCTCCCAGACCCCATACATCGACATATCGATCTCCTGTGCTTCGAGGGTGGCTTGCTGTCCGGCCTTCATTTGAGGAGTATGTATTTTCTGTCTGACCTGGACACGAATCGAGAATTCATTGTCAAAGGCAACATTACGCAAGTAGTTCTCCCCGAGATGAAGCGTAAACACGTTTTCTTCCCAATCACGCTGCGCTACGTGTTCTTGACGCATCGCTAGATACGCCGCTACTGTCAATTCCAGGACATACTGCACAAAATCGGCCCAGGAAAGTTTTCCAAATCTGTGGGGATCACCGACGCTGGAAGCAGAAGATCGTGTCAGTCTAGTCAAGGGGAACTCCGTTTAGCTCATTCCAACAACTCCGCCCAAAATGCATCTGCATCTACACGTGCCCGGGACTTCGACCAAAAGCGGCGTTCACTCGGTCGGATTATGGAGACTTGGTTGCCATCGTAAATGCGAACGTGACGGCGGGTATAAAAGGAAGGCGTATTTTTGCGCAACGCCAAGTTATTTAACTCACGAAGTTTCTCTCGCATTGCCCCAGTTTGTGTGACGACCCGAACGGGCCGAGCATCGTCAAGGTTAACGAGATCAAAACTTAGCACTGTAAGCGGAGCGCCGTTTTTGTAGACGGTAGCATTAAGCGTCTGATCTCTGACTCGCAAAAAAGAGGTCGCTGCCTGAACGAACACCTTAGCATAAGCCTCGAGCATCGGGACGTCGGGACGTTTCACAGCGGCAACCGCCCGGGGTTTACGCGTTTTTCGCTTTGCCCAATTGAAAAACTCGATTCCGTATTTCAAGGTGTCCGCGACCAACTGGCGTTCAACGGGATGAAGGTCATAAATATCAAAAACAAGATCGTCGATCGCAAGCTTGTGAGTATTTAAATCGGACTTGCGTTGCCAGTCAAGGAATACGCCACCCTTATCTAGCAAAGATTCTATTTGGTCAAAATGATATAGCACCTCTTGAAGACGAGCATCATCCTGAGACGGAATCAAAAATGGCATCTCTTCATATTCGTTTTGAAGGATATTTCCACGTTCAACAGCCCAACGGGTTGAGGTCATGAAATGATAATATTCGGTCAATGGAGAATTGATATAGGCGACAAGCCACTTTAGTAACCACTCCTGCCCTTTATGTCCTAAAACTCCTGTAATCGAATGTGGATATGCAATATCCTCATCGCTGAATGCAGCATAGCATTGACTTTGGCGAATGAGTGCTAAGGGGCCTTTCACAATATCTTCGGCACGGGGTCGATGAAAAACCTCATTCTCAATTGTTTCGCAAACTGATCGGTCGACGAAATAGGGCTTGAGTTTGGCAGTCGGAATCAAGGGCATACCCCTCAGCCAAGGCGCAGGATTTTCATCTCCGCCCCCAACTTGTATACCCTCCCTTATAAGCCATCCAAGTTGATCCGCTTGTTCTTTTAATGTTGGGGCAGACTTCAGTCGCTCAATCAACGCAGCATCGC
>CAYMAQ010000288.1:0-1833 GCA_964388385.1 uncultured Anaerolineales bacterium | reverse complement strand
AGTTCTTGTCGTAAGGCTGAGAAATTAACAACCGCTCTTACATCATAGGCTTCAAAAAACTCCTTGCGGAATTTTCGATGTGTCTCGCTGTTGACCAAAATGGTGCTCTTCGCTGGGGCTAGCAAGGCTACTTCACCATCATCTTTACAGAATTGGGGAACACGTAACATAAATGCTGGCGCGGCTTGTTTTCCTCCAACAATTAATTCTTGTTCCGCCAACCATTTCTCCCCCTTCAAGGTGAGGGTACTCTCACCCCAAGGCATATTACCGATGATTCTGTCAAATCGACGACCGTCAAGACGTGCGTTCACTTGTTCATCGAAGAAATCACACGTATGCAAATTTCCCCGCAGATGAGGAAATTGAAAGTGATTGTTACGGATCTGCTCGTTGCTCAGATGATTGAGAATTTCTAGATAGAGGCTAAAGGAGGCAATACGAACCGCCTCAGGGTTTTTATCAATACCAAAGACACCCTTCTGCAAGATTTGGCTCAAATCCTCAGGTTCAGTAGCTCCATAAGTCTGTTGCCACACACGAATCAGACGGCGATAGGCACCCACCAAGAAAACGCCTGAACCACACGCAGGATCGAGAACCGTCATATCCGGGCGAACACTTTCCATTCCCAGGGTTTCTTCGAGGATGAAATCAGCCAACAGTAATGGCGTATAGTAAGATCCAGAAGCTCGCCGTCCATCGATAAAGATATCATAGATGTTACTGATGAGTTCAATGGGAATATATTCGAAGTTATAGGGCCATAGACGAAGCTGTCCCGTTTCCAGATCCGTGCCTTTGAGAAAATCACGCACCATATTTAGATGAGGTTGACTAACTCGATCCTCTGCAGGTTCTATAGGAAAAAGATCTCCATTGAACATTGAGAGGAGCACCTCAAAGAGTCGATACGTAACTTGACGAGTATTCAAGGCGTCTAAATAGGAGTTTGCCTGTCCTTCTGTCAGCTTCTCTATCCAACTATGCGTCAACACGCCTCTATCTTCCAAGTATTTTATGAAGATTGAACGACCCAGAAGCGTATAGGCTATATGGTTGGAAATGCCTTTTTCCACAAGCAGATTTCGCATCTGCCCCATCTCTTTGATCAGCTGTTGATCTGCCCGGGTTTCATGGGAAATTTTCTGCCCCTCACTCGTATCCCAAAAGGAACTTGTCTCGAGATAAATACGCTCATAATGATTGTCAACCAGTCTTTCGCGGATACGTCTCCGCGCTATCAGACTGCTATTCAATCCTTCCAGAGACTGCATAAGACGAGATGAAACATCAAAATCCTCTTCCGGATTTTCCGGAGGATGCTGATAGGCATTGTAAACACGAATCTCATGAGGTAGAGTAACGAAAAGTAGTGGAACTTTGCTTTGGCTCCAGACATCTTTATGAAGCTGTTGGATCTTGTCAGGATCTAGCTCACTAAATCTACTGAAGTAAGCGACAGGAATGTTTTCCACAAAGAGGGCAGCTTTGACGTGAGGGATAGGACGGCCGCTCGGCCACTGGATCTCGGTTCCCAGCTGCAGGCCGGGACTCTCTGTATAATGAAGTTCCTCAAGTAATATATTCTCTAAGTCTTGAACAATCACCTGCAGAACCTCCTTGGTTCAGAACCTCAACAGAGGTAACTATCTAAATTATAGTACATTTGTTCACTCCTGACAATTCTTCCCATCAATGATAAACGAAGCAGATCAGAACAGGAGAACCGAGACAGGTTGCCAACAAATCTAGGCTGTGCGGCTGGACCACCCCTAAGGGTCTGTAAAAGAACAAGTTCCCGCGCCGACGCCCCCGAGGACTTACACGCAG
>CAYMAQ010000287.1:0-4797 GCA_964388385.1 uncultured Anaerolineales bacterium | reverse complement strand
ATCGCTCCCCCCCGACGAGGCCGAGGCGATGAAGCAGCACATCCAGGACGTCCTGACGTCCGGTTCCTAACGCCACCCGAAGGTGCGAAGCACTCACAGCGACAACGCACAACCCAGGACACCCTGGCAAAACGCGCGAAGATCCAGAACAAACCGCGACACAAGTGCTTTGCACCTGACTTTTCACAGCACCACGCGAAGGTGCGAAGCACTCACAGCGACAACGCACAACCCAGGACGACCTGGCAGAACATGCGAAGATCCAGAACAAACCGCGGCACAAGTGCTTTGCACCTGACTTTCGGGCCCGGCGCTACAATAAAGGGCGCTTTCTGCTAGGATACGGCGTGGGGAGCGCGTATCGTTCATCAGCCATCAACACAGCCAAGGAGCAAGCATGCATATAGCGTTGGGCATCGACACGGGCGGCACCTACACCGACGCCGTCCTGGTCGATCAGACAGACGGAACTGTGATCGCAAAAGCAAAAGCACTGACCACCCACCACGACCTCGCCATCGGTATCGGCGAGGCGATGACCCGGGTCTTTCAGCCCGCATCGAGAATCCGGGGACGGGGCGCGGACCCCCGCGCGGGCACCGCTCCCAAGCCTGCTGACGTGGAGATGGTCGGCCTTTCGACCACCCTGGCGACCAACGCCATCGTCGAGGGCCAGGGCAGCCCCATCGCGCTGCTGCTCATCGGGTACGACCCCGAGCTGATCCGCAACCACGCGTTCGAGCGCGAGCTGGTGACCGACGACGTCGTCTATATCGCCGGCGGGCACACGATCCGGGGTGAGGAGCAGGCGCCCCTCGACGAGGAGGCCCTGCGCCGAGCGATCGAGGCACGCAAGGACCAGGTCGCCGCCTTCGCCATCTCCGGATACTTCAGCGTGCGCAACCCGGACCACGAGCTGCGCGCCAGGCGCTGGGTCGAGCAACTGACCGCCCGGGACGGCGGCGCTCCGCTGCCCGTGACCTGCGGGCACGAGCTCACCACCAAACTCAACGCGATCCGCCGCGCCACCACCGTGGCGCTCAACGCCAAACTGATCCCGATGCTCTACGACCTGATCGAAACCGTGCAGGGCCAACTCGATGAAACCGGGATCGCCGCACCGCTGATGATCGTCAAGGGCGACGGCTCCCTCGTCCGCGCGGACTGGGCGACCCGCCGCCCCATCGAGACGATCCTCTCCGGCCCCGCTGCCAGCGTCGTCGGCGCGTGGCACGTCGCCGGGCGTGAGGACGTCTGGGTCGTCGACGTGGGCGGGACCACCACCGACATCGCGATCCTGCGCCATGGTCAGCCCCGGCTCAACCCCCGGGGCGCCCAGGTGGGAGGTTGGCGCACGATGGTCGAGGCCGCCGACGTGCACACCGTGGGCCTCGGCGGCGACAGCTACGTCCGCTTCAGCACCGACGGCGAGCTCAGCCTCACCGAGCGGGGCGGACAGCGCCTCGTGATCGGCCCCCAACGCGTGCTCCCCCTCTCCCGATTGGCCTCCGACCATCCGGAGACCATCGAAACGCTGCGCAGACAGCGGTCCATCGAAAAGCGATCCCTGCTCCCCTTCGTCGGGGAGTTTGCCCTGCTGCGCCGGGAGTCCCAGGCCCCGGTCTCATCCGCGGACCAGGCACTGCTCGATCGCCTGGCGGACGGCCCGGTCTCCCTCGTCGAGCTGGCCCAGGAGGCCCCGTACCGCATCTTTATCGACGAGCGGATTCGCCGGCTTGTGGCCCAGCAGCGCATCCTGCGTGCGGGCTTCACCCCCACCGACGCGCTCCACGTCCTTGGGGCTTTCGCCCTCTGGGACGTCGAGGCCGCCGAGGCGGGTGCGGACCTGTTGGCCCGCCGGTGGGACTGCAGCCGGGAGGACTTCGCGCGCCAGGTCGTGACCGAGATGTCGAACCGGGTCGCCACCGCCCTGGTGACCAAGGTGCTCAACGACGAGGTCGCCGCACCCGAGTGGACCCGTCATCCGGTCGCGGCGGGGCTGCTGGCCCGGGCGCTCAACACCGTGGACCACACCGACCTGGCTTGCACCCTCTCTCTGAAACTGCCGGTGGTCGCCGTCGGCGCGCCGGTCTCGGCCTATCTGCCCGAGACAACCCACCAGCTGAACACCTCGCTGGTCATCCCGGACGAGGCCGAGGTCGCGAACGCCGTCGGGGCGGTCGTGGGCAGCGTCGTGGAGCGCGCCCGGGTCCTCATCCGCCCGATGGATTTGGAGGCCTACTACCGGCTCCATTTCCCCGGCACGCTGGGCCTGGAGGAGAGCGTCCGCGACTTCGAGTCGCTGGATGCAGGCATCGCCTTCGCCAATGAGGTCGTGCCGCCCCGGCTGCGCGTCCTGGCCGAACAGGCCGGCGCCGACCACGTGGAGGTCCAGGTGACCCGCGCCGACCGCACCGGGACCGTCCAGGGCAAGAACAGCGACGACGTCTTCCTGGAGACGCATCTCATCTTCAAAGCCGTCGGTCGCCCCGCCTCCGCCACCGAACCCAGAAACGCTTGATGGAAAGGAGAAGCTATGACCGTCACCATCCGCACCCTGCACGTCGATGAATTTGATGACTTCATGCGCTACCTCGAGCGCGCCTTCGGCCACTCCAAGGGCTGGTTCGAGCGCCACCTGCCCCACATCTACCAACCCACCGAGAGAGCCTGCTCGCAGGGCTACGTCGTCGCCGAAGACGGGGAGATCCGCTCCCACGTGGGCGTCCACCCCATCGAGTCCGTGACCGCCGGTCTGCCCCTCTCCATCGGCGGCATCGGTGCCGTCTCCACCGCCCCGGAGGCCCGCGGCAAGGGCTACATGACCCGGCTGCTCGACCACGCCATCGACGAGATGCGGCGCCTCGACTATCCCGTCTCCTGGCTCGCCGGCGACCGCCAGCGGTACAACACCTTCGGCTGGGAGAACGCGTCGACCCTCTACAACCTCGGCTTCACCCGACGCTCGATAGGACGGAACCCCGTCGAGCCGATCGAGATCGAGGAGGTCTACCCTGACGAAGCGCTCGCCACCATCCGCCGCTTCTATGCAGAGCCCGCCTGCTACACCGAGCGTCCCGACCTCGAGATCCAGATGCAAAAAGCGGACCTCCGCTTCTGGATCGCCGAGGACGGATACGCCGTGCTGGCGGGCCAGGACCGGGAGCACATCCGCATCCGGGAGCTGGTCTCGGCCTCCGGGCGGGAGATCAACACGATCCAGGCCCTGATGGACTGGAACGACAGCGCGCGGGCCGAATGGTCCCTCTCCAGCTGGGACGAGGCCCGCCTGACCCGGGTGCTGCCCTATGCCGCCGGATGGGAACGCGGCTACAGCGGGATGTACCGCATCAACGACCTGACCGCGCTTCTGCAGGCCGTCAAGCCCCACCTCACGGAGCGGGCCGCCGGCGTCCGCAACCTCAGCGTCACCCTGGCCCTGCGGGAGCGGGACCGCACGACCTTCACCACGCTCACCGTGGAGGACGGCGAGGTCGACGTCTCACCGGGCAAAGGGAACGCACCGATTGCGCTCTCGCCCGTCAGCGCCGCCCGCCTCTTCATCGGGGGTCCCCCGGTGCCCGAGGCGGACGCCCTGCCCGAAGGCCTCAAGGCCCTCCTCCCCGTCCCGGTCTACGTCCTCCCCCTCGACGACGTCTAGGCTGCGTGGAAAGATACCGGGCAGGATGACCCGTCAACGCCAACACAAATTCTCCCTCCCCCGGGGGCGCGATCCGTTCTGGTTGGAGGCGCAAACCGACAATACCGTCAACGCCAACACAAATTCTCCCTCCCCTGGGGGAGGGAGTCAGAGGGAGGGGGGATCGACACAACACGACGACGTCGGAACCGACGGCAGTTTTGTTTAGCAGATCCCCCCTTTGTTTTTCCCCCCACAGGGGGAAACTTGGCTGCAGAGAAGTCAGAGCGTATACTCGCTGTAAAGTGCGTTGCACCTGGCTTTTCCAAACATAGGAGCGCACCCATATGCCCAAAGCCTCACCCATCCTGGAGACCGAACACCTGACCCTCCGGGTCGGCGATCAGACCATCGTCGACGACGTCACCGTCGCCGTGCCCCGTCAGCAGCTCGTCGCCATCGTCGGGCCCAGCGGCGCGGGCAAGTCCTCCTTCCTGCGGCTGCTCAACCGGCTCACCGAGCCGTCCGAGGGCCGCGTCCGCCTGAACGGTCGGGACACCCGCGAGATCCACCCGCCGGCGCTGCGCCGCCGGGTGGGCATGATGATGCAGACGCCCTACCTCTTCCCGGGCACCGTCGCCGAGAACGTCCGATTCGGCCCCGAACAGCGCGGGGAGACCCTCGACGACGAAACCGTCGACCGGCTCCTCGCCCGCGTCGGCCTGGACGACGACGCCGAGCGCGAGGTCCACAACCTCTCGGTCGGAGAGGCCCAGCGCGTCTCCCTCGCCCGCATCCTGGCCAACGCGCCGGAGGTCCTCCTCCTCGACGAGCCGACCTCCGCCCTGGACGAGGACGCCGAGGCCCGCGCCGAATCGCTGATCCGCGAGATCCTTCAAGACCGCGACCTGACCGGCCTGATCGTCACTCACGATATGGCGCAGGCCCGCCGCATCGCCGACCGGGTGATGGTCTTCGAAAAAGGGCGGTTGAAGGACTACGGACCGACCTCGGAGGTGCTCGATGCTTAACCAACTTATCGACAACCTGCGCTGGCTGGGCGTGGCCCAGGCCGCCGTCTCCTCCATCCTGGTGCTGATCATGATCGTCATCGCCCGGCGGCGCGAGATCCACCTGGAGAAGGAGACCCTCATCGC
>CAYMAQ010000286.1:0-4800 GCA_964388385.1 uncultured Anaerolineales bacterium | reverse complement strand
GATTTGATGGATCGCGTGGAGGAGAGGTTCGATGATATTCCCTTGTCCTTTTACATAACGCTTGGGGGGTTCTGTATTGAATTGAATCAGCCGGAGATGGCAAGGAAGTGGTTCGATGAGGCCATAGAGAAAGCGCCGCCGGAGGACCCCCCCTTGATCGTGATCGGGGACTTGTTGATTCAGAACCAGGCCTTCGATCTTGCGCGGGAGTATCTACAGCAGGCTGCCGATCAGGAACTGGCGCCGGGATATGCGCATGCCTCTCTGGGAATCTTGGATATGATTGCGGAAGACGGACGAGGTGCCCGTGGGCATTGGCGTAAAGCCAGGCGCATCGCCAGAAAAAACCATGACGACGCGTTACTCGAACACGTTCAGAAAATCCGCCGCCTTTTCTCGTTACCCCCGTATCTCAGGGATCTGGTGATGAGCGGTGTGCAGCTGCCCTTTGACCTGTTGGATCAGGGTGAGGAGTTCTTCGATGATGAATTTGGATTCTAAGTCACCGCCGCCGGACCGACGTCGGCCCGGCCCTCAGGCTAATTTACAGAGCAACGATCCCTATGCCGTGTTGGGGCTCCAACGCGGTGCGACGCTGCGGGAGATCAAGCGCGCCTATTTCAGCCTGGTGCGGGAGTACCCGCCGGAGGAAGAGCCGGAGTCCTTTAAGATCATCCGGGCGGCCTACGAGAAACTTCGCAACCCGGACGTCAAGTCGGAGACGGATCTTTTCCTCTTCCAACCTCCTTATCCGTGGGAGCCTCGCAAGCGCCGACCCCACCTCGATCTTGAGGTTCATATCGAGGATCTGCTGGGTCGCCTTGAGGAACGGATCGTTGTGTCGGCTGATAATTTCAAAGACGACTATAAGCCAATCAAACTATGAGCGACCGCCGTCTGGTCTGGGCTACCCTGGCCGATCTTATCACTCGTCTGGAAGAGGCTGTAACCCCGCTTATCTCCGACACGGCAGAGGATATACCCCAGACCACATCTATCGATCATCTGGAAAAGGAAGTCCGCAAGCTTGGGCGTACCCAATTCAAGGCCAACGCCCTTGCCGAAGACCAGAATTCGCGCATCGCACGCGTTCTTGAGAAATTAGAGGACGAACAGGATCAAGAAGCAGAACTTATTGAGACGTTGGTCGCAAACCGCGTCGCGGCGGCTCAAAAGGCGTGGGCGCAGTCTCTATTTCCGGTGCTGGACGGCCTGGACCGTGCGATTGAAAATGGGCGGGCCTATGTGTCTAGGGCCGAGGGCGCCACACGCGCTCAATTTGCCAGTTGGCTCAAGGGCATTTATCTTGTTCGAGAACGTCTTCTGGCTGTTCTGAAAGCTGAGGGCATCACTCCGATTCCGACTGTGGGGCATGCCTTTGATCCCTATCTCCACATTGCAGTTGCCACGACGGCAGAGGTCAAGAACGGCGTTGCCCCCGGCACGATTGTTGCCGAGGAGCGGCGTGGCTACCGTATGGAAGAGGATGTCCTCCGTTTTGCCGATGTCGTGGTTTATCGCTCTCGATCCCGTGCAGTGAACCGATGACTAACCAAAGTGAGGTCTCTGTGAACAAAATTGTTGGTATCGATCTGGGTACGACTAACTCCGGCGTTGCTATCGTGGATAACGGCTCGCCCCGGATGCTTCCCCACGGCGACGAGCGTATCATCCCCTCGGTCGTGGGGTACTCTCCCAGTGGAGAGTGGTTAGTAGGGACGCCGGCTCGTAATCAGTATGTCTTTAATCCCGAGAATACCGTGCGCTCTATCAAGCGCTCGATGGGCACCGATATGCGGGTGGAACTGGCGCGGCGCACGTTCACGCCCCAGGAAATCTCTGCCTTCATCCTGCGAGAGCTTAAAACGATCGCGCAGGCCAATCTGGGGGAGCCGGTGAGCGACGCTGTCATCACCGTACCGGCCTATTTCTCCGATGCGGCCCGGCAGGCCACCCGCGATGCCGGACGCATCGCGGGTTTCGACGTGCGGCGGATTATCAACGAACCCACCGCAGCGGCCCTTGCCTATGGGCTTAATATGGCCGAGGATCAACTCGTTTTGGTCTACGACCTGGGCGGCGGCACCTTTGACGTCTCGCTGGTGGAGTTGATGGGGGGCATTGTTGAGGTGCGTGCCAGTCACGGCAACACGCAGCTGGGTGGCGACGACTTCGATGAGCGGTTGGCCCGCCGGGTAGCGGGAGCGTTCGAGCGTCAGCATAATATCAATTTGGAGGAGGATCGCCGTGCTTGGGCCCGCTTGCTGCGCGCGGCCGAGGCTGCAAAGATTGAGCTCTCCTCGCAGCCCTACGCCTGGATCAAAGAGGAGTACATCGACGAGAAAGATGGGGTCCCGCTGCACCTCGAATACGAAGTGAGTCGCCTCGAATTTGAGGAGACAATCCAGGATTTGCTGCATGAGACGTTGGACTCTATCGATCAGGTTCTAAGCGATGGAGAGGTCGAGGTCGACGAGATCAACCAGGTGCTGATGGTCGGTGGATCCTCGCGGATCCCGGCTGTTTGGGAGCTCGTCGCGAATTACCTGGACACCGACCCCCATATGTCCATCAACCCCGAGGAGGTCGTCGCGCTGGGGGCCAGTGTTCAGGCTGCGATTATCGCCGGGATTCCTATCGACGCGATCCTTGTCGACGTCACGCCCCATTCGCTGGGTATGGCCGTCGCTGAGGAGTTTATGGGCCGTTACATCCCCGATCGATATCAGGTTCTTATTCACCGGAATACGACGATTCCGGTGAGCAAGTCCGAGGCCTTCAATACCCTTTACCCGGAGCAGGACACCATCAAGATCGAAGTTTACCAGGGGGAGGCACTTGTCGCCTCGGATAATATACCGCTGGGCAATTTCTTGATCACCGACCTTGAGCCGGAGCGTCCCGGTGAGCTGGCCGAGATCACGGTGCGGTTCGATATGGACGTTAACGGCATGCTTACGGTCACGGCCAAAGACCGCAAGACGGGCAAAGAGGAGAACATCGTTGTGGAGGCTTCCCGTGCGCGCTTGAGCGAGAGGGAGTTGATGCAGGCGCAGACTCACTTCGAGGAGATTGAAGCCGGTCGGGCTGTGAGCGTCTCACCGGAGGACGCCGCTTTGCTGGAGCGTGCCGAAAGGCTGCTGGGCGATCCTGGACTTGCCACAGAGGCGCGGGAAGAACTGGAGTATCTCTTGAATCAGATTGAGCGTGCCCGCCAGAATGAGGATCAGAGCGCGTTGGACGACGCGCTCGACGATCTCTTGGACCTCCTTTTCGATGTCGAGGCTTGACCTCCTGGACCGGCGCATTGTGCGAAGTCGTTTGCGCTGAAAGCGCTTTTCGAGGAGATACCGGTGCTTTCGCACACCATTTAACACGAAAAGGATTCGTCGATACCCATTCGTTTATTCGTTTCCCATTCGAGTCGGCCCGGCAGCCCGGCGCTACGAGCGGAGTTTATTTTCGAAGGGGACGATACGCTGAGAGGGCGTGCCGGTCAGCCGGCGCGCCCTCTCAGCGGGAATGATACTTTCCGCGGACTGTCACGTTGGATTAACTGGCAGCGTCTCTACTCCTCGCTGCCTAGGTTCTCCAAAAACTCGCTGATCTCTGCCTCAGCTTGCTCTTTTTTATACCCGTATTTCTCCTGTAATTTCCCGACCAGGTTATCCCATTCGCCGCGGATCTGATCGACATCGTCGTCGGTCAACTCACCCCAGCGCTCTTTTAGAGCGCCTCGAATTTGCTTCCAGCGTCCCTCGATAATCTCAGAAACCATAACCGTTCCTTTCTGATTGATGGATAGATTGGACAGCATCCAACGATTTCAACGTCCTTCCAACACGAATACAGGCGCTCGGCGTTAGGCTCTCCTGCTGGCCCCTCGAATGATGGAGAGCACTCCCACGAAGATGACCGACCCGATGATGGACCACAGGATGGGAAAAGGCTCACCCTGGATTGTAATGGTCAGGGGAAGCGGCAGACTGAGCCATTGCGCGATCCAGAATCCGAGAAAAGCGCCGATGATGCCGATCACCGAGGAGAGCAGACATCCGGCAGGGGAATATCCCACCAGGGCCTGGGCGATAGCCCCGCAAATCGCGGCGATAATCAGCAGCAAGAGTACCCCCAAAAAGGTCATAGCCGACTCCTTTGTCCTGGATATTGTACGTCATCCCCCTGAATGGGGGCGTTCATCTACCCCCAGTATAGGGCATAACGCTCACATCATACGTACGGAGTGCGTTAGCCTGCGGGGTGGATTGCGTTGTAATAGTTGGCGTTGCGTTGAGGCGCCTGCCGGTTTGAGCGCAGAAAAGAGCGTCCGGAACATCACCCCGGCCCAGAGGGTAAAGGGGCTTCAATGTTTCGGCTTGCTTCATGTGATATCCTCCGTTTTGCTGCGTAGAAGTCTTTTCCAGCGCCGCTGGCGGTGACGATAGAAGAGGTGGGCAAAGGCCCAGATGATCCCGGTCAGCAGCCCGGCCCGGATCTCGATCTCGTCGGTATAGTGCAGTTTGCCCTGCTCCAGTGGGTGGAAGCGAATAGTGTGGTTCCAGACCGGCGCGAGCGCGCCGCTTTCCTCGCTCTCGATCAGGTTCGCCTCCCGGTCGATAGCGACGAGCGTGATGCGGTGTTCTCCGGCGGGTAGAAAGCCGAACAGGGGCAGCCGCAGCGGGTACGTCTTGCCCACAACCCACTCGCCGTCGAGATCGCCGGCAACGAGCGGTTCGAAATGCAACAGCGGCGCGGACACAAAGCGCAGCGAGGCCGGGCGGCTGATCTCTTCCCACAGTT
>CAYMAQ010000285.1:0-4811 GCA_964388385.1 uncultured Anaerolineales bacterium | reverse complement strand
CCGGCCTGACGAGCCAGCCGCACGCCGGCGCCCAGCGCCTGGATCCCCTGCTGGACGGCGAGGCTGAGCGCCCACCAGGGAATGGGGATCGCCCGCCCACCGGCCCGCTGCACAAAGAAAAGGAACCCGTGAAGCATACCCGAGGCGGCGACCAGGGCAGCCACACCACCGAACCGGCGCCGGATCACGCGCATCGCGCCGCCCAGCGCGCGGAAGACGTGCCGATCGTCCTCGATGACGATCACGGCCCGGGCCAGCTCTCCTATCACCATCAGCGCCAGGACCACGAGCGCCGCCGCGATCCCCAGGAGAAGCAGGAGATCCAGTGCCGCTCCCAGCGCCGAGGCAATCCCCACAACCGCGCCGGTCGCAAGGCTCTGGGCCAGCCCCAGGACGAGAAAGGGCTTGAACGTCCGACGGCAGGCCGACCCGAACGCGCGGCGGTCGGGTCTCTGCTCCGCTGCGTACGTGTGGAGCACGCCCCCCTCCAGATAGAGGCTCACAATCTGGATCGGCAGCCAGGCGAGCAGCGCCAATCCGAGAAAAGCCGCCCCGCCCAACACGGGCAGCCCTGCGTCCGGCCCCGTTCCATCCAGCGCCTGGACGATCTCCAGTCCATCCCCCAGCGAGCGGGTGCGCAGCGCCTCCGCCACCAACGTCCGGCGGAAGAGGGGAAGCATCAGCCCGGCGATCAGCACTGCCAGGACGAGGGCGGGAAGCAGGTGGAGGCAGTAGCGCAGTATCCAGGGGCGCGGGCGGGTCGCCACGCGGGATAGGCGCCGCCACCATGGGGACGTCCCGCTCACAGCCCACCTCCCCGGTAGAAGGACTGGAGCGTGCGGATCAGCCGCACCACCAGGCCCAGCCAGGCCCACCCGTCCGGCCTTCGGCGCAGCCCATTGTCCGCCAGGTTTGTATCCAGCAGATTGACGTGCTCCGGGTCGATCTCGACCACGTCCGGGGCCGGGTCCAGCGTCCGCTCCGGCTGATCGCAGGGCCAGTCGACCCTCCGCACGTCGCGGCCATCGGTCAGCTTGACGACGGTGGGCAGGCAGAGTTCGCCCTCACGGACCAGCGAAGCGCGCGCGTCGGAGAGCGCTGCGACCCGAGCGTTCACGGTCGCGCCCCCCGCGACAGCCCCCTCAAAGAACCAGGCCGCCTCACGCTCACCCAGCATCTCCACCATCACCGTTCGTAGATCCTCGGCGGTCGGATGGGCGAAGGCGTAGCGATCCACATACGCCCGCAGGAACCTCACCATCGCTTCCTCCCCGACGTGCCGCTGCAGCGTGGTCAGCGCCACCACCGGTTTGGAATAGGTCGCCGTCGCGTAACCCTGCTCAAAGGACCACGCCGTGCCCTCCATCGGGATGTCCGGGCTCATCAGATAGGCCATCCGCTGCATGGACCGGTAGGTAAGCGACCAACCCCCACAGTCAAAAACATCGCCGGCGTAGAGCGCGTGCATCGCTCGGGCGGTGCTGTAATCCGCAAATCCCTCATCCAGCCACGGCTCCTCTGCCTCGTTGGTAGCGACCATCGTCTGGAACCACTGATGGGCCAGCTCGTGCACCGTCTCTACCTCCAACATCCGGACGCAGCGTGGGCCCGCCGTAGCCATCTGACCGACGGTGAAGAGCGTGGGGTACTCCATCCCCCCGGCGCCGCCCGCACCCGCAGGCACCACAACGACCGTAAGCTGCGGGTAGAGCCCGCGCCCGTAGGGACCATACCACGCCTCATAGTGGGGCAGCGCCGCAGCCGTGGCTGCCGCCGCGCGCCGGGCCTCGGTCCGGCGCGCCTCGTCATAGACCACTCGTACCGACACGTCCCCCACCGTCTCCGTTATCTCTCGGAAGTGCGGGGAGGCGGCCCATGCGACGTCGATCACGTGATCGCTCAGCGCCCGGTAGGTGACCGTGCTGTCCTCGTTCGTCTGCATCTCGAGGGGTTCGGTCGAAGTCGCCGCCAGCGTCCATCCCTCCGGCACCGTGACCGCCACGTCATAGCTGCCGAAGTCAGCGTAGAATTCGCTGTTGGCGTGAAAGGGGTAAGCGTTCCACGCACCCTGCTCCCACACCCCGAACTTGGGGAACCACTGACCGGCCATGAGAAACTCGCCGCCCTCGGCCCAGCCGGTTCGGGCGAAGACCCGGGGAAACCGGGCCGTGAAGCGCATCGTCACCGTCACCGCCTCACCGGGCGCGACCGGGTCCGGGAGCGGTGCGCGCACCAACGTCTCGTCGGGGTCCACCGCCTCCAGGGTCAGCGGGGTGCCGTCAAACAGCCGCAGGTCTTCGATCTCCATCGAACCGGGGGCGTCCGGATCAAAGCGGTTGCCCCGGTGACCGGGTCCGGCCTCCTGCATCCACTGCGTATCGCGGCTCCGGAAGGCGTTGAGATACAGATGGAAGACCAGGTCCGGGATCGGCGTACCGGTGCGGTTCGCGTAGACCGCCGTCTCCTCCGCCGTGAGCGTATACGTCTCCGGATCGTAGCGGGCGTCGATAGTATAAGAAGCTACGTCCGGCGGCGGGACCTCCGCCGCGAAAGCCGCCGCCGGGGCGATCAGTGACAGACAGACGACCACCGCGATCGTGATATAAGACCTCAACGGTTTCCTTTCCAGAAGCCAGACACTCTCCAGCTCATCCCAGGTTTTTGAGCGCTGCGCCCTCTAGCAAGCATCAACTTACAGATCCGGACACGAATCGCCAAACTTTTCCGTGATATCCATGCCGATGCAGAAACGCTTGAGGTATGGATGACCAGATCCACAAGCGATGGGCTCGCCGGGCCGTCTCACATGACCTCATACCCGTGCGGGTTATTCTGGTGCCACGTCCACGCGCTGGCGATAATGTCCGCCAGGTCGGGAATCTGCGGCTCCCAATCCAGCACCCGCTTCGCCCGGGAGGCGTCGGCGATCAAAATAGCCGCGTCGCCGGGCCGGCGCGGCGCCCCCTCGACGGGGATCGGCTCGCCGGTGACCTCCCGGGCGGTCTCGATGACCTCTCGGACCGAGTAGCCCTCCCCGTTACCCAGGTTGCAGATCAGCGCCGACTCGTCGTCCATCGCGTCGAGCGCCTTGATGTGCGCGGACGCCAGGTCGAGCACGTGGATGTAATCCCGGATGCAGGTGCCGTCCCGGGTGGGATAATCGTCACCGAAGATATAGACCTGCTCCCGCTGCCCCAGCGGCACCTGGAGCACCAGCGGAATCAGGTGCGTTTCGGGCCGATGGGCCTCCCCTCGCGCCGGCGGCGTCGCACCGGCGGCGTTGAAATAGCGCAGCGCCGTATACCGCAGACCGTGAATCTCATGGAACCACGCCAGCATCTCCTCGACCATCCGCTTGGTATGCCCGTAGACGCTCGCCGGTCCGATGGGATCGTTCTCGGTGAGCGGCGCATCCTTGCTGGCGTAGACCCCGGCGCTGGAGGAGAAGACGAACTTCGAAACGTCGTGGTCCACCGCCGCCTGCATCAGCGTCAGCGTCCCAGTGACGTTGTTGCGATAATAGCGGTGGGGATGCGCCATCGACTCACCGGCCGCGATAAACGCGGCAAAATGCATGATCGCGTCGAACGGGCTTGCGCTCAACACCGCATCCAGCGCCTCGACGTCAAGGATGTCCCCCTGCGCCAGCGTCGCTCCCTCGGGCACCGCAGCCCGGTGCCCCCTGACCAGACTGTCGAAGACCGTCACCTCGTGCCCTGCCTCCAGCAACCGATCCGTCACCACACTGCCGATATACCCCGCCCCCCCGGCAACCAGTACTCGCATCCTCGCCTCCTCCCCCTAATCACGCAGCTCTTTAGACTGCTTGGAGCCCTCGTCCCCGAGGGCGGCTTTGCAGCTCAGCCCTCAACACGTCACGCTCAATCCTAAATTCTCAGTCCTCAATCCTTACCCGCGAATGCTCGGAGCCCTCGTCCTCGAGGGCGGCTTTGCAAGACACCTCTCAAAACCAGCGCCCATTCCCCAGTACCGCATCAGCCCTTCCAACGCATCCCGCTGCGCGCAGACCGCGTACCGTTCCAGCGCTGCCTCAAGCCCCGGCACCGCCTCGTACGTACCCGCCTCGATCTGCGCCACCTGCGCAGCCATCCGCTCCACCGGCACGCCCATCCGCTCCGCAAAGACCGTCATTGTCGCCACCTGATCCGGCGCGTCGATCTGGGCCATCAGCCAGTCCCGCCACTCCCGGAGCACCGCGTCCGCCACGAAGGGCAGCCAGTCGCTGGGCCCTGCCCCGGGTTCGGTCCCCCGCAGCGCATCCACCGCCTCCGGCGTCGCCAGAATTCGATCGAACGCGCGGCAGTCGAGAACGACCCGCAAAGCGTTGTGATGCACGGTGAAAGTCAGGCGGTCGGGCCAGTCCGGCCCATTCCAGTAGAGAGGCAGAAAGAGATCCTCTGCCCATCGCTCGTCGTAGGCCAGATGGACCAGATACCCGCTCACAAACGCTGCCTGCGTGCCCGGCAGTGCCCGGGGATCCGCCAGCGACGGATAATCGGCGAGCAGCGCCTCGGCAGCGGTCGGGGCGTCCGAGACGCCAAGGCGGTAGAAATGCGTCTCCGATCGATGCTGACCGGTGATCGCGCGCACGTCCGCCGCAGTGCTGCCCAGCAGAAAGGCACCTCGGGCCTCCGTCAGTGCCCTGCGGACAGCCACGGGGAGCGCCGGGTGGTCGAGGATCTCCTCGGCGTAGGCGAGATGCTGGAATGGTGTCGGCATGGTGTTCTATTCTAACGCCATCCTGTCCGTGGGCAACTCGAGGGGATGCCCGTGATTGAGGGTTAAAAATC
>CAYMAQ010000284.1:0-4846 GCA_964388385.1 uncultured Anaerolineales bacterium | reverse complement strand
ATTCGGCACGCGTCTCTTATTTCCGTCATCCATGCACTTGAGGAACCGAGAGCCGCCGGGCGGCGATACCCGAACGTCCTTGCCAAGTTGAGCATCTCACTTTATCATGGGGATGCTGGTGAATTCCAATGGAGGGTACCCTGAACGAGATTGACGAAGAACGCTTCTCCGACCTCGACGCTGAGGCACTTGAGGACCTTCTGCGCACATCCGAAGACGAGGATGTCCTGCCAGACCTGGGCTGGGATGAGGAGGACGACGAGGAAATACCTATCTCGGCCCGCATTGGATCCGATGATGCGTTAAGCCTCTACTTCAACCAGATAGGTCAAGTCCCCCTGCTTTCGGCCGAGGACGAGGTCGCGCTCGCCAAACAAATTGAGGCGGGCAAGGAAGCGGAGGAACGTCTCGCCGAAGAAGACGACCTCTCGCCGGAGGAAGCGCAAGCGCTCCGTGAGCAGGTCGATCTTGCGGAGGAGGCCCGCGCGACATTTATCCAGGCAAACACCCGCCTGGTGGTCAGCGTTGCCAAGAAGTACCGGAATTACGGGCTTCCGTTCCAGGATCTTATCCAGGCAGGGAATATCGGGCTCATCAAAGCCGTGGACAAGTTCGATTACGAGATGGGCAACCGCTTCAGCACCTATGCGATGTGGTGGATTCGCCAGTCGATCAAACGCGCACTGACCCGCCAGGGCTACACGATCCGGCTTCCGTATTATCTCCGCAGCCGGATCCGGCGATTTCACAAGGCCTCGCAGACTCTCGAAAAGCGCCTGGGGCGAAGGCCTACAGCCGAGGAAATTGCCGGTGAGCTCAACGT
The DNA here is from genome assembly GCA_964388385.1 of uncultured Anaerolineales bacterium. Classification (GTDB taxonomy): domain Bacteria; phylum Chloroflexota; class Anaerolineae; order B4-G1; family SLSP01; genus PWVB01. The sequence goes on along the minus strand of CAYMAQ010000284.1, from coordinate 4,023 downwards.
CGAAGATCCCAAACGCATCGAACGGCTGATGCAGATATCGCGACACGCACTCTCCCTCAATATGCCGGTGGGCGAGGAGGGGGACAGCGAACTGCTCAATCTGCTCGAGGATGAGGAGACCCCCCTCCCTGACGAGACCGTGCAGCAGCATCTGATGGAGGAGGATCTCGACGAGATTATGACCGACGTGCTCTCCGAGCGGGAGATCCACATTCTGCTGTGCAGATTCGGCCTGAAGGGCAATCAGCACCACACCCTCCAAGAGCTCGCAGATGAATTAGAGATCAGTCGCGAACGCGTGCGCCAGATCGAGAGAAAAGCCCTGCGCAAACTCCGCCACCCTTACCATCGTCGCAAATTACTGGAATACCTTCACTGAAACATCGAGCGGCGAACCCTCCTGCCTGAAATCCGACCGGGGACATTCTGTGCCCTTGAGGAGGAGATTATGGACTGTGCGGGCTGATGCATCTGGCATCCTCTCCAGGGCTGTGTCGCAAATGGAAAGCACTACAAGACTCTCGTTAAATACGGTATCATGGGACGCGATTTATGGATCTGATCATGAATGACTAAAGCGCTCCTGCGTTACCATGGGCGTCACGGAGAAGTTTAGTGATTCGTATCCGGATCTGTAGGATCACTTGATGTTAAATAAGACACAATAGATTGGATAAAAATGAAACAACAAGAACCATCAAAAAAAGACCGTCAACAGCAGCCCAAGATATTCCAACTGCCGGGATGCAGTATCTGGCAGCTTCTCATTTGGCTACTCCTCACCGTACTTGTCGGCTACTGGGTCAGTGGCTTCTTCGGGCTGGGTGGGCAACGACAGTCTATCAGTTACAGTGAATTCAAAACACAGGTCAAAGAGGGTGATGTGACCTCCATCACGATCCGAGGTCAGGAGATCACCGGTGAGATGAAGGACCCCCAAACGATTCAGGGGCCGGAAGACCAGGTCGTGAGTTATACACAGTTCTCTACCTATGTGCCGACCTTTGGCGACGAAGAGCTGCTTCCCGTGCTCCTGGAACAGGACGTGGAAGTGAACTCGGAGCCGCAGTCGGAGTTTTCGTGGCTGACCCTGCTCTTCAACGTAGGCCCTCTGCTTCTCCTCGTCTTTATGGGCTATATTTTCTTCCGACGCATGCAGGGGCAGGGACAGCGCATCTTCTCTATGCAGCAGAGTGGGGCGGAGCTCTACGACCGACGCAGGGAGGGCACGACGTTCGACGACGTTGCCGGCGCGCAGGGCGCGAAGACCGAGCTGCGTGAGGTCATTGAGTTCCTCAAAGAGCCCGCGCGCTTCCAACGCCTGGGCGGGCAGATGCCCAAGGGTGTCTTACTGATCGGTCCTCCGGGAACCGGCAAGACGCTCCTGGCCCGCGCCGTGGCTGGTGAGGCCGACGTTCCCTTCTTCAGCATCACGGGATCGGACTTCATGGAGATGTTTGTAGGCGTCGGGGCCTCCCGGGTCCGGGACCTTTTCGAGGACGCCAAAAACACCTCACCCAGTATCATCTTCATCGACGAACTGGACTCCATCGGGCGGAAGCGAGGTGCAGGGCTGGGCGGCGCGCACGACGAACGGGAGCAGACCCTCAACCAGCTTCTCTCCGAGTTGGACGGATTCGAGCCCAATGAGGACGTGATCGTGATGGCAGCGACCAACCGACCCGATATTCTCGACCCGGCGTTGCTACGGCCCGGGCGTTTCGACCGCCAGATCACAGTGGACCTCCCGACGATGAAGAGCCGAGAGGCAATTCTGAAGATCCACGCGCGGGATAAGCCGCTCGCGGATGAGGTCGACCTGGAACGCGTGGCGCAGGGGACGCCGGGCTTCAGCGGCGCCGACCTGGAAAACCTGCTCAATGAGGCCGCGCTTATCGCCGCACGGCGGGATACCGACGTGATTGAGCGGCAGGATATCGAGGAAGCCCGCGACAAGATCTTGATGGGGTTGGAGCGCGAGAATATGGCGCTGACCGACGAGGAGTGCGAGCTCCTGGCCTATCATGAGTCCGGACACGCGATTGTGGCGGCGGTGCTGCCCCACGCGGATCCGGTTCACAAGGTCACGATCGTACCCCGCGGGCACGCGATGGGCGTCACCCAGCAGATGCCCCGCCAGGATCGCTACATCTATCCGAAGGAGTATATGATCGACCGGATTTCGGTGATGATGGGGGGACGCGCCTCGGAACAGTTGATTTTCGGCACCGAGACGAGTGGGGCCTCCGATGACCTGACCCAGGCGACCCGCCTGGCGCGGAAGATGGTGCTGGAGTGGGGTATGGCGGAGAAGTTCCAACATATGGCCCTGGGCGGACAGAGCGATCAGGTCTTCCTGGGTCAGGAGCTCACACAGCGCCGGGACTACAGTGAGGAGACCGCGCGCGAAGCCGACGAGGAGATCAGAAAGATCCTCGGACAGGCCTACCGTCAAGCCTATAAGACGTTAGAGGACCACCGCGATCAACTCGATCAACTCGCCGATATCCTGATCGAGGAAGAGGAGATCGCGGGGGAGAGAGTCGTCGAACTCATCGAATCAAAGTCGAATAACTCGGAGGCGCCGGACAAAGACGCTGAATCCGAGGATTGAACCTTACGATCGAAATGTAAGGTGGAAAACGGCTCACGCAGTAACCACAGACCCGCTCTCTCTGAGAGCGGGTCTTCGCATAGGGCTGGGCTTAGCGATCCGTCAGGGATCTGGTCATAAACGACGAAGGTATTTCCGCATTTGCATGGATATCGCGGAAAAGTACAGGGGTTATGTCCGGATCTCCAACCGGAGTCCCGTGCTTCGATAAGCCTATCCCCTTGACCAGGGTAGATCCCCGTCCAAAGAATAGGCTCCGCCCTGTCACATTTGAGTGCAACATCGCTGGAACTTTCCCGTATTATGTATGTGTACGTAAAGGAACGCGGCGGGATTGACAAACGTGGCGCAATACGCAAAAGGGAGGCTCGATTATGGACTATGGTGCGCTTTTAAGTCGTACGTGGGAGATTGTCTGGAATAACAAGTTTCTAATTCTACTGGGTGTGCTCGTCGCTCTGGGAACGGGGAGCGGAACAGGAGCCTCAGGCGGCAGCGGATTCAACGTCGAGGGCCCTTCGATGCCCCAACAACCGCCTCGAGCGCCGGAGTTCCCGGATATGCCCCGGTGGCGCGGATTTGAGAACTTCCGCTTGCCCGCGCTCCCCGCAGCCGCGGTCATCCTGCTGATTGGACTGATACTTGTGGTGGGTCTGAGTGTATGGGTCGTTTCGACCATCGCGAAAGGGGGCCTGATCGCGGGCGCCGATACCCTGGCCGGCGGCGGACAGTCCAGCTTCGGGTCTGCGCTGAGTGCGGGCTGGCGCCGGGGGTGGACGCTCCTCGGCATCGCGATCATACCGGGCATCCCTGCGCTCATCCTGGCCCTGGGCGTGCTCTTTGTCTTTCTGGTCGGTTTTGGCATCGCACCTGGCCTGGGTGAGTCGGTCCGGATTCCCCTTAACTTGGGCGTCTTCGGGCTCCTGGGGCTGATGGGCTGCCTGTTGACCCCCTTGATCTTCGTACTCAGTCTGCTGCAGACGTTTGCCAACCGCGCATGTATGCTCGAACAGGAGAGCGTTTTCGGCGCGTACAAACGAGGACTCAACGTGATCTTCAACAACATAGGGCCCGTGCTCGTGCTCTTCCTCATTCAGATCGTGCTCAACATCGCTCTGGGCCTGGTGATGATTCTGCCGGGCATCCTGATAGCCCTCTGCTGCATTTTGTGGCCCCTGCTCCTCCTGATCCGGGGCGCGATCGCCGCCTATTTCTCCACGATGTGGACGCTGGCATGGCGGGAGTGGACCCTCCCGACCCCGGTGAGTTAGGACACACGTCACGTATCCTAAGATACAACCCGGTGCCGGAATACACGGTTCTGTATTCCGGCACGCCTTTGAACCGTAAGGAGATCCGTACACTTATGCGAATTCGACCTGGAAAAACACGCTCGTTGATCGGCGGCA
>CAYMAQ010000283.1:0-4879 GCA_964388385.1 uncultured Anaerolineales bacterium | reverse complement strand
CGCCGTGGTCAATCCCTATCGCATTATCCTGCCGCTAGTCCTGCGAACGTTTTAGCGTTTCATCCCTTCCACGCGGGTCCCCGTTATCCTCAATGTCTGCTATATCTTAGCACCATTCTAAACCTTCCTTGACCCAAGGTTGACGTTCCGCCCCTACAATAAAAGTAGGTGTAGAAGCGTAGACCCATAACCCGATCGTACATGGTGGCTGCGGAATGGATCCGTGCTACGGGCGGGTGGGGAATGAAGGGAACGCCATGCGACTCTGTTATGTCTTGCTGTCTCCTACCTTTGGCATGCACCAGTACACCGCTGACCTGGCGAACCGCCTGGCGGAGTTCGGACACGACATCCATCTGGTCACGACGTCAGAGGCCCCGCTGGACCGCTACACCGCCTCCGTCAACGTTCACGTGCCGGTCGACGCGTCGGACACGGGATTTTCGCTAGAGAGCCTGCAGTTTGCCGGCCTGCGTGCGGCATCGGAGGCGATTCTCGATCTCAAGCCCGATCTGGTGCACTTCAGCGGCCCGCATGCCTGGAACTTGCCCATAATCCGCAAATTGAAGTCGGAGCAACTGCCGGTTCTCCACACTCTTCACGACCTGGACCCTCATTCCGGCAGCGGGTACGGTGTCCTGCTTCGCATGTGGAATCAGCACGTCATCCGCACCGCAGATCACATCCTCGTCCACGGGCAGACGTATTACCAGCGGCTGCTGGAGATGGGACTCACGCCCGATCGCGTGACGTCGACTCCCTTGCTGCATCTCTTTGTGGGCGGCAGCTGGCTGGGGGTCACGTCTGATCTCGCGGTGTCGGTTGAGTATCAGCGGTGGGCGCTCTTCTTTGGAAGGTTGAAGGAGTATAAGGGCCTCGAGTATCTCTTCACCGCCTGCGAGATGATGGACGGGAGGGGGGAGTGCTCGAACCGGATTGTCGTCGCCGGCCTTGGGGATCTGTCGAAGTTGTGGGCTGGATCGCTGCCGTCGCGGTTGGAGGTCCACAACTACCTGATCCACGATGAGGAGGCGATGGACCTCTTCAGTCGCTGTGGGCTTCTCGTCTTACCCTACGTGGACGCCACGCAGTCGGCCCTCGTCGCGGCCGCCTACTACTTCCACAAACCGGTCATTGTTACCCGCACCGGGGCGCTGCCCGAGTACGTCGAGGAGGGGGTCACGGGCTACGTCGTCGAGCCGGATCATCCTGCCTCGCTGGCACGCCGTCTGGAGCAGATGTTGGACGATCCGGAGGGGTTGGCCCGGATGGGTGCGGCCGGCCGGGCGTGGTATGAGGATCGCCGTGCGGAGGAGGAAACCGCGTTGGTTCAGGTGTATGCCCGGTTGGCCGAGACGCGGGTTGCCGCCGGGAGTTCCGTTTTGATGGCCGCGTTGGAAGGAGATCATGACGTCTGAAGGGATGGAAATCAAGTCGTGTGTCGAGTGGTCCCTCCCTCAATCCGCACCGCGAACACGTCTACATCTGACAGCCGGGGAGCGGAAGTATCTGCTTCTGGGTGGGGATCTTGTGCTGGTCAATGGGATGCTGTTAGCCGCCGTGACGCTGTTCAATGGCTTCACGTTTGCCGCAGCCGCGTCGTTGGGATACGTGAAGTGGTTCGCGACCCTGTCGTTCCTCTGGCTGATGGTAGGCACCGTGTTGGATATCTACAATCTGGCGCGTGCAGCCAGTACGAGCCACATTTTGGCCAGTACAGGGAGCACCGCCCTCATAAGCACGTTGATCTATTTGATGATTCCTTGGTTGACGCCGCCGATCCTCCACCGTACGTATGTGTGGGGCCTGCTGCTCCTGACGACCGGGGTTTTGGTGGGTTGGCGCGTCTTGTATGCGCAGGCGCTGGTGCAGCCGGCTTTCCGCCAACGAGGGCTCTTTGTGGGAGGGGCGGGGCCGGCGCTGGCTTTGGCTCGGGTGATCCACCAGGCGGGGCAGGGAGAGGATGCCAATCCGTTTCGCGGTACCGGTTATGAGATCGTGGGCCGGGTTGCCGAGGAGGCGCCGTCCGATGATGATGACGGGATTCCGCTGGTCGGCGATGTTCGCCGGCTTGTGCGTCTCGCCCGCCAGTGTGGGGTCAATGAGATTATTCTTATGTCTCAGTCCGAGCAAGATCTCTCGAGTGAGATGCGTGAGGTCCTGCTGGATTGTCAGGAGTTGGGCCTTAAGGTCAGCAGTGTGGCCAGCGTTTACGAACGGCTCACGGGAAGATTGCCGGTCGAGGCCGCCCGCTATGACCTGCAGTTGTTGCTCAGTCCGGCGGACAGCCCGGGGACCCGCTTGTATTGGGCCGCTAAGCGCATGATGGATATCCTGCTGGCTCTGATCGGACTGGTCGCCTTGGGCTTAATCCTGCCCTTGGTGGCGCTGGCCAATGTCTTGGCATCATCCGGCCCGCTCTTTTACCGACAGGAGCGTTTGGGTTGTGGCGGGCGCCCCTTTCCGATTATCAAGCTGCGCTCGATGATTCAGGATGCCGAGCGTCTGAGCGGTGCGGTCTGGTGTGGTGAGGGCGATCCCCGCATCACACCTGTGGGGCAATTCCTGCGCAAGTCGCGCCTCGATGAGCTGCCGCAGTTGATCAACGTCCTGCGCGGTCAGATGAGTATCGTGGGGCCGCGTCCTGAGCGCCCGCATTTCGTCGGGCAGTTGGCGCACACATTCCCACTCTACCGGGCCCGACACGCCGTCAAGCCGGGGATCACAGGCTGGGCCCAGGTGCATCACGAGTACGGCGACTCCGTTGAGGACGCTCGGATCAAGCTGGAGTACGATCTCTACTATGTCAAGCACGCGAGCCTCTACCTCGATCTCCTCATCTTGCTCCACACGGTGCGCGTGGTTCTGGGGCTCAAGGGTAGGTAGGCTTGAATGGCGCGCGTCCTCTATCTGACCCAGGTTCTGCCGTATCCGCTGGATTCCGGTGCAAAGATCCGGCAGTACCATATGTTGGGGCATCTGGCGAGGAACCACGAGGTGACGTTGGTCTCGTTCACCCGCTTGGACGATCCGCCGGAGGCTGTCACGCACCTGGAGGACGTATGCGATGCGGTTCATACGATCCCGATGCGGCGTTCGCTGTGGCGCAACGTGCGCGCGGGGGTTAAGGGTCTCGCAACCGGCCTACCGATGGTGGTGGCGCGCGATGAGATCGAGGAGATGGTTGCGACGTTGAGGCGGTTGGTTCGAGAATCCGTCTATGACGTCGTGCACGCCGATCAGCTCTCGATGGCCGGGTACGGGCAGCGTGCCGCTCGTTTCTCGACGGCACGCCGGCCTCACACGCTCCTGGATGAACATAATGCTATCTATCTGTTGACCCAGCGGATGGCGGAGACGGAGCCCCGCTGGTTGCGGCGTCAGGTGATACGCCGTGAGGCCCGAGCATTCGCCCGTTATGAGGCGGCGATGTGCCGGGATTACGACGCACTGCTTACCGTGATTCCGGAGGATCGTGAGCATCTGTTGGCCCTCCTGCCCTCCGAGGAGCGGGAGTCGGTCGCGCCGAAGTTCACCGTGATCCCCATCTGTGTGGATCCGGAGAAAGTGATGCCGGTCACTCACAGGGAAGGGCGTGCCCCGACGATTCTGCACGTGGGTACGATGTTCTGGCCGCCCAATATCAACGGCGTGCTGTGGTTTGCGAAGGAGGTGCTCCCTCTCGTCCATCAGGAGGTGCCCGACGCGCGTTTCGTGATCGTGGGCAAGAACCCGCCGGAAGCGGTGTGGGCGCTGGCGGCTGATCCCCGGGTGGAGGTCACCGGTTACGTAGTTGATCTTGATCCCTACCTGGAGGCCGCCGATGCGTTTGTGGTGCCTCTGCACGCCGGCAGTGGGATGCGGGTGAAGATCCTCGATGCGTGGCTGTGGGGCCTGCCGACTGTCTCGACGTCCATTGGGGCGGAGGGTATCGAGGTGCTGGATGGGGACAATATCCTGCTGGCCGACAATCCGCAGGCTTTCGCGCGAGCCACGATCCGTCTGCTGACCGATGATGCGCTCAATCGTAGGCTGCGAACTCACGGTCGTAACTGGGTGGAGCGTCACTATAGCTGGCAGGAGGTTTACAAGAGGGTCGATGCCGTCTACACACGGTTGCTGAATGGGGGTCTATGAGTAACACGCTCGACCTCTATCTCAGCCGCCAGGCCAGCAGCCTGGGCCGGTATGTGCTGGAGCAGACGGTGTTGAGTCTGTGCGGGTGGGTGCCCACCATCGTGGGCGTCGGGCTGCGGGCGCTTGCATACCGTCTGATTATGCGCCTCGACGGCCCGGTCGCCATCGAGGACGGGGTGCGGATTCGCTTCGCGGATCAGATCCGCCTGGCGAAGGGGGTCTATATCGACCACGGGGTCTACCTCCACGCCTGTCCCGGTGGGATCGATGTCGGGGAGGAGACGCTGGTGATGCACGACGCCGAGTTGCACGTCTATAACTTCCGCGACCTTTCGCAGTCCGGAATCGTGATAGGGCGTGAGAGCCTGATCGGTGAGTCCTGTGTGATCCGCGGGACGGGCGGGGTGACGATTGGGGATCGGGTCTTTCTCTCCCCAATGGTGCATATTTATTCGAACAATCACGTCTTCGATGATCCAGACGTCTGCTTCGTGGATCAGGGCATCACGACGGAGGGCGTGACTATCGAGGACGAGTGTTGGATCGGGGCGCAGGCCGTGATTCTCGATGGGGTGACCATCGGGCGGCGCAGTGTGGTGGCGGCCGGCGCGGTCGTGAATCGGGACGTGCCGCCCTACAGCCTGGTAGGCGGCGTGCCGGCCCGAGTGATCCGTCGTCTCAAGGTATCTGAGTGCGAGCGTGTTGCACCTGAGATCGTTGGGGTTAAGACATAGGGGGCATA
>CAYMAQ010000282.1:0-4883 GCA_964388385.1 uncultured Anaerolineales bacterium | reverse complement strand
GTCAAGCTTTTTGCGATGCTCAAGCGCTACGCGCCGGAGGGATTTCGCTCCGGACAGCCCTTCGAGGTCACGGTGCCGGAGGGCAGCACGATCGCCGATCTGCTGGACCACCTGGATATCCCCGAGCGCGAGGTCAAGGTGACGTTTGTCGACGGGCGGGTCCGCTCCCCCCAGGTCACCCTGGAGCCCGGCGCTGAGGTGGGGATCTTCCCACCGGTGGGGGGTGGATAATGCGCGTCGACGTGCGGCTTTACGGGCCGTTGGCCCGGTACGGCGGCAGCGAGCGGAACGTCGCGGCCCAGGTCGAGGTCGAGCTCCCGGCGGGCAGCACCGTGCGCGACCTGTTGGATCACCTGGAGATGCCCTCGGAGGCGCGGGGCATTACCTTCATCAACGGCGACCTGAGCGCCATGCCCGGGCTCCAGCCGGACCTCGACACCCAGCTGGCGGACGGGGACCGGGTGGCGTTCTTTCATCCCAAGAGTATGTGGCCCTTCCAATACCGGCACGACGTGGCCTCCACCCCCGCGTTTCGGGAAGCCACGGCAACCCGGGAGGATCAGGGCCTTCGTTCCCGCTACGACGAGGACGTGTAGCTCCAATCGAGGCTTTACGGCATCAGCCGTTGCAGGATCTGCACCAGGATGTCGGGGTGAAAGGGCTTGGTGATGACCGCGCCAAACCCGCTTCGCTCCAGGTCGAGACGCGCCTCGTCCCGATAGGGGCGTTCGGTGATCGCGATTCCCTTGAGTTTCGGCCTCTGGGCTTTCAACTCTCGGATCAGGGTCTTGCCGCTTATCTCCGGCATTGAGAGGTCGGTGACGACCGCATCCACGTGGGCCGGTCGCAGCGACGATGCCAGCTGCGACCAGCGCGGTACTTGGCAAAGCGCCAGCGCTTCCCGCCCGTTGCGGGCGGTGATCACCCGGTAGCCCTGCGCTTCCAGCGTATCCGTCGCGGCAGACCGCAGGGCGTCCTCACCCTCGACCAGCAGGACCGTCTTGGGACGGTCCGACGCAGGGGGGGCCTCCTCTTCCATCTTCTGCGTTTCGTCCTCAGGGGGATACGGTGGGAAGTAGAGGTGGAAGGCGGTGCCTGCGCCGGGTTCGGAATCCACGTCGATGAACCCATCGTGCTGGCGGACGATGCCGAAGACCTGCGCCAGGCCCAACCCGCTGCCTCTGTCGATAGCCTTCGTGGTGAAGAAGGGCTCGAATAGATGCGTCTGCACGTCCCGGGTCATTCCGATCCCCGTGTCCGAAACGGTCAGACATATCCACGCTCGGGATCGTCTCCTGTCCACCGGCGGTCTGTGATACGTCTCACGCGAGAGGCTGCAGTGGATCTCCCCACCTTCCGGCATCGCGTCTCGCGCGTTGTGCACCAGGTTGGTCAGGGCCTGCCGGATACGCTCCGGATCGCCTTCGATGATGTACGTTCCCGCCCCCACGTCCAGGGAGAGATGAAGGGAGGGGGGGAGAGTGGGCCGCAGGTCGTCGAGCACGCGCTGCACGTGCGTTGCCAGATTCAGTGGGCGCGGTTCGAGCATCGCGTTGCTGCTGAAGTCCAGAATCTGCTGAATCAGGGTGGATGCCTTCCGCACCTCCTCGCCGATGAACGCCAGGTGCTGCTTGACGTTATCTGGGACGGCCGGATTTCCCCGGCCCATGTTCGCGTACAGGGCCACGGTCGTCAACGAGTTCCGGAAGTCGTGGGCGATACCCGCTGCCAACTGACCGACGACCGCCAGGCGCTCCTGCCGCCGGAGTCTGGCCTCCATGTCCTTGCGGGCGGTGACGTCGGAGAAGAGCGTGACGAACTGCCCTCGCCGTGGAGAAAAGACCGCGATGTCGTAGTCTCTGCCGAGTGCCTCACTATGATATTCGAAGCGCTCGGATTCTCCGGTCAAAGCGACCCGTCCGTAGGTCTCAACCAGGGGAGCCTCTTCGACGCCGGGCAGTAAGTCGGTGATCCGTTTCCCACGGATATCCTCCGTATCCAGACCGGTGAGCGTTTTGAAGGCGGGATTGGCCTCGACGAACGTATAATCGATCGGTTCGCCGTCATCGTTCAGGACGATCTCGTGGAGCGCCAGCCCGATGATCGCGTGTTCGAACAGGCCGCGGTAGCGCGCCTCACTCTCCTTCAGCGCTTCCTCGGCCTGCTTGCGTCGTAAGAGCTCTTGTTGGGTCTGGGAGAGTTCCTCTTGGATCTCGAAGACTTCCTTGAGGATCGCCAGCACGGGTCGGTTTTCAAAGGCGACGCCCTTCAGATGGCTCTGCCAGTAGAGATAACCGTAGAGAAACGGGAGGGCGAAGAGCGAGATGATCAACCGGCTGACCAGGGTGCCCTGCATGATGCTCAGGTAATCCGGCGTCCTGATAAAGGCCCCGGTGGCGAAGACGACGACGTCCAGCCACATCACGCCCAGGAGTGTGAGGAAGGCGCGGAGCCATAACTTGATGTGCAGCACCGGCTTGCCCAGGAACTCCCACGCGATGCCCAGGAAGATGAGATCCACCAGGGTCGCGAAGACCGAGGCCGCGTTGATCCGCAAACTGGGCAGCGGTACGTTGATCGCCGAAGCGCTGTCGATCAGGCTCGCCTGGACGTGCAGTGCAGCCGCAATGGGGGGCATCATGATCGAAACGCCGACCACCGTGGAGATCGCGATTCGGGTGGCCCGGGGCCCATCGAACACGTAGACGACGAAGACGCCCAGCAACAGGGAGGTATAAAAGACGGTCGAGCCCACCACGAAGGTGATGTTGCCCATGGTGACCGTAACCCCGGCGTCGGTCACCCAGGACATAACGGCCGTGATCCCACCGATAAGGGCGTAGAAATGGACCGGGCCGAAGCGGCGGCGCAGGGAATGCGCAGCGAGGACCAGGAAGTACATAATCATCGCTTCCGCCATTAACAGGAGGATCTCTTGGCTCATAGCGGATAAGCCCTATCGGTGCGGGTTGTCAGCATCGCTGTCATCAACTCGAATCATAGCCCAATCCAGGTTCTTTTCCAGTGCTTGACCCCTTGGCGTAAGGCAATCGCAGTTGGCTGCAAAGGCTCAAAGACCCGTTTCTAGAGAAAGTCGCCGACACGAAAGCCCCCTGCGCCAATGCTCATCTGGGTTAACCGCAGGGCTTTGAGCCTTAATTACACAGGCGAGTCCTCAATGCAAGGGTCCTACCTCTCGGTGTAGGGCAATTGCATTGAGGACTCGTCTATGCACACAGGGCTCAAAGCCCCGTTATTAACGATACTAACCTTTGCTAAGAGGGCGTCTGGCACCGAAACCACTCCTAAAGACACGGGGCTTTGAGCCTTTACTGCCAACTGCGATTGCCCTACCTCTCGGCGTGTAAGCCTTGCGTAAACGTCCCCCCGGTGTATAGTGGGACTACTATGAAACGAGACGAGACGGCCGCGTTTTGGACGTGGTTCGAGGCGGAGATGGCGCGCCGCGACTATCCCTCCGTGCGCCAGGTGGAGCGCGAGGGCCGGGTGGGGCACGACACCATCAGCAGCCGGCTGCGCCACCGTCAGCCGCCCACCGACACGGTGATCCGGGCCATCGCCCGCGCGTTTGGGCTCTCCTTTGAGGCCGTTCAGGCCCTCGCCCGCGGCGAGGGCCTGCCCGCAGCGCCCCCTTCCTCCCCGCCCAATCTCACCCTCCGAGAATTATGGGGTATCGTAAGCCGGATGTCGCCGGAGGATCAGCGGGCTGTCCTGGACTACGCACTCTTTCGACGATCCAGGTCCGGCGGGCGCGAGGAGCCGACCGCCCAGACCGGGCCCGCAGCCAGCCCTCAAACCCCCGCGGCCAGCGACGGCGGTGGCTGATCAGCATCCCGACGACGTACAGAGTGTGGATCTCCGCCCACACCTTTTCAATGTGCTGCTTGATCCGGGCCATACCTACAGTATAGGAAGTCTGTGCCGCCCGCTCAATGAGAAAATGGTTAGAACCTACGTTCGATACGAACTCGTAACCAAGGTGTAACGGGAGTTTGTCAGAGTCGCGCCCCGGATCATAGCTTCGTCGAACGCCTGTGGCGCACGGTATCCGAAATCCCGGGCTCCATTTCCGCGATAGCCAGGACGGTATGTCCGGCAGCGCGCAAGCGCGCCACGATGGGCTGATCGATGTTCTCGTCGGCGACGAACTTCATGCCGGTTCGAGGATCGGGTAGATCACGTCCGCGCGCAAGGCCTCCGCCGCAAACGCGACCGCGGCGCGGATTGCCATGGGCGTCAGGCGAGGATGCGCCTCCAAGATCTGTTCAGTGGTTTCACCCGCCGCAATTCTTTCCAGGATAGATTCCACCGAGATGCGCATGCCGATGATGACCGGTTTGCCCATCATAATGTTGAAATCAGAGTGAATGTATTGTTGCCATTGCATACGCGTTTCCCTGGAAAATAAGCAAATCTCAAAATCTGCAAATCTCCGCAGTAAACTTTCATTCAACTACCGGTGAACGCAGCGTTCATGAGTAATTCCCTTGAAAACAGTTCCGAAAGTCCCCCCGGCCTTTATCTCGTTAATCCAGTGTACCATAAAACTGCGCGTTGAGGCGCTTGTCTTCGTCGCCGATGGCATAGTCGGCGTCGTCGATCTCGCTGAGGTTGACGTAGAGCGCGTTGTAACGGTCGAACTCACGCGCGCGGCCGCTTGTTCGAGACTCCCCTTAATCCCCAGCGCGACACGAAAACTTGGCTACCGATACAAAACGTGGCTGAAAGCCGCGTCGCGTGCAGTGAGTTGTTAGGCTGCTGCCATTACCCCCTCCGGCGGTAGTCCCTTGATCTCCTCGCCTGCCTCGCGTTCCTTCAATGCTTGTTCGACCTCTGAGAATGTCGCCTCCCCCAGCTGCTCC
>CAYMAQ010000281.1:0-4946 GCA_964388385.1 uncultured Anaerolineales bacterium | reverse complement strand
GCTGCGTTTGTTAACGCCGAACAAGTGCCTTGCACCGGCGCATCGCGTTGACTTTTTCACGGCTTCGGCTATAAATCCTTTCGCTCACCGCGGTGAGCCTTACAAAAGCCGCCTGCTGATACCCACGTCACCTCGTGAGGAGCCGACCGTTGTCGACGCACACGTCATCCCGCCAGACCCTGAGACCATACCGAGACCTGCTGAGCACGTACCTCCGCCCGATCAAGGGAGAGGTCGCGCTGCTGGCCCTGCTGCTCCTCGGCGGCATCGGCCTCCAGCTCTGGACGCCGCAGATCCTGCGCGACTTCATCGACCTGGCCCAGACCGGCGGGGTCTCCGACGTCCTGATGCGCAAGGCCGTGCGCTTCTTCGCGCTGGTGATCGCGGGCCGGACACTCCAGTTGGGCACGACCTACGTGGCGCAGGACGTCCGCTGGCGCACCACCAACGCGATGCGCGGCGACCTGGCGGGCCACTGCCTCTCGCTGGACATGCCCTTCCACAACAAGCAGACGCCGGGCAGCATCATCGAGCGGATCGACGGCGACGTCAACACGCTCTCCAACTTCTTCTCCCAGTTCGCCATCCGGATCGTCGGCAACGCGGCCCTGCTCCTCGGCATCCTGGTGCTGCTCTTCCGGGAGGATTGGCGGATCGGCGCCGCCTACACGGTCTTCGTCACGATCATCGCCGCCGTGCTGACCCAGAGCGTCTCGATCACCGCGCCGATGTGGAAAGCGCAGCGGCAGGCCAGCTCGGAGCTCTACGGCTACCTGGAGGAGCGCCTCGGCGGCACCGAGGATATCCGCGCCAACGGCGCCGTACCCTACGTGCTGCGCGGGCTCCAGCATGCGATCCGCCGGCTCTTCCTCACCAGCCGCAGGGCCTTCCTCACCAGCACGGTCCTGAACTGGGGCTTCAGCGAGGGGATGCTGGCGCTGGGCACGATCATGGCCCTGGGCCTGGGCGGCGCGCTGATGCTGCGCGGGCAGCTCACGATTGGCGCGGTCTACCTGGTTTTCCACTACAACACGATGCTGCAGTGGCCCCTCAACCAGTTGGCCCGGCAGCTTCGCGACATGCAGTCCGCCGCCGGCAGCATCGAGCGCATCCAGGAGCTCCGCGAGACGACGTCGAAGGTCCAGGAGCCCGCCGCCGACCGCGCCACCCCGCTGCCCTCCGGACCGCTCTCCATCCGGTTTGAGGGCGTCGACTTCGGCTACGAGGACGACGGGCTGGTGCTCAAGGACGTCGACTGGCAGCTCCCGGCGGGGCACGTCGTGGGCATCCTGGGGCGCACCGGCAGTGGAAAGACCACGATCACGCGCCTGCTCTGCCGCCTCTACGACCCGCTGACCGGCGAGGTGCGCATCGGCGGCATCCCGCTGCCCCACGTGCCCCTGGTCGATCTCAGGACGCGGGTGGGCATCGTGACGCAGGAGGTCCAGCTCTTCCAGGCGAGCGTGCGCGACAACCTGACCCTCTTCGACGAGGCGATCGACGACGCCGCGATCCTCAAGATCGTCGAGACGCTGGGGCTGAGCCCGTGGCTGGACGACCTGCCGGACGGCCTCGACACCGAGCTGGGCGTGCAGGACGCGGGGCTCTCCGCCGGGGAGGCGCAGCTCCTGGCCTTCACGCGCGTCTTTTTACGCGATCCGGGCCTGGTGATCCTCGACGAGGCATCCTCGCGTCTGGATCCGCTGACCGAGCGGCTGATGGAGCGCGCGATCGACCACCTCTTCCGAGGGAGGTCCGGCGTGATCATCGCGCACCGGCTGGAGACGGTCCAGCGGGCCGACACGATCATGATCGTGGAGGACGGCGAGATCGTCGAGGTCGGCGACCGCATCGCGCTGGCTGCCGACCCGGACTCCCGCTTCGCGCACCTGCTGCGCACGGGGATCGAGGAGGTGCTGGTATGAGCACGCCGGAGGCAGAGATCAACGCAGACAACAGCCGCACGGACACGAAAACGGACCCGATCAATGTCTGGAAAGCGACCGGGAAGGTGATCCGGCACTGGCCCAGCCAGTACGCGCTGGCGCTCCTGAGCTGGACGACGATCCGCTTTCTGCCCCTGCTGCCCGGCCTGATCACCCGCGAGATCCTGGACACCCTCTCCGGTGAAGCGCCCGTGGGATCCAGCCTGTGGACGCCCCTGGCGCTGCTCCTAGGCGTTGCCCTCGCGCGGATGGGCATGCTGGTCGCGGGACAGGCGAGCTGGGTGCCGTTCTACTTCGAGACCGCCGGCTTTCTGCAGATGAACATGATGGCCCGTATCCTGGGACGGCCCGGGGCGCGCGCCCTGCCGGGCACGCCGGGCGAGGCGGTCAGCCGGTTCCGCGGCGACGTCTTCCACATGGCGGACTTCAGCGCCGACTGGACGGTCGAGGTCATCGGGCAGACGGGCGCCGCGCTGGTCGGCCTGGCGATCCTGCTGCGGGTCAACGCGCGGCTAACCCTGGGGCTGCTGGTGCCGCTGGGCATCGTGATCGTCACGACCTTTATCCTGAGCCGGTATATGCAGAAGGCCCGGGCCGCGAGCCGGGCCGCCGCGGGGCGGGTCACGGCCTTCATCGGCGATATCTTCGGCAGTGTGCAGGCGCTCAAAGTGAGCGGGGCCGAAAGCCGCGCCAAGGCGCGCTTCGACCGTATCAACGAGGCGCGGCGCAAGGCGGCGCTGAAGGACACGATGCTCTCGGAGATGCGGTACACGATCGCCGACAGCACCATCGACATCTGCATGGGCGTGATCCTGCTGCTCGGCGCACAGGCGATGGACGCGGGCACCTTTACCGTGGGCGACTTTGCGCTCTTCGTCACGTACCTGGGCCCGGTCACCTACGGCATCACCGCCATCGGCAGCATGACGGCGTGGGGGCAGCAGACGAAGGTCTCGCTCGAACGGATCCAAAGGCTGATGAAGGGCGCCGCCCCCGGGGCTGCGGTGGCGAACCGTCCGGTCGTCGTCAACCAAGCGCCCGAGGTCCCCTACACGCCGCGGATCCCGGCGCACCGCCTCGACACGCTGACGGTCCGGGACCTGACCTACCGCTATCCCGATACCGGACGGGGCATCGAAGGCGTCGATCTGGACCTCGTCCGCGGCGACTTCGTCGTGGTCACCGGGCGGGTGGGCTCGGGCAAGAGCACGCTGCTGCGGGCGCTGCTGGGCCTGCTGCCGCCGGACCGGAGCGACATCCGCTGGAACGGCGAGCGGGTGGAGGATCCGGGCGCCTTCTTCGTGCCGCCGCGCGCCGCGTACACGGGTCAGGTGCCCCGGCTCTTCAGCGAGACGCTGCGGGACAACATCCTGATGGGCCTGCCGCCCGAGGCCGAGGGGGTCGACCTCGCCGCCGCGATCCACCTGGCGGTGATGGAGAAGGACCTGGCCGACCTGGACCACGGGCTGGAGACCCGGGTCGGGCCGCGGGGTGTGAAGCTCTCCGGCGGGCAGATCCAGCGGACGGCGGCGGCGCGGATGTTCGTGCGCGACCCGGCGCTCCTGGTCTTCGACGACCTCTCCAGCGCCCTCGACGTGGAGACCGAGCAGACCCTGTGGGCGCGGGTCTTCGCCCGCCGGGACGCGACGTGTCTGGTGGTCTCCCACCGCCGCAGCGTGCTCCAGCGAGCCGACCGGATCGTGCTGATGAAGGACGGTCGGGTGGAGGCGACCGGCCCGCTGGACCTGCTCCTGGCGACGAGCGAGGAGATGCGTCAGTTGTGGCAGGAGGTCGCGCAGTAAGGCAAATCCTCCCCCGCGTGGGGGGAGTCAGAGGGGGGCGCCCCGTCGCAAGACGGTAACTTCGCGACCGGCGGCAGCTCAGCTTGCGCAGACCCTCCCCCCTTTGGATTTCCCCCCGCTGGGGGGAACCTCTTGTAGCCAACTGAACCCATACAAACTGGAGCACCGGATAACTTTCAACTCCCGCCCTTTCAGATATACTTTGTGAGACAAAAAGCCAACCAAGGAGAGGACCATGATTCTTAAACAACTGGACAACGTCCCGTTCGCCGATATGTCGGGCTACGAGGGCGTGAAGAAGCAGGTGGTGCTGGGGCCGGAGGACGGCTCGAACGAGATCGTGCTGCGCTATTTCCGGCTGGCCCCGGGCGGGACGACCCCGTATCACAGCCACGACTGGCCGCACCTGGTCAAGGTCGAGGTGGGCAGCGGCGTGACCGTCGACGTGGACGGCAACGAGACGCCGGTGAAGGCCGGGGACTTCATCTATATGCCGGAGGACGAGAAGCACCAGTTCCGCAACACCGGCACGTCATCCTTCGAGTTCATCTGCATCGTGCCGAGACGGGGGGCCGCGTAGGCCGGCCTCGGATCGAGGCCGCGTCCGTCCGTGGATTGTGAATAAAAGCCCGCACGGGTATGAATACCCGTGCTACGTCGTGACGCCCGATAAATCGGGCTTCAAGCCCCATTCATGGGGCGTTACGGTGTAGCCTGACGACTTCATCGCCAGGCGGGATCTCAATTCTCAATCCTTGATTCTCAATCCTGCCGTCTCCCTCACTCCCCCAACAGCGCAGGCACCAGCAGCGTCTCGCAGAAGGCATCGACGACCGGCGGGCGGCGCACTTCGTAGACCCAGAGCCCGACCTCGCTGGCGACACTCTCGTTGATGCCCTTGAGCGGGTGGGCCCGGTAGTCGAGGTAAACGCTCTCCTCGTAACGATCCTCGAGGACGGTCGGGGCCAGCCCGTCGGCCACGTGCTCCGCACGGAGCCCATCGACGAGCATATGACCCAGCTCGTGAGCGACGATGAACATCGGAAGGCTGACGGGTCCCGACGGCGCGCGCTCCAGGTCGCGCTCGAACCGCATCGGGTAGTTCGCCGCCATATGGGCCGGATCGAAGACGCTCTCGTAGATCGTGATCCGCCCAGATCGGAAGAGCGTCGTGTAGGGAAAGAGTGTAGATCTCGGT
>CAYMAQ010000280.1:3070-5052 GCA_964388385.1 uncultured Anaerolineales bacterium | reverse complement strand
TATCCGATGATGAAACCGGAGTCGATTCCGTTGCGCGACTTCGTGGCGGCGGTCAAAGCGATGGGATTTGCCGCGATTGAACTCTGGACGCGGGGTGATGACTTCGATGAGGTCGTCGAACTGGCGCGGGATCACGACCTGGTCATTGCAACGATGTCCGGTCACGATAGTCTGGCGGTCGGGCTGAACGACCCGAGCCAGCACGACCGGATCGAGGCCGAACTGCACGCATCCATTGATGTGGCTGCGGAGGCCGGGATCCCCGGTCTGATCTGCTTCAGCGGCAACCGACGCGCGGGGGTCAGCGAAGAAGCGTCCATCGCGGCGACGGTTGAGGGATTGCGCCGTGTGGCACCCTACGCCGAAGCCCAGGGGGTGAACCTGAATATGGAATTGCTCAATTCGAAGGTGAATCATCCGGGATACGAGTGCGATCACAGCGCGTGGGGGCTGGAGGTGTGTCGGCGGGTGAACAGCCCCAATGTGAAGCTGCTTTACGATATCTATCATATGCAGATCATGGAGGGTGACATCATTCGCACCGTCACCGAGAATATCCAATGGATCGGTCACTTTCACACCGCTGGGGTGCCCGGGCGGCACGATTTCGACGACACCCAGGAGTTGAACTATCGGGGTATCTGCCGTGCGATCTCAGCATCCGGTTACGATCTCTACGTGGGGCACGAATACAAGCCTAAAGACGACGTCTACGCGTCACTACGACGCGCCTTTGAGATCTGCGATCAATAGACACGTCGGAACCTGCGATTTCTTGATCCCGCGATCCGGTTGGACGATCGGGACGGGTGAGTCTGGGCGCGAATGTGGATGTGAATAATGTCCCAAGTGTATTACAATAAGGGCGTCGGGGCGTGACGTACGCTATGCGCTCTTGAACTCCGGGCCTATCATTTGACGTTAAGGGCTGAAAGCGAGTTTAACAGAAGCTCACGGTGCGGAAGTTGTTCAGCTTTCAGTTTGATTTCACCGAAGTTATTCAGTCGCTGTTCCTAAGGAGGCAAAACAATGGCAGATTTTCCCAGGACGATGGTTGGCGGCGTGTCGTTGCCGCGCTTGATTATTGGTTCGAATTGGTTCCTCGGGTACTCTCACACGAGCAAGGCGAAGGATCACTTTATCAAGACCTATCAGGATCGCGACAGCGTCGCAGATATCCTCGAGGTGTTTGTGGAGCGGGGCGTGGATGCGGTGATGGGACCTTACTCGGATAAGCTGGAGGAGGCCATCCAGGAGGCCGAGCAGCGCACCGGTGAGGCGATGATCCGGATTATCACTCCTCACTTCAACATCCTGCCCGATGGGCCGGAGGAGTTAGAACCCGAGCGAGTCTTCGACGCCTGTAAGGAGATGGGGACGACCTTCTGTATGCCGCACCAGGCCATCACTGATGCGTTGATGGATCGGATGTACAAGAAGATCCGCGACATCGACAAATACACGGCGATGATCCGGGAACGGGGTATGATCCCCGGGCTCTCGACGCATATGCCCGAGTCGGTCATTTACGCGGACAATACGGGCGCTGACGTTGAGACCTATATTCAGCTCTACAACGCCGCCGGATTCCTGCTGCAGGTGGAGGCGGATTGGGTGATGCGTATCATCCAGAATGCCAAGAAGCCGGTGATGACGATCAAGCCTCTGGCTGCCGGTCGTCTGCTGCCGGTCGTCGGTCTCTCCTTCGTGTGGAACACAATCCGCGAGCAGGATATGGTCACCATCGGTACGACTACCCCGGATGAGGCGCGAGAGGTGATCGACATATCGTTGGACTTGCTGGCGAAACGGGCACCCACCAACGAACTTCAACGAACTCGGAGTAAGACTTCACTTGGCTGATCCGGCGCGCGTGGTGCCATCTCCATTTATACAAGAGGGTGGTCAGTTCGATAGGGATATCGGGTGCTCACCCTCTTTCAGAATGGCGGAAGGAGGACAGGATGAAGATTAATTTCCAC
>CAYMAQ010000280.1:0-2970 GCA_964388385.1 uncultured Anaerolineales bacterium | reverse complement strand
CGCGACACCACCGCCGAGGAGGAGGTCGCCTGGTTGGGGCAGCGATTGGAGGAGACGGGCGCCGACGCGGTGAAACTCAAAATCGGTGGGCGCATGAGCCACAACGCCGATGCGTTCCCCGGGCGTACGGACCGGTTGATACCTCTTGCCCGGGAAACTTTTGGCGATGACGTCTCGATCTACGTGGACGCTAACGGCTCGTACGATGCCGAGGGCGCGATCGAGGTAGGGGCTCTGCTGGCTGACTACGGGGTGGCGTTCCTCGAAGAGCCGTGTCCCTGGCAGGCGTACGAGCAGACCTTGAAGGTCGCGGAGACGCTCGACCTTCCCGTCGCGGGTGGCGAGCAGGATTCGAGTCTGTTCCGCTTCCGATGGATGCTTGATAACCGCGCCGTGGACATCGTGCAGCCCGATATGATGTACAACGGAGGCATGATCCGCGCGCTGCGCGTGGCGGAGATGGCCGAGGCGGTCGATGTGCCGGTTATGCCTCACAGTCCCAAGGTTGGGGCTGAGTCCGCCGCTGTGTTGCACTTTGCTTCGATGGTGCCGAATCTCGGCCCCCACCAGGAGTACCGCGGTGAGTATATTCCACCGGCTTCATGGTACAATCCCCCCTTTGCGTTGACGGACGGCGAGGTTGCCGTACCGGATGGACCGGGTTTGGGCGTGACTTACGATCCCGTGGTCTGGGAGAAGGGCGAACGGCTCTTTTAGGGGTGCTTCAACTGTGGTTCGAGGGCTGAGAGCGCATCTATTCCTGCGCTGACAAATTGAACGTGTGTCAATCGTGTAAAAGGAGCGAACGATGAAATTCCTGAAACTCAATGAGGTTACCTTCACTGCAACCCGTCTGATGCCCGATCTGCTGGGCGATAAGACGATTGATCACGGCGGGGTCTATATCTTTGAGCCCGGTGAGACGGCCCACCCGGAGGCCCGACACGTGCACGATACGGATGAGGTCTTCATCTTCGTGCAGGGGCAAGGGGTGATTCCCATTGATGGGGTCGATTATCCGGTGGAGACCGGTGACGTGGTGGTCGTCGAGGCCGGTGAGGATCACCATACACGAAGTTCCGAGGATGAGCCCCTAGTCGCCGTCTGGTACGTCCTGGCTTCCTAGGTTACGCTATGGACTTCGAACCGGTACGCTTCATTGGCACGGGCGTGTTGGTCCATTTCGATGAGCCTCCGGTGCTGGAGAAACGCCCGCCGCGCCCCGACGCATTCGATTGGGAGGGAGCGCGTTATCGCATTGGCTCGATTCTCAGCGAGTGGCACGATTATAGCCGGCATGGGGGTGTGGCTCACAATATGCGCGACTCCCACCTGGAGACGGCCCGCCGACGTGGGTCCTGGGGGGTAGGGCGGCACTATTTTCGGGTGCGTACCGAGGAGGGCCGGGTCTTCGATCTCTATTACGACCGGGCGCCGGGCAGCATTGACGTTGATGGAAAGGGGCGCAAAGGCTCGTGGACCCTCTTTCGAGAGATGAAAGCAGCATCGGGGTGAGGTGAGTGGACGATTATGGGGCATGTGTTAATCCTGTATGACAGCGCGTCCGGAAACACCGAGCGGATGGCTGAGTACGTGACTAAAGGCGCGCGTGAGATCGAGGGCATCGAAGTGCGGTGTCTGTTGGTTGCGAATGCCTCCCTGGACGACCTGCGCTGGGCTGACGGCATTGCGCTCGGTTCGCCAACCTACGTGGGTCTGACCTCTTGGCGGATGAAGCGGTTCTGGGACGAGGCCGCTCACAAAGTATGGGGGGAGATGGACGGCAAGATCGGATGTGCGTTCTCCTCATCCGGCGGATGGGGTGGCGGCTCGGAACTCGCGTGTATGTCGGCGCTCACCATGATGATGAACGTGGGGATGCTGACGTTCGGTGTCACCGATTACGTGGGGCAACAGTTCACGCTCCATCACGGCGCCATCACCGCCGGTGAACCCCAGGACGAGGCCGCCATCGAAGCATGTCGCCGGTTGGGGAAGCGGTTGGCCCAGTGGGTCGCCGTGTTTTTCGATGGTCGGTCGGACGCGCATCCCGGACCGATCAAAAACCGGTCATAGTCCCCTTGATTCGGGCCTTGTCTTGAGATCCGCCCTTATTTTCCCCTACCCCTCGCCTGTTATCAGGCTCTTCGCGGCTGTGACGATGATCTCACTGGCGTCCTGCGGCGAAATACGAGAGGTGTCGATCGCCAGGTGATAGTATTTCAGGCTCTGCCAGTTGGCGTTATCATACATACGCCGGATGTACTGGCGCTTTCGCTCGTCGGAGCGTTTGACCATCGCCTGGGCCTGCTGGGGCGGAACCTTCTCCCGCTCCATAATCCGACCGACGCGGACATCCTCAGGGGCAAAGATGCGCACGTGAAGGGCGTCGGGCCAGTCCCGCAGGACCATCTGCCCGCCGCGCCCGACGATCAACGCCTCGCCCGCGCGGGCGTACTCCTCGAAGGTCTCGCGGACCACCTGCTTGTAGGTCCGGTCGTCGATGGCGCTCGGCTTCTCGAAAGCCGAGGACTGTTTGCGGTAGAGCGAGGTCATCTCGTCGCTGACCAGCCGCGCCCGGCGGGTGACGTTTTTCTCAAGTTCCTCTATCGCCTCGACGTCGATACCGGCTTCATCGGCAATCTGCATCACCATCGCACGATCGATCCGGCAAAAACCGAGGTTTTCGCAGAGCATATCGGCGATTTGGTCGCCCTCGCTACCAAGTTCGCGGGAAATTGTAATGACAGTCATCGTTCACCTCCGGTGTGCATACGTGAATGACACGAGAATCGATACTCAACGCCGCCGTTGATGGTCGACAGGATGGGAGCTACGGATTATCCGTGTGTTCCGGCAGTGGATCAGCCTACCTACATGATACTGGGAACCTGCCCGTTCTGTCAAATGCGCAAGTTTCTGTCGCGCTACCCCTGGGGTCTGGGCAGTCGTGGAGGGCTCAAAGCCCCC
>CAYMAQ010000279.1:0-5060 GCA_964388385.1 uncultured Anaerolineales bacterium | reverse complement strand
TGGAGCCCTTTGAGCATCAGGTACGCTGTACGGGGCTGAATCACCCAGGTCGATCAAGCGTTAATGGAGGGACTCGTGGCATCGAACATTCAAGTGCGCCGGGCGAACCTCTCGGATGCGGAAGCTATCGCGGCGTTCATCAGGCGTGCGCGTCCGAATGTGGAACTCAGCCGGGCTGACATCGCAGAGCGATTTGGACAGGTCGGGTTTCTCCTCGCCGAGCAGAACGAGGGAATCGTCGGCCTCCTTGGGTGGCAGGTCGAGAATCTCGTCGTGCGGGTCACGGACTTTCTGGTCATCGAGAAACCGGATAACCGCTTGGTCGTGGGAGAACCCTTGGTGCAGACGATGGAAGAGCAAGCAAGGGACTTGAATGCGGAGGCCATCCTGCTCTTTATGCCGCCGGACTCCCCGCCGAAGCTGACATCCTATTGGGAGGCGATGGGCTACGAGCGCCAGGCCATCTCAGACCTCCATCGCGCGTGGCGTGACGCCGTGCAGGAGTGGGCGGAAGATGCTGAATCGGTCATGATCAAGCGCCTGCGCGAAGATCTGATCCAGCGCCCGATGTGACGGGTGATAAGTGACGTTGTTCCCGATAGAGAGGCTGCATAGTTATGGATAAAATTAAAGCGTTCGTCAATCAGCATCCCCAATGGACATCATGGATCGTGCTTTCGATCGGCATGGTCGCCATCCTCGTCTGGTCGGCGCGGGACGTCGGTCTTCTGCCGGGGCAGTGGGCCGCGCTCATCGTCGCCACCATCCTGGTCGCCGGCCTGGCCGTTTGGATCATCGGCTGGGAGGATGAGGAGTTAGCCGAGGAGATCGAGGAAAAGCCACAATCTGAGGCTTCCTGACGCCACACCCAACGCGCACCACTTCTCCTCATCAAGCCCTCACAAAGAGACACCCAGGACCTATGCCCCCAGCACGACCGGGGGCATGTCGTTTGAGCGACAGGGGGTTGCCTCCGTCAAGACATCCACTATAATTTCACCTTACACAGGTTGGAGGTGAGGAATTTCGTGAGCGTTGAAACAAATTTAGAACAGTCAGAGGAAGAGGCGCCCTCTCAAGACGATGCGCAGGCCCTGCCCGAGCCCTCGATGAGCCAGACCTTCGGGATTCGATCGTGGCTGCAAGACACGCTGGAAACCCTGCTCCTGGCGGTCATCCTCTTCCTCGTGATCAATACGTTGACAGGACGGTATCAGGTACACGGACAGAGTATGCTGCCCACCCTGCACGAGGAACAGTATCTGATCGCCAGCAAGGTGACCTACTGGCTGCACCCACCGGAGCGGGGGGACGTCGTCGTCCTCGACCCTCCCAACAATCAAAGCGCCGTCCCCTATATCAAGCGGGTCATCGGGCTGCCGGGCGACTCGGTGGACATCCGCGAGCAGCGCGTCTGGGTCAACGGCGTAGCTTTGAACGAACCGTATGTCAGCGGGCCGCCCTATTATGAGGGGAGTTGGATTGTAGAGGACGGGAAGTATTTCGTGCTGGGGGATAACCGCAACAATTCCAGCGACTCTCACAATTGGGGGATGCTGCCCGAGGAGAACGTCCTCGGCAAAGCGTTCTTCTCCTATTGGCCGCCGGAATACTGGGGGACGATCCCCCACTATAATTATCCCGAACTCACAACCGTCCAATAGCGGCGCCGCATTCCGTAATGACGGGCAACGTCAAGAGCTATCCATCCTGAAGTGGAAACGGGCACTATGAACGAGTTCGATCTGACATCCAGTCAAGGACCCCATACATCCCCGCAGGGACGGAGGTCGGGGCTCTTCCTGAAGGACCTCCTCGAAACCCTGGCCCTGGCCCTGTTTCTCTTCCTGATCGTCAACACCCTGTCGAGCCGGTATGAAGTCCGTTCCATCAGCATGCAGCCCACGCTCTATGAAGGTCAGTATCTGGTGGTCAGCAAAATCGCGTATTGGCTTCACCCTCCACAGCGGGGAGATATCGTCGTACTCGACCCCCCGCACAACCAGAGCAACATCCCCTACATCAAGCGGATCGTCGGACTGCCGGGAGAGTACATCCAAATTCGCGATGGGCGGGTGTGGATCGATGGGGTGGCACTCAACGAACCCTACGTCAGCGGCCCCGTTATCTACAGCGACGATTTCGTCCTCGACTCGGACGAATATCTGGTGCTGGGCGATAACCGCAACAATTCCAGCGACTCCCACGTCTGGGGGGCCCTGCCCCGGGACCACATCGTCGGCAAAACGATCTTCCGCTATTGGCCGTTGGAGAACTGGGGGACTATGCCCACGTACGCTTTCCCTGAATTGGAGGCTAGACCATGAAGCGACATGCATTGGCTCGTTACCTGGATCACACCCAGCTCAAGCCGCAGGCCCAACCGGGCCAAATCCGGACACTGTGTGAGGAGGCGCGGGAGCATCGGATGGCCTCGGTTTGTGTGAACCCCGTCTACGTCGCATTGGCAGCCGAGCTGCTTTCGGACACGGACGTCGACGTCTGTACCGTGATCGGGTTCCCCCTGGGGGCCACGTCCACGGCAGCCAAGGTCTGCGAGGCGCAGCTTGCCCTTGCGGAGGGAGCCACGGAGCTCGATATGGTGATGGCGATCGGCCTGCTCAAGGCGGGCGATGAGGACGCGGTACGCGGCGACATCGCTGCAGTCGCCGCCCTCGCCCACGCCCACGGCGCGGTTCTCAAGGTGATCATTGAGACGGCCCTGCTGACAGACAGGGAGAAGACGAGAGCCTGCACGCTCGCCAAAGCGGCCAAGGCGGATTTCGTCAAGACGTCCACCGGCTTTGCCGCGAGCGGCGCCACCGTCGAGGATGTGGCGCTGATGCGCAAAACCGTCGGGCCCGAGATGGGCGTCAAAGCCGCCGGCGGGATCCACAGCTATGAGGAAGCCCTGGCGATGATCGAAGCCGGCGCGACGCGTATCGGGGCCAGCCGCAGCGTGACCATTCTCGGGGGGGCCCCCGAATGAGATACGTCTGCCCCCGCTGCATCATCGGCACACTCCAGCCGGCGGAGACCACGCACGTGCGCATCTTGAACGCACGCCTTATCACCACGCCGCACTTCCCAACCTGGCGCTGTGACGCGTGCGGTCACACCCGCTACGATCGCGCCGCCCTGGCTCGATTAAACCTGCTCTTTGGAGACGAAGCGTTCTTCTTCGGATATCTCGCCAACACATTTACGGCGCGCTCACGAAAGTGGGCGCACGCTCCCGGGGGACCAGGCGAACACGGCCCACATCGCAGGCCGATCTAAACGAACCACAAGCGGCTGGCCCCAAGGAGCCAGCCGCTTTCGCTTATCGCGCCCCTCAGCCAGCCGGACGGGGTATGCGCGCACAGGTAGCACGAGGAGGGGGATATGAGAGGGAAGACGCAGGATCGACCGACCGTCTTGATCATCGGTGCAGGCCCGGCGGGCCTGTTTACCGCGCAGGAGCTTTCCGACGATGACGCGCAGGTCATCATTCTCAACCGGGACGTGAAACCGGGCGGACTCGCCGAATACGGGATCTACCACAGCAAACACAGGATCAAGTCGGGCCTGCGGCGGCAGTTCCGCAAGATCCTCGACGATGAGGCCATCCACTACTATGGGAACGTCACCGTCGGCGAGGATAAGGACCTGACGCTTGACGCACTCAGGGAGATGGGGTTCGACGCCATCGTCGTGGCGGTCGGCGCCCAGGGCACGAAATGGCTGAGCATCGAGGGAGAATCGCTGGACGGCGTCTACCACGCCAAGGACCTGATCTACTATTACAACGACCTCCCGCCGTTCAGCGAGCGATCCTACCCCATCGGGGACCGCGTGGCCCTGGTCGGCGTGGGCAACGTGATGGCGGACATCGCGCACTGGCTGGTTCGCGACGTCAAGGTGGACGCGGTCATCGCGGTGGCCCGCCGGGGGCCGGCGGAGGTGAAGTTCACGCCGCGCGAGCTGGCCTATTCGGCGGCGAGCCTCGACCTGGAGGCCCTGGACGCGGAGATCGAGCGGGTGCGCGATCGGATGGAAGCCGTGGGGCAGGACCCCGAGGCAGCCAAGGCCCTCATCCTTTCCGCGCTGGAGCGCGCCCCGGCGCCGGTCTCCGACACGCGCCTGCGCTTCCGGTTCCTCTCCGCCATAGGACGGATCCTGGGCGATGGCGAGGGGAACGTCGCCGGGCTGGAGGTCGAGGACACCCGGCTCGTGTGGGATGAGGAAAGGGGGCGCACGTATCCCGATCGACTGGGCACCCGCCACGTCCTCGACGTGGACACGGTGATCTTCTGCATCGGGGACCGGGTCAGCGAGGGCCTGGGGCTCCCGGTGGAGAACTTCTCCTACTGCAAGCATCCCGCCCCGGAACACCCGGTCGATGGGATCTGTTACGAGGCGTACGATCCCACAACCGAGGAGGCCCTCAAGCGTGTCTTCCTGGTCGGGTGGGCGCGTGAGGCGAGCGCGGGACAGGTCGGACTGGCGCGCAAGGACGCCAAGCGCTGCGTCGAGGCGGTGAAGACTTATCTGGACGCGGCGCGTGCCCAGGATTCCGGTGACACCGACCCCCTGGGCAGCCTGAAACGGCATCTCGACGCGCTGGATCACCCGGTGGTGGACAAGGCGGACTGGCACCGGCTGAAGGTGGCGGAGGCCGAGGAGGCCGAACGGCGGAACGAGGAACACTTCAAGTACGAATCCAACGACGCGATGCTCGCGGCGATTGGGAAGGGGTAAAGGGGGGAAGCCGTTTCAGTCCCCGGCACTCGGCGAAGTGCGCCGAGTGCCGGGGACTGAAACTCCACTTGCCGCCCCGCGTCTTTGTGCTATAATGGCGATTGTGAGTCGAGGGGCTGTGGCTCAGGTGGGAGAGCGCTACAATCGCACTGTAGAGGTCAGGGGTTCGAGTCCCCTCAGCTCCATTGGATTTCAGAACAGAACGTTCATCTCTGGGCCTGTAGCGCAGCTGGGAGCGCATCACAATGGCATTGTGGGGGTCGTGGGTTCGAGTCCCACCAGGTCCACTCCTCAAAAAGGCACCCTCCGGGGTGCCTTTT
>CAYMAQ010000278.1:0-5099 GCA_964388385.1 uncultured Anaerolineales bacterium | reverse complement strand
GATCCGCAACAGCGGGGACGTGATGAAGATCATCGCCCTGGGCGCGGACGCGGCCTACATCGGGACCGCAGCGCTGGTGGCGATGGGCTGTCACCTCTGCCAGAAGTGCTACACCGGCAAGTGCAACTGGGGCATCGCCACGCAGGACCCCTATCTGACCAAGCGTCTCAACCCCAACATCGGCAGCCGGCGGCTCTCCAACCTGATCCGCGCGTGGTCGCTGGAGATCAAGGAGATGCTGGGCGGCATGGGGATCAACGCCATCGAGAGCCTGCGCAGCAACCGCGATCATCTGCGGGGGGTGGGGTTGAACCAGGTGGAACTGGACGCGCTGGGCGTCAAGGGCGCAGGGATTGCGTAGCGGAGACCCTCCCCCCCTCAATCCCCCCCGCTGGGGGGGAAGCCTGTCCGCTCCCCACCGGGGGAGTTAGAAGAGGGGCGAGACGACAAAAGCACGGCCACTATCCTCCCCCCACCGGGGGGAGTTAGAGGGGGGCAAGACGAGAAGGAGGAGCACGATGAAACAGATCTACGTCAACGAAGAATACTGCATCGGCTGTCGCCTGTGCGAGATCCACTGCATGGTCCAGCACTCACAGTCGAAGAAGATCATCAAGGCGTTCAAGGAAGAGGCGCCCCGGGCGATGGCCCGGGTGCTCGTCGAGGAGGAGGGTCCGCTCTCCTTTGCGATGCAGTGCCGGCACTGCGAGGACGCCCCGTGCATCGAGGCCTGCATCGTCGGCGCGATGCACCGCGACGAGGAGACCGGCGCGGTCCTCTGCGACGAGGACCGCTGCGTCGGCTGCTGGATGTGCGTGATGGTCTGCCCGTTCGGGGCCATCCAGCGGAATATGGGCGAGAACAAAGCCGCCTCGAAGTGCGATCTCTGCTACGGCGAGGATATGCCGGCGTGCGTCGCCCACTGCCCCAATGAGGCGCTGACGTTCGTCGAGGACGACGCGCAGGAGGGGGGACGGTCATGAGACACGTGATCATCGGCAACTCCGCAGCAGCCATCGGATGTGTGGAAGCCATCCGCGAGGACGACCGCGATAGCGCCATCACCATCGTCGCCGACGAGCCCCATCACACCTACTCGCGCCCGCTGATCTCCTACCTGCTGGGCGGGCTGGTCGACGAGACGTGGATGCACTACCGCCC
Organism: uncultured Anaerolineales bacterium; assembly: GCA_964388385.1. Lineage (GTDB taxonomy): Bacteria > Chloroflexota > Anaerolineae > B4-G1 > SLSP01 > PWVB01. Next base: position 3,938 of record CAYMAQ010000278.1, on the reverse strand, counting down.
GCTCAATTTCTACGAAGCGAACAATATCGAGACGCTGCTGGGCGTACGGGTCACGGAGGTCGATCCGGAGGCGCGGACCATCGCGTTGTCCGGGGGCGGCACCCTCGCCTACGACCGCCTGCTGATCGCCACCGGCGGTAAGCCGTTTGTGCCTCCCATGCCCGGGGTGGATCTTCAGGGCGTCTTCACCTTCTCAACGTGGGAGGACGCCGAGCGCATCGCCCGCTTCATCGAGGACCACGACGTCGAGTCGGCTATGGTCATCGGCGGCGGGCTGATCGGGCTCAAAGCAGTGGAGGCGCTGCTCGCCCGCGAGATCGACACCACGATGGTGGAGCTGGCCGACCGCATCCTCAGCACCATCTTCGACCCCACGGGCTCCCGGCTGGCCGAGACGATCCTGAGCCGTGAGGGCGTGGACGTCAAGACCGGCACCACGGTCACGGAGATCATGGGACGTGGGGGGCGCGTCGACCACGCGGTGCTCCGCGACGGCGAGCGCATCGACTGCGACCTGATCCTCATGGCCATCGGCGTGCGCCCCAACACGGCCCTGGTCCCGGCCGACGCCGGGATCGAGGTCGAGCGGGGCATCCGGGTGGACGCGCATATGCGCACCACCGCACCGGACGTCTACGCGGCGGGCGACTGCGTGGAGGCCTATGATTCGCTGACCGAATCCTATCGCCAGATCGCCATCTGGCCCCTGGCCTACCGCCAGGGCGCCATCGCGGGCCGGAATATGATCGGGGAGCCGCGTGCGTACGAGGGGGGCTTCCCGATGAATTCGATCGGCGTCTGCGACGTGCCCACCATCTCCGTCGGGATCGTCGATCCGCCGGACGACGGCGAGCGGTATGAGATTATGGACGACTACGACCGCGAACGGCTCACCTACAAGAAGCTGGTCCTGCGCGGCCATCAGCTGGTGGGAGCGCTCTTCATCAACGACATCGACCGCGCCGGCATCTACACCGGCCTGATCCGCGAGAAGGTGGACATCCGTCCGTTCGAGGAGCACCTGCTCTCGGGGAGCTTCGGCCTGATCTCGCTGCCCAAGGCCTACCGGAAGCACCTGGTGGTGGGGCGGGGGATTGAGGTGTGAGTGCGGACGGCAGGACGGAGAATCGCACGATTATCAATGCAAGCGGCGGCACACAAAGCCCGGGGAACGGAGGAGAACAATGCGCACGATAAGCCTGGAGAATCCATACGGCGATGATAAGGTCTACGATGCCTGCGGTGTCTTCGGCATGATGGACACGACCGGGAAGTGCTTTTCCGGACATGACGTCGTGACCGGCCTGGCGAACATGACCGAGCGGGGCAACGGCCTGGGATCGGGCTACGCGATCTACGGCTGTTATCCGGACCACGCCGACTGCTACGCCTTCCACGTGATGTACACGAATCCGGACAGCCGCCCGCAGATTGAGGCGCGTCTGGCCGAGGAGTTTGTCCTGGTCCACGCCGAGGAGGTGCCCCACAACCCCACCCCGGAGCTCCACGACGCCCCGCTCATCTGGCGTTACTTCTTGAAGACCGAGGATGACCATCCGCAGGTGGCGCTGAGGGGCGAGCTAGAGTACGTGGTCTCCCGGGTGATGGAGATCAACGTGGCGGGGCTCGGCGCCTACATCTACAGCAGCGGCAAGAATATGGGCGCCTTCAAGGGCGTGGGCTTCCCCCTGCAGATCGCCGATTACTTCGGCGTGCAGGAGTACGAGGGCTACATCTGGACGGCCCACAACCGTTTCCCCACCAACACGCCGGGCTGGTGGGGCGGCGCCCATCCGTTCGGCCTGCTCGACTGGACGGTGGTGCACAACGGTGAGATCTCATCCTACGGCACCAACCGGCGCTTCCTGGAGATGAAGGGCTACCACTGCACGATGACGACCGACACCGAGGTGATGGCCTACGCGGCCGACTTCCTGATGCGCCGCCACAACCTGCCGGTCGAGGTCGCCGTGAAGGTGATGGCGCCGCCGCTCTGGGACGATATCGAACGGATGCCGCCGGAGGAACAGGCGCTCTGCCGCACGCTGCGGCAGGTCTACGGCGCGCTCCTCTTCAACGGACCGTTCACGATCATCCTCGCACACGAGGGCGAGATGATCGGTCTGACCGACCGCCTGCGCCTCCGGCCGATCATCGCGGCGACGCGCGGTGACCGGCTCTACGTCTCCTCCGAGGAGGCGGCGATCCGCCTGGTCTCCGACGAACTGGACCGGCTGTGGAGCCCCGCCGGCGGCGAGCCGGTCATCGGGCGGCTGGGCACGTCGCTCCGTACCCCGGAGGCGGCGCGTGAGACCGCCGCCGTGGCGTCGTAAGGTTTGAACGGATAGCTTATCAAACCCGGTGCAAAGCACTTGACCCGCGAATGTTATCGAGGCTTTTTACGTTCTTTCAGGGTGCTGAATATTGAGGGTCGCTTCCGGGAGTGCTTCGCACCTTATCTTGGATCGCGGACATCCTGTCCGCACGGAGAGGGGGATTGTGATGATGAACGTGGAAACGACAACCCTACAGATTGATGCCGCGGGGATGCACTACCGTCAGTTGAACACTCAGCTGCGCCAGGCGGTGAACGGTGATGGGACGGCCCGGATCGAGATCCGCAACGTCTACGGGCAGCGCTATCTGGGCACCGACCTGCACCATCCGGTCGAGATCCACATCCACGGCACGCCGGGCAACGACCTGGCGTCGTTTATGGACGGACCGCGGATCGTCGTCCACGGCAACGCCCAGGATGGCTGCGGCAACACGATGAACGAGGGCGAGATCATCATTCACGGCCGCGCGGGTGACGTGACGGGCCACTCAATGCGGGGCGGCAAGATCTGGGTCCGCGACGACGTGGGATACCGCGTGGGCATCCACATGAAGGCGTACCAGGACAAGCAGCCTGCCATCATCATCGGCGGCACCGCCCAGCACTTCCTGGGCGAGTATATGGCGGGCGGGACGCTGATGGTGCTCGGACTGACCCTCAAACCCGGCGAACGCCACCCGGCGAGTTTCATCGGCACGGGGATGCACGGCGGGCGCATGTACGTCCGGGGGGCGCTGGTCGATCACCAGCTGGGAAAGGGTGTCGGTCAGGTACCGCTGGAGGACGAGGACGAGCGCCTGATCGAGACGCTGGTGCGGGGCTACGTCTCACACTTTGGCGGCGATCCTGATGAGATCATGGAGACGCCGTTCGCGAAACTGGTGCCGCGCTCGCTCCGCCCGTACGGACGGCTGTATGCCTATTGATCTGGCAACGCGGGTCCGCAGCGGGATCGCAGCGCTGGATCGCACGGTCCAGGGACTCCGCCCGGGCGATCGACAGTCCCCGGCACTCCAGAAGTGCGGGAGTGCCGGGGACTGTCGATCACCAAACCTTGCGCTCACCAAAAAAAGTGGCATAGTTGCGGATGCAGTCGTCCGACGTGAACATCTTACTCGAGCCTCAGCATCCAATGCGTTACTGTAAGGAGGGAACGATGGCAATCGCAGCGGTCATACGGGAGAACTTCGAGCGCTCCTTCGCGCTCTACCGGGATCTGGTCGCATCGCTGGACGAGGGCGACATGGATGCAAAGCTGCCGCGCCTGCGATCGAACACGATCGGTCAGCAATTATGGTGCGTCATCGGGGCGCGGGAGAGCTACAGCCGGGCCATCCGGGCGGGTGCGTGGTCGGGCTTCTCGTGCTCCCTGGATTACGATCGCACCGCCGACAAAGAGGCCATGCGCGAGGCCCTGCAACGCTCCGAGAAAGCCGTGTCGAAGGCCCTCGCAGGCTTCGATGGGGAGGACGACGCCCGCATCCGGCTGCTCCTCGACCTCGTCGAGCACGAAGCCGCACATCACGGTCAGTTGATCCGGTATCGCTACGGGTTGAACCTCATCATTCCCGAGAGCTGGAAAGCGAAATATGCCCTGGAA
>CAYMAQ010000277.1:0-5137 GCA_964388385.1 uncultured Anaerolineales bacterium | reverse complement strand
CGGATGGAACAAAGAAGAGCTTCCTCGTCAATCGACGATCGCCTGGTACGCCGCGACTCTGAACGTCGGTTCGATCAGGTAGTACCCGTTAGGTTGAAACGAGGCCATCTCGACCCCGATGAACGCCTCCTCCGGATCGATCCAGAAATACGTGCTGGCTGCCCCAGCCCACCCGTACTCCCCCACCGTGCCCACGGTCTGGCTCTGCCCCACATCCATAAGGACCCGCATCCCTAAGCCATAACCATAGCCCAGGAAATACTCGTCCCCGATCTCGAAGGGCAGAAGCTCGGGCGCCACGTGATTGGTCGTCATCAGCTCCACCGTCTTCCGACCGAGTACGCGCTGCCCCGCCAACTCGCCCCCATTGAGCAGCATCTGACAGAACCGCCAGTAGTCCATCGCCGTGGAGACCAGGCCGTGTCCTCCCCGGAAGACCTGATGCGGCGCGGATTCCAGGCTATCTCTGGGATCGCCAACAAGCACATTCACACCCGACTCCAGGTCGTCAACCAGCTTGGTGCCGGTCATTGTAGGATGGACGACGTTACCTGCCCCATACATGGCGGCGAAGCGCTCCAACTTCTCGGCCGGCACGTAGAATCCGGTATCGACCATCCCCAGGGGCTCGAACAACTGCTCGCACAGAAACACATCCAGGGGCTGCCCACTGATCACCTCGACCAGATAGGCCACCACATCGTGGGCCAAGCTGTATCGGTAGGCGGTCCCCGGTTGAAACGCCAGGGGCAGCGTCAACAGATCCGCCACAAACTCCGCCAGCGGTTGATCCGAACAGACTTGCGCCTCGCGATACATCGCTTCCACCGGGCCATATTCGAGAAAGTGATACGTCAACCCCGAGGTGTGCGTGAGCAGATCTCGAATGGTGACCGGACGCTGAAGATCGACCACCTCAAGATCCGACCCGCTTCCTCCGGCATAGACCTTGAGATCCTCGAAGGCGGGGATGAAAGCGTGGACCGGATCAAAGAGCTGAAAGTACCCTCGTTCGTAGAGGATCATCAAGGCGGTACAGACAATGGGTTTGGTCATCGAGTAGATGCGAAAGATGGTATCAGCTTGCATAGGCCGGTTTCGTTCACGATCCATCAACCCGATGCTTTCCAAATGGACAACCTCGCCGTGCCGCGCCACAAGCGTGACCGCGCCCGCTATCTTGTCGTCACCGATATGCTGCTCAACCGCAGGTCGTATCCGGGCCAGGCGCTCAGCCGACAGCCCAACGTTCTCTGGATCCATCATCGTTTCCTCCCTTTGAGGCGCTTTTTCACCTTGATCGACGAGTCAGCCGTGGCTTATGCCACCCTGACTCAGCAGGAACTGGAACCATCCCAGACCATCCAACCCTATGATGAAGCGAGTTGGCCTTCTGTCAAATGCTCATTCGGGCAATCGCATCAAGCGCAGAGATCCCGATCTTGCTCAGGAAACTTATTTGCACGGTGGGATATCACAATCCGATTGACCCTTCTCTGGACGATCCAGAAGGCCTCGCTAGACCCAGTGCAAGGCACTGGCCCGGACCTGGAGAAAGTTACGGTCGCCGTACATCCAAAACTCAGGATCCTAACGGATTCGTCCGGGAGTGCCTCGCACCTTGGCGTCGTCGGTTATGTGGCGACGCACGGTAACACATCGATCGGGCAGCGGTCTAGCCTCGGGTCATGGTTCGGCTGGTCTCCGGCTGCGGGAGATAGACGCCGGCCTTGCGAAGGGTGCGAACGAGGCATTCCGTATCAAGCTCGTGGGCGGGCTGCCCCGTCTGCAGCGACTGCACGGCAGCCGTGCCGGCGGCCTGGCCCATCAGGATGCAGGCCGGTTGATCGCGGATCGCGCCGTGCACCTTGAGGTCCGCGCTCACGGGACGCCCCGCCACCCAGAGGTTCGACCAGCCTTTCGGCACCAGCACGCCATAGGGAATGCCGTAGTACTCACCGGGTTTGAGCACGTCCAACTCGTTGAATTCCTCGTGATAGCGCTCGTATTCCTCAGGGCTCAGGTCGTACACATGGACATCGACGCGCTTGCGGTAGACGGCGATCTGATCGGTGAAATGGCGCCGCGCCCGGAAGTCATCGTAGTTCAGCTCGTATTCACCCACGATGCGGCGCGACTCGCGCACGCCCAGGAGCGCGCCCGTCCCGACCACCTTCATCCGCTCGCAGCCCGGCACATACGCCCGGTAGAACGCGGCGTACTCCTGGACCAGCTCGCGACCCCGGACCATGGCGTCGGAGAGGCTGCGGGTCTCGAGGGCGTCGGTATGAAAGAGATGTCCGGCGTTCATCGTGGCGGTCGTCTCGATGCTGGGAAAGAGACCGGGCACATGCCGGTCGGGCTGGGAGAAGAAACCGTCGGCGATGGCCTGCTCCACCTTCGCCTGCTGAGTTGTGCGATCGAAACGGTCGTCATCGACATCCGCGATGCGCGCGCAGAGCGTCGGCGGCATGATGTTCGGGGTATCCCGCCCGGCCTCGCGCGACAGGACGCCGCAGAGATCGCTGAGGACCGCGTCACCGGTGGCGTCCACGAACGCACCCGCGCGGATATAGCGATAGCCCTCTACGCTGTGGGTGATGACGCCCCGGACCTGCTGCTTGTCCTCGTCCGCGTCGGCATCGATCACCCGCGTGAAGAACCTGACCTCCACCCCGGCCTCGCGGCAGCGCGCGTCGAGCAGGAGCTTGAGTCCCTCCGGATCGTAGCCCAGCCGCTCGACGTAGCGACCGTCCTCAAACCGCTTACGCGCCTCCGGATCCGCCCACCCGTCGCGGCAGAGCGCGTGGATCAGCTCGAGAAGGATCCCACCGACACGGAAGGCTTGACCCTCGCCGAGGGCATACCAGTTCGCCACCAGCGCGCTGGTGCCCATCCCACCGAGACACCCCAGCGCTTCAATCAGCAGGACATCGGCGCCCAATCGGGCCGCCGCGAGGGCCGCCGCGACGCCTGCGGGCCCGCCGCCGGCTACGACGAGATCGAAACCATCCTCAACCGGAATTTCGCGTTCAAGTCGAAAAAGCTCAGGGGCTCGCGCTTTCGAGTCGTCTCTGTTCGTAGGTTCTGTCATTGATATCCTCTCTATGGGGTATTTCAGGCGTTTGTAACCCTTTAGTTTTATGATCAACCATACACAACAGCAGGATCACCCCCTCCTAACCTCCCCCTCGAGGGGGAGGGACTGGTGTTCCCCGCCCCTGGTGGGGAGACCACGCCCTGCTCACTTGGCTAAACGGTTTCAGGCGTTTTTTGACGGCGGACCGCCTCTCGAAAGCGATCGATGCTCACGGTCTGAGCACGCGGGCGCCGGCGCGGTCGGGATGATCCTCGACGCGGACGTCCGGCGGCAGGTCGCGCAGGGACCAGAGGACCATGAAGTCCCCGGCAGCCGACCAGGTGAAGGTGACGCCGAAGGTCAACAGGTCGCTGGCCCCCAGGGCAAGGCCGAGGGCCAGGGGAAGGAGGCCCAGCACGACGCCGGGCAACCACGTGCCCACGCGGTAGGCACCCAGATGGATGGGGCCGGTGAGGTGCGCGTAGGGGGTCAGGGCCTGCCATTTGATGCCGTAGTGGACCGCCGCGTTCTCGGTCTGCATCGCGAGCTGCCAGCCCACGCCGTGGAGCAGCTCGTGGACGACGATACCCACAATGAAGACGCCCAGGGCCGCCCAGGTCATCTCGAAGGTGTAGCGCCCGGGTCCCCACAGGAGCGAAAAGAGCCCGACGCCGATCAACAGGACGGGAATCAGGGCGACGGTGGCGATAAGGTTAGCTTTGAGAAGAGAGATAGAGCGGTCCTCGTAATCCGACGTGGTATCGGGCATCGCATCGTCTCCTTGTCGCGTTACCGCAGGGATCGCAGAGAGAAGGGCGCGCGCATCCGGGCATGCGTCACCCGTTGATGGCAAGCGCCAGGGTGTCGAGCGCGCGCTGAATCGTCGCACGGGGACATCCGATCGTCATCCGCGCAAACCCCGCCCCCTCCCTCCCAAACCAGTATCCGGGACTGAGCGCGACCCCGGCATCGACGGCGAGGAATCTCGCCAATGCCTTGGCATCCAGACCGAGTTCCCTGAAGTCCAACCAGAGCAAAAACGTCCCTTCCGGTTCGATCAACGACACAGCCGGAATGTTCGCCGCCAGATAGGCCTTGACCCCATCGACATTCTGCTGAATATAGACCAGCAGCGCATCCAGCCACTCCGCCCCTTCGCGGTATGCGGTTTCCGTCGCCACGGACGCGAACACATTGACCTTATTCATCTGGTAGCGGTCCGCAAAGGTGCGGAATTGACGGCGGTGTGTTTCGTCGGGAAGGATCGTCACGGCATCCACCATCCCGGAGATGTTGAAGGTCTTCGCCGGCGAGAGACAGGCGGCGACCTCTCGCGTGAGCGGCTCGGCGACACTCAGATAGGGCGTGTACGTGTGAGGGGACAGGGCAAAATCGCCGTGGATCTCATCGGCGATCACGAAAACATCGTGCCGCGCACAGATCTCAGCGACCTGTTCGAGCTCACGTGCCGTCCATACGCGTCCCACAGGATTGTGGGGATTGCACAGGATCAACATTCTGCTGTTCGGATCGGACGCCTTGCTCTCCAGGTCATCGAAATCGATCCGGTATCGCCCATCGATGAGTTTCAGCGGGTTCTTGACGACCTTTCTGCCGCTGCGCCGGACGGCCATTTTGAACTCAAAGAAAACCGGGGGTTGAAGCATCACGCCGTCCCCCGGATCTGTATGCTGATCGATCAGGATGGAGATGGCGCTCATAATCGACGGGCACGGCTCGATGTGCTGGGGGTCGATCGTCCAGCCGTGCCGGTCCTGATACCAGACCCTGAGCGCAGCGGGATAACGCGCCGGCCTGGTTTCGTACCCGTAGATCCCGTGCGCTACCCGCTCGTGCAACTGCGCGATCACGGTCGGCGGCGCCTGGATGTCCATATCCGCGACGGACATCGGAATGGCCTCTTCGTTCCCGAAATACTCCGAAAGGTAGGCCCGGCTCCACTTCAACGTCGGATATTGACTACGGTCGATGATCTCGTCAAAGTTCATAGCCTCACTTCTCCCTTGATACGTCACTAAAGATACGCTTCACGCCCCC
>CAYMAQ010000276.1:0-5141 GCA_964388385.1 uncultured Anaerolineales bacterium | reverse complement strand
TCCCCTGCCCAACCGGGCCCGGGATGCCGTCGGCGTTGATGCAAAGTCAGTGAATCCCACCAGGTCAGCGGGTAGTGATGAATACAGAGACCCCTTCAATCATAACCTATGCCTCGCGACTATCCGAGGTCGGACTCGGCATCCTCATAACCCTGGGAGTGTTCATCATCGCCTGGCTGGTGCTCCGGGCACTCGTCCGGCATTGGCGGGAGAGAAGCGAGCGCCTGGATCAAGACGCAACACGGGAGATCCAACACTTCATCCGGCGAATCGGCGACCTCGAACGTGAGGCCCAGGCCTATCCCCCCGATCTCCCCGAGCCCTATCAAACCCCGGCACGAGCGCTGGGTTCGCTTCTGAGCGACGGACGCCGGACGCACGGGGCGCTCGCGGAGACCCTGCAACAGATCACATCAGAGGAGATACGGGCGCCGGACCACCCGGTTGCATCCGTGGTGTTCGGCTTCTGGCAGGAGCCCGCCTTCTGGTTCGGGCGGGTGAAGCGTCTCAAACAGCTCCACGACCGCATCCAGGCTGCCGTCGACGCGTCTTTACCGGCCGACGCCCTGTTGAGAGATCTGAGGGCAAAGCCCCTCGAGACCGCTCACCAAGCACAGGCCCTGGAGCAGGCGTTGGGCGAAGCATCCCGCACGTTGGATCAACTGATCGAAGCCGGGCTGCACGGGGAGACGATGGACGAACAGGAGTCCTTGATCCGGGGCGCGCTCGCCCATCTCAACGCCCTGCCCGCCTACTTCATCGAGGGGACCGACAGTCAGATCGTCCGCCAGGCCACCGACGAGGAAGTAACCCGAGCCTGGCAGCAGATCACGCGCATCGAGTCACAGACGGGGGCCTGTGCCCCCACCGTAGCGCGCTGGTGGGATCTCCATTCCGAATTAGGGAAGGCCCTGGACGCGGCCGACCAGGCCGTGACCCGAGCCACAGAGGCCCTGGAGCAGACGCATCCCACCCTGGACGTCCGAACGTGGGCCGAGAAATGGGCGGGGGTCCGTGACGAGATGGACGCATGGAAGGCCCGCTACACGGAACCGACCGTTGAGGACCTGGAGCGTATCGACCACGTCGACGCCATCATCGAGCAGGGGCTCGACCTCTGTAGCAGGCTTGCCGCGCTGGAGAAGGATAGACAGTTCCTCAACCAGGCGGTCCCACGCTACCGGGACCAGCTCGATCAGGCGCAGGAACAGCTTCGGCAGCTCTCCGGCGCGACCCGGTATCCGCTCTCGCATCTTCCCCTGCAGGGCGAAATCGATGCGCTTGACAGACAGGCCATGGAGATCGGAGAGGCCGACCGCATGCGGACCCCCACTCAATGGGAGGCGGAGGCCGAAGCTGCCCAAACCCTGCTCCGCGCCTCCCAGACCCTGGTCGAGAAGATAGCCGAAGCCCGTGAGTCACGGAACACGCTGATCTCCCTGATCGGAAGCCTGAAGGAGGATCTCGAACCCGACTTCAACGCGTGGGCCGAGGCCCTCCACGCGCGCACCTCCCGCCACGCACCGACAGATTGGTCCTCTGACCTCAAGGTCACGGAGATTCTCGCCGACGCCCAAGCCCTTGAGGCGCGTCGGGAGCGATGGGTGCCGGCAGACCCCGCCGCCGCGCTCCCAACCGACGATTTGAGCCGGCGCGTCGACGAGATCCGCCGGCTGATTGAGGAGGGATTGAGATACCAACGCCGTCTGGACCGGATCACCGAGCGATTACAGGCCATCCACGTGCTGGATCGAGACGCGCGCGAGTCACTGGACAGCGCCTATCAGGCGTTGGATCGATTGGCCCTGCGGGCTGCCGACGTCGCCCCCCCGTTGAACGAGGAGCAGAGCGCCCTCCGCTCCGAGGTGATGGACCTCCTGGAACGGGGATATAAACTGGATCTCGCTTTCGATCCGCCCACACAGGGCCGGGCCGAGGCGCGTGCCGCGCACGTTCAAAGCTGGCTTGCCGATAGTCGGGAGACCCTCGAAACCTGGATGCAGTCGATCAACCGCGAGCTCAAGGAGATCCACCAGGATCTGGACGCGGCGCTTCAGTCGCTGACCGAGCTGGCCCCGTTATCGCTCGAGCCGGCGGTCCAGGAAACGCATGCGCGCCTTGAGGCGCAGTCCGTCTTCGAGCCGCTCACCCGGGACGCCCGCGCCGGATCCCAGGCCCCCCACCTCGTCGCGTTGAGCGAGTCCCTCGGCGATCGGCTGCGAACACGAAGCCGGCTCTATCAAACCACGGCCTTCCTGCAGAGTGACGTCATCGAGGCGTTGGCGCAACCCCGGGAGGCCTGGGGAAAGGCCCGGCAGGAGGCGGAGCGGCAGATGCGCAACCTGCTCGATCTCGAACAGGAGGCGCAGCTGGCGTGGCTGCCCCTGAGCTGCGACACGCCAGCGGTCGAGACGCAGATGTCGGCGGCCTACAGCGCAGAGGCCTATCTCAGCCATCACGGGGAGACCGTCCCCCAGGTCATCGCCAGACTCCGTGAGGCCACGCGGAGCTATGCGAAGGCCATTGCGATGGCCGAGGCCCGGCACCAGAAGCACATGGAGACGCAGGCTTATCTCGAGCGCAGGATCAACGACATCGATGACTGGCAGGGGGCCTTGGAACGATATCGAAAAGCCAATGAGGCGGACCCCACGGTGGTGGCAGCCGTTCGCGCGCGTCTCGAAGAGATCGAGTCCGCCATTCGCAAACTCAGCCAGCCGCATCGGGAAGAGGACCGCCTCGTCTCACCGGAGGAGGCAAAGCGCAGAATCGAGCACATCTGGGAACAGGCGCGCCGCGATCTGCCGCTGGGCGCCGGATACGACGTAATTCCAATGCGGCATATCGAACGGGGCTGGTGACCTCGGCCGCGCGGAGTTCCCCGGTATCCAGCCAACCCGGAAAAACATGCACCGAATCGGATTTTCAAGGATATGATCACGCATCGAGAAGGAGAGATATGGACATTCTTGTGACAGGCGGAGCAGGATTCATCGGGTCTCACGTCGTCGATACGCTTATTCAGGAGGGGCATCGGGTCATTGTCGTTGACGACCTCTCGCACGGACATCGAGAAAATCTCCATCCCGATGTCGTGTTCTACCAGGTCGACATCCGCAGCCAAGAGCTGCAGACGGTCTTCGAACGGGAGCGCCCCGAGGTTGTGAGCCACCATGCCGCCCAGATCGACGTCGGGCAGTCGGTCCGGGATCCGATCTATGATGCCGAGACGAATGTCCTCGGCACGCTGAACGTCCTGGAGTGCTGTCGGGCTAACGGGACCCGCAAAGTCATCTTTATCTCCAGCGCCGCCGTCTACGGGGAGCCCCGGCATCTGCCGTGCGACGAGGGGCATCCCATCCATCCCCTCAGCCCCTATGGAGCCAGCAAATACGCGATTGAGGTCTACCTGCGAACCTACCGGTCGACGTATGACCTCGACACGACGGTCCTCCGATATGGTAACGTCTACGGTCCGCGACAGGACCCCCACGGGGAGGCCGGCGTGGTCGCGATCTTCGCCAATCGGATGCTGGCGGGAAAGGCGCCGCGCATCAACGGCACCGGCGAACAGGCGCGCGATTTCGTCTATGTGGGTGACTGCGCTCGGGCCAACCGGCTCGCACTGACCCGGGGGGCCGGGGGCGTCTTCAACATCAGTACCGGGCGCGGTGTCACCATCAACCAGCTCTATGAGACGTTGAAGGATCTGACTCCTTACGAGGGATCGGCGCAGTACGGGCCCGAGAAACCCGGGGAGATTTTCAAAATCACGTTGGACGCGAGCCGTGCGGCCGAAACGCTGGGTTGGAAACCGAGCGTCGGGTTGGAAGACGGACTGGCACAAACCGTGGCCTACTTCCGCGACCGGCAGGAATCCCGAACATAGGATTTCATGCACCGTCCGGTCACGAGGATATCCATCAAAAAAGCGGCCCGGCTAAAGCCGGGCCGCTTCCATCAGGCTGGGGGCGGAGGATTTGAACCCCCACAGACGGATTCAGAGTCCGTAGTCCTACCGTTAGACGAGCCCCCAACACTTTGACATCAAGCAGTATACCACGCTTTGAGAAAGAGGCAAATGAAAACGCCCCTGCAGACGCAGGGGCGTCAATGTCAAACCCGGATGGACGACCGATACTATCAGGCCGTGGCCTCCGCAGTCTCTGAGGATTCGACGGATTCCTGAACCTCTTCCGCCTCTTCCTCAACGGTCTTGGCGGTCTTCTCGACCATCGACTCCGCCTGCTTCTGGAGCTCCTGGGCTCGCTCTTGAAGCTCCTCGCTGGCCTCCTCGAATTTCTGTCGCGCATCGGCCAAGATCTTCTCGGCCCTTTCCCGTGCTTCTTCCGCCTTCTCAGAAGCCTGCTCGCTCAGCTCGATGCTCTTCTCGCGGATCTGATCACGGGTCTCCTCCCCAGACTGCGGGGCGAACAACAATCCGACAGTTGCGCCGGCAACCGCACCTATGAAAAACCCTACCAAAAACGTCCCAAATTCATTCTGCTGTTGCGTCATACTCGCTACCTCCCTCTTCTTTAGGCCCTACTTGTACCGTTGTACGAGGTCGTGTTGCCTTCACCACGCCGACCACATCACGGAAAACACGTCGCACCCCCGATGCAAAGCCCGCGGCTTTTATTACAGGTGACACAACATTATGACTTACAAACTCCGTGGTACCACGAACCGTCGAAGCGGTATCGTTGACCGAACGCAGTAAAGGCTGAATCTCATCGCGTAACACTTGTATGAGCACCTGGATCTGAAAGATCAATAAGATCATGGCCAACCCAATCAGAAATGTCTCGACCGCCACGAAGACAAGGGCAATATCCCTGACCACCGTCGTCGCTCCAGGATTGGAGGCCATCAGCACAATAGCCACCACGAGAATGATAAGAAACCCGACCGCACCGGCGATGATGTAGATTTGGGTGCGTTTTGCCGCTTTCTCCTCGGGCGTCAGGCCTTCACCATCCGTAGAAACTGCCGTCTTGATCTGGACCTGCGACTCTGGCGTTGTAGGTCGAGTATTGGTCGAGTCAGGCGCCATCACTACCTCCTTTTTAGTACACTCATACAAACATTGTACCATACACTCCGTTGATCAACAACCGCGGATGGACAAAAAATAGGCC
>CAYMAQ010000275.1:0-5149 GCA_964388385.1 uncultured Anaerolineales bacterium | reverse complement strand
CTATGTTTGGCAGTGCTATGTTTGGCAGTGCACTGTCTGACAGTGCTATGGTTGGCAGTATCATGGTTAGCCGTGCTGTGATTGGCAGTAAAAAGGATTCGCTTCGGAAGGGTGGTTGTTGAACATTAATGAATTGAGGCATCGGATAAGCTCCTGAAATTGAACTTATGTTCTATTAGTATACCGGTAAAGCATAGGTGATTCAAGGGGGCACCCCCCACTTCTTGGTTTTATGGACTGAAGAAGATGTCGTTGGCGGGCGGGACGCCCGCAGTCCGGATGGAAAGGCTAGGGTATGCAGAAGGGATGCGTATGCGTCGACTGAGTATTATTTCGGGGTTTTTGGGTGGGGTGAGGAATCGGTATATGATCTATCAGCCGCCCCGTTCGCTGGACGAGAAGTTGGATCTGGCCGCGGATGTGGAGGGATGCGACGGGCTCGAGCTCTGTTATCCGGCTGATTTCGCCGACGTGGATGCTCTGCGGGTGGGGCTGGCGCGGCGCCACCTGGGGGTCTCGGCGATCAACTTCCGCTCGCGGCGGACGGGTCAGTGGTGGCGCGGTTCCTTCTCCTCGACATCGGCGCAGGAGCGCCAGGAGGTGATCGATGACCTCAAGCACGGGATGGATCTTGCCGCCGAGTTGGGGTGCAACCGTGTCACGACCTGTCCCCTGAACGATGGGACCGACTTCCCGTTCGAGGCGGACTACGCGCGCCTCTACGACTACGCGGCTGAGTCGCTCTCTGCTGCCTGCGCTCACAACACGGACGTCAAGATCTCCCTGGAGTTCAAGAGGAGCGATCCGCGCGCCCGCTGTCTTTTCGGCTCTGCAGGCGATACGGCGGCGTTTTGTATGATGACCGGCGCCGAGAATCTAGGCGTGACGCTCGACTTTGGGCACGCGATCTACGGAGGGGAACGCCCCGCGCAGGCAGTGGCCCTCCTGGCTCGGACGGGGCGGTTGTTTTACGTGCACTTCAATGACAACGACGGGAACTGGGATTGGGACATGATCCCCGGTCTCCATCATCTTTGGGATTCGGTGGCTTTTCTCTATGCATTGGAGAAGGCCGGATATGCGGACGATTGGATCGCGTTTGATGTCTTCTCGAAAGAGCACGATACGGTGGAGACGTTCAACGCCGTCATGGCTCAAACTCGGAGGCTGGAGACCGTGGCCGATCGCGTAGATCCTGAAACGATGAGGATGTTGATGAAGGCCAGAAACCCGGCGAAGACTGTGACGTATCTCTATTCCCTGATCGATTTGTAGGGTATACCCGATGGTGAGCATGAAAGGTGGGAATGTGAATCACGACGTTCAAATACATGATGACGTGACACAGTGGCGGTTCAGCGCGAACGCATCCTTCTTCGGCGCGCAGCGCGACCGCTTCAACGAATATCAGCCGGCGCGCACACTGGATGATAAGTTCGCGCTGGTGGCTCAGGTTGAGGGCATCACCGGGGTGGAGCTGAAATACCCGCGCGATTTTGGCAATATTAACCGCGTCCGCGCATTATTGGACGAGCACGAGCTCGTGCTCTCCGCGGTTAATGTCAACACCAAGACCGCAAGGCTCTTTCAATACGGCGCGCTCTCGGCCCGACGTCCTGAGGCCAGGCGCGTCGCCGGGCAGCGGCTGCGCGAGGGGATGGACGTCGCCGCGGACTTTGGCGCGGAGATTGTGACGACGTGTCCACTGGCGGAGGGATACGATTATCCCTTCCAGGTCAATTACGCGGAGGCGTGGGATCACTTTGTCGAGACGCTGCGCGGGGTGGTCAGCCATCGATCCGACGTAAGCGTGGTGTTGGAGTACCAGCCTCACGAACCGTATGCGAAAATCTTACTCACCAACGTCGGTAAGATGCTTCACGTCTGCGCCGAGGTGGACGCCCCGAACTTTGGAGCGAACCTGGACGTGGGGCATTCTTTCGCGGCAGGGGAATCCCCGGCGGAGAGCGCGGCGCTCCTCCAGCGGAAAGGGTGGCTGCGATACATTCACACAAACGATAACACCGGGGAGGGCGGTGACTGGGATATGATCTCCGGCTCGGTTCACTTCTGGGACTGGTTGGAGCTTCTCTACACGCTGGAGCGGCTGGGGTATGATGGGTGGTTCAGTGCGGACATCCAACCCAAGGATTTCGGACCGGTTCGTGCTTACCGCGCGAACGTGTTGATGATTCAGCGGATGACCTCTTTCCTGCACCGGATAGGGAGCGATAAGATCGCTGCGCTGGTGGCCGAAGAGCGGCGGACGCCGGAATTATACGAGTATATGAGTCAGTTCTTGCTCGGCTGAGGGTTTGCTACCCCCGTTGGCTCCCCCCGCAGGGAGGGAGGATTGTGGATCTGATCACAAATAATTAAAGCGTTTCTGCGTTTCCATAGGCGTCACGGAAAGGTTTAGTGATTCGTGTCCGGATCTGTAGGAGCATCGTTGAATGGGCCGGGCTCTTAATTGTGGGTTGATAGGGGGATACTTGCTGGATATTCGGTACGGCGCGCACTGTTATGTATTTACCGACCGGTGGTCGGATGAGAAACTTGATCTGCTCAACACGGCCTGGACGTTAGGGTTGGATCTTTTTGAGATCTCCGTAGGGGATGATGTGGTCTTCACACCGTCGTTGACGAGAGCGCGTGCGGAATCGCTGGGCCTGACCCTGTCGATCAGTCCCGGAGGGGCATGGCCGATGGACTGCGACCTCTCCGCTGACGATCCGGCATCTCGTGAGCGAGGCCTGGCCTGGCACAAGCATCAGGTGGACATCGCGGCGGCGTTGGGTGCGGTGGCTTACAGCGGGGCGCTTTACGGGCATCCCGGTGTTATCAAGCGACGGATTCCGCCCCCGGGCGAGTATGCATGGACCGCGGAAGGACTTCACGCGCTGGCAGCCTACGGTGAGTCTCGGGACGTCGAGATCGTGCTGGAACCGATGAGCCATTTCCGTACGCACCTGGTCAACACCGCCCAGCAGGCCATGGAACTGGTCGGCTTGGCCGATCACGATAATCTGGCGGTGCTCCTGGACACCTTCCATTTGGTGACGGAGATACGCGATTACGCAGCCGCCGTGCACGTGACGGCGGATCGTCTCTGGGGTATTCACGCCTGCGAGAACGACCGCGGGGTGCCCGGGGGTGGGATTGTCCCGTGGTCAAGTATCTTTGAGGCCCTGGATGTGGTGGACTTTACGGGGATGATGCTTCTGGAGACTTATAATTCCTCGGTGGGCGATCCGCCGGGGGCGTTTGCGTACGAGCGGGGGATGTTCCACGATCCCTGTCCCGATGGTTCGGTTTTCGTGCGGGAGGGCGTTGATTTTCTGAAAGGGCACGCGAGGCGGGTTCGAGGGGAGGCTGGATGTGATCATCGATGCCCATAACCATCCGGATTGGCACGGTCACGACCTGGGACGCTTTTTGGAGAATATGGCGACCTACGGGATCGATAAGACGTGGCTGCTGACCTGGATCGCGCCGAGGGATGAGTATATGCCCACTACAGTTTCCGTGGTGCCGCCGAACGCGGACGGGCCGATCCCCTTTGCGCGCGCGCTCTCCTATAAGGAGCGCGCGCCGGATAAATTCGTCCTCGGCTACGCGCCGGACCCTCGCAGGCCTGATGCGATCGATCGATTGACGGCGGCAATCGATCTCTACGGCGTTCGGATCTACGGTGAACTCAAGCTGCGCATGGTGTACGACAACCCGGATGCCCTGCGAATGTTTCGCTTTTGCGGCGAGATGTCCCTGCCGGTGATCGTGCATCTCGATTATCCGATCCCCACCGGACGTGAGTATCCCCGGCCCCACTGGTGGTACGGTGGTGGGATTGAGGCGCTGGAGCGTGCGCTCCGGGCATGTCCGGAGACGACGTTCGTGGGACACGCGCCCGGTTTCTGGGCGCATATATCCGGTGACGACCAGGCCGAACACGTGAGTTATCCCGACGGTGAGGTGGTGCCGGGCGGTCACGTGGTGAGACTTCTCAACGCGTATCCGAATCTCCACGCAGATCTCTCCGCAAACTCGGCCCGGAACGCTCTGGCGCGGGATCGGGCGTTTGCCAGAGACTTCGTTATCGAGTTCCGCGATCGATTACTCTACGCCCGCGACACCTTTGATAACGGATTGCAGATTCTTTTAGAGGCGTTGGATCTCCCGGATGACGTTTTGAATGACGTCTATGCCGTGAATGCAATGAGGCTGGTTGATGATGTGGAAGCTATCCAAGCAGAAGGGCAACGGGGTTGAGACCGCATCGTGATTCTCGACGTGTGCGGATATCCAGACGTATATTTGTAGGGATGATGAAAGGGGGCATTTCCCATGTTGCTTGACGTCTTTCTGTTACTCGTGGCCGTGGGCGTGATCGCGCTTGCTGCAGCCGAAGGCGTGGTGCGCGCTTTCTTCCTGCTCCTGAGCTTCTATATGCTCTGCGTCGTCATTGGCATGATGATCCTGGGCTTCGACATCGTGAGCAATTTGACGGACGCAATTATCGGGTCCATCAGTCAAGGTGCGGTCAACCGCAAGCTCTACCAGTCCACGATCTTTCTAGGCCTTCTTATCCCACTGACGGTCCTGGCATACGCCCTGAGCCACATCACGTTCAAAGAGACCCAATTGACCAAGCTCCAGTGGGGGGACAATGTCCTGGGGACGTTCGTCGGGGCGTTGACGGCGATCCTGATTATGGCCATCCTGTGCAATACATGGGGCGTCCTGGTGAGCGAACGTTGGCAGCCCCAACGGACGTGGCGGACGATGTGGATCGAGTACCAGACCTCTATTTTACGACCATGGCTCAACCGGGTTTTGGTCACGTACCGGGGCTTCGTCTTTCCCTTTGAAGTGCGCGCGTATCCTGTTTTCTTCATTCCTCAGAGTTGACGTCACGGGTAACCGTAGGATGACCGGGAGGTAAGATCATCATGAATGCATCAACACTGGCGTTGTTGGGTGGACCCAAGGCGGTTACGGTCGATCCCGGGGATACGTTTCGATGGCCCATCGTCACAGAGGCGGACGAATCTGCGGTGCTGGAGGTGCTGAGAGCCGGCAACATGTCGGGCATCGACGTCACCCAGCAGTTCGAGCAGGAGTTCGCGGCTTGGCAGGCGCGAACGTACGC
>CAYMAQ010000274.1:1631-5231 GCA_964388385.1 uncultured Anaerolineales bacterium | reverse complement strand
GAAGGGAGTAACCATGGCTTCAGAGAAGAAACTTCGCAGACAGAATGGGATCATCGCCGGAGTCTGTGGTGGGTTTGCTGAGTTTTACGGGCTCTCACCATTTTGGTTCCGTTTGTTGTTTCTCATTCTGCTCATACCGGGTGGGTTGCCGGGTCTCCTGCCCTATATCCTCCTGTGGATTGTAATTCCCCGGAAGCGGTAGTCTATAATCGTTTTTGGTCTGGCGTTTTTTTTCGCGCATGACCCTTTGGCGTCGCATCGGATAGCACCCGAATATCTGAGTCTATGTATGCCGGCACGTGGCTGTGTAAGCTGTGGGCCGGTTTTTTTGTTGATTATTTCCCTTTTAATCAGACGTGTATATAATAAATATCCATGGGTGTCAGTATTCTTTTCTGTCGAAAAAAAGAAACTGAAAAAGGGAAAGGGGACGTATGCAACTCGAAGAAGGCGTCAAAGATGCGGAGCATGCAGTGATTGTGATCTTTGGAGCGTCGGGGGATCTGACCAAGCGCAAGTTGGTGCCAGCGCTGCACACGATGGCCTGTGAAGGACTTCTGCCCGCAAACACCCGCATTCTGGGGGTTGCGCGGTCGGAATTCACAGATGAGAGTTTCCGCGATCATCTCTATGAAGGGGTAGAGTCGTACGCGCGCTTCAAACCGGATGTCTGCACGCAGTGGGAGAACTTCTCCGGACGGCATACGTATCTCTCCGGAGAGTATGACGATCCGGAGACCTATCGAAGACTCGAAGCACGACTTCAAGACCTGGATCAGGGGGCGGGCACGGAGGGGAACCGCCTCTTTTATCTCGCGACCCCGCCGTTTCTCTATCCGGTGATTGCGAAACAGCTCGGCGAGGCTGGACTCAATCAGGGAGATGAGGGCTGGACGCGTATCGTGATTGAGAAACCTTTTGGGCACGATCTCGAGAGCGCTCAAAAGCTCAATGATACGCTGCACTCGGTCTTCAGCGAGGATCAGATTTTCCGGATCGATCATTATCTGGGTAAGGAGACGGTCCAGAACATCCTGACCTTCCGCTTTGGGAACGCTATCTTCGAGCCCCTGTGGAGCCGGCTGTACGTGGATCACGTTCAGATCTCGGTGACGGAGTCGGTCCTGGTTGGGGATCGTGCTGGATATTATGATGATTCCGGCGTGCTGCGGGATATGTTCCAAAACCATCTGATGCAGCTGCTGACGCTCGTAGCGATGGAGCCGCCAGCGGTTTTCAACGCCCGGGCGCTGCGAGATGAGAAAGTGAAGGTGTTGCAGGCGCTCAGGGACCCCCGCCCGGAGGATCTGGTGTTGGGACAATATAAGGGATATCGGGATGAAAAGGCGGTTGCAGATGACTCGCAGACGCCGACGTATGCGGCCCTGCGCCTTTACGTGGATAACTGGCGCTGGCAGGGCGTGCCGTTCTATCTGCGCTCCGGCAAAGGGTTGAAGGAAAAGTTGACGGAGATCACGTTACAGTTCAAACGCGCACCGCACCTGATGTTCCCGGAGAACGCGGATCTGTCGCGGAATCACCTCTCGCTGTGCATTCATCCCAAGGAGGGCATCCATCTGAACTTCGCAACTAAAGTGCCGGGTGCGGGTATGCGTACGGAGGCGGTGGATATGGAGTTCAGCTATTCGAATCAGTTCGACGAGACGCCGCTTCCCGAGGCCTATGAACGGTTGCTGCTCGATGCGTTACAGGGTGACGCATCCCTCTTCACCCGAGGTGATGAAATTGAGCTGGCCTGGAAACTTATCGATCCTATGACCCGGGTTGATCATCCTTCGATCTATTCGGCGGGTTCGTGGGGGCCGGAACGTGCCGATGCACTGATCGGACGTCAGGCGTGTGATTGGCATTACGGGTGCGCGGATATCGAATAGACGCGTGACGTCAACAGGTATGTGTTGCTGGTTGGCTGAGGTTGTTCTTGGGGGCGGGGACTTTTAAGTTAGGGGGCGATTGTGACCGACGAAGCTGCTGGTAAGGAGTTGGGCGTGCGCCTGGAGCGGGATGCGTTGGGCGAGGTTTGCGTGCCCGCGGATGCGTTGTGGGGTGCGCACACGCAGCGCGCGATCGACAACTTTCCGATCTCCGGCGTGGCGTTTGGGCGGAGATTTATTGGCGCGTTGGGGTGGATCAAGTCAGTCTGCGCCCAGGCAAACGTGGAATTGGGTGTGTTGGATCCGATGGTGGGATCCGCCATCGTCCGGGCGTGCGATGAGGTCATCGACGGCGCGCTTGATGCGCATTTTCCTGTCGATATCTTTCAGACCGGGTCGGGAACGTCGACCCATATGAACGCGAATGAGGTGATCGCCCGGCGGGCAGATCAGCTTTTGGAGGGGGAGGGCGTAGGTGTACTCCATGTCCATCCCAACGATCACGTGAATCTGGGGCAGTCGAGCAACGATGTGATCCCGACGGCATTGCACCTTGCCCTGACGCTGGCGCTCCGGGATACTCTGATCCCGAATCTATACGCGCTGGGGGCGGAGCTCGGCGCGAAAGCTGAAGCTTTCGATCACGTCGTCAAGACCGGGCGAACGCATCTCCAGGACGCGACACCGATCCGGATGGGACAGGTCTTCGGCGGGTTTGCGATGCAGGCGTTCTATGGTGTCGACCGCCTTCATCAGGCCGTCGAGGGGCTGCGCGAGCTGCCGCTGGGCGGCACGGCGGTGGGCACCGGGATGAACTGCCCGGAGGGAATGCCGGCGCTCGCGATCGGGCTCCTGAACGCGCGGTTAGGGACGCGGTTCGTGGAGGCGTCCAATCACGTGGAGGCTAATGCGGCGAGAGATGCTGTGGTTGAGGCGTCCGGGCATTTGAAGACGGTGGCAGTCAGCCTGCACAAGATCGCCAATGATATCCGGTTGATGGCCTCGGGGCCGCGGGCCGGCCTGGGGGAGCTTCGGCTGCCCCCTGTCCAACCGGGATCGTCAATTATGCCCGGGAAAGTTAATCCGGTGATGGCGGAGGCGCTGATTATGGCCTGCGCGCAAGTCATCGGCTACGATGCGGCCGTGACCTTGAGTGGGTTGGGCGGGTATTTCGAGCTCAATCTGATGATGCCCCTGTTGGTTCACAATCTCCTCACCGGCGTCGATATCCTGGCGAACGCGGTTGAGGCTTTTAGGGATCGGTGCGTGCGCGACATAGAGGTAAATGCGGGGCGCTGTGAGGCGGTGGTCACGCAGGGACTGGCATTGGCGACGGCTCTGGCGCCGGTTATCGGATACGACCGGGCTGCCGCGATTGCGAAAGAGGCCCAACGGGCCGGACGGACGATCAAGGATGTCGCCCGCGAGCGGCTTGATCTCTCGGAGGATCGTTTACAGGGGCTGCTCGATCCGCTTCGGATGACGGAGCCGGGTCTGTTGGACGAGTCGTGATCGATTGCGAGGGCGGCGTCACGGCCTTTGGAAGCTAGCGTGCCGGGGACTCGTGCTCAGAGATGTCGTAACTCGGCTGTGTGTGTGTGGAGTCGTTGACCTCTCGGACTGTCCCGAAATGTTCCGCGAATACCCAACGGATGTCGACATCCCTCGGGTATTCGCGTGTTATTTGCGGATAGCCGGTTTTGAG
>CAYMAQ010000274.1:0-1531 GCA_964388385.1 uncultured Anaerolineales bacterium | reverse complement strand
ATAGCCGGTTTTGAGCTGATAGCTGGTTTTGAGCTACGGATTGATGGGAAATACCGGTATGATCAAGGTGGGCTTCAAGATGATGCCGGGTGAGATGATGGCGCCCACGTCGAGTGTCGGGCAGACCGGCGGAGGTGTGGGTACCGGGATCATCATCACGTTGTTATCCTCGTCGGATTCGACGACTTGATCGTCCGGGTCCACGAGGACCTCGGTGCTCCCTCCGGCAACCTCACGTGGATCCAAGCACTCTTCCTGACCGGCGCTCAGTCCGCTGACGTCCCAGGTTTCTCCACCTCCGGTCACGGTAAACGGACCGGCATCGCCCTCGTCCTCGTTCCTGACGCAGATGGACAACTCCAGCGGTGAGGTCGTGGATGTGCATCCCCCCGTATACCCCTTGATACTGATCGAGGCCAGGGTGATCGCCAGGTCGGCCGGAGGGCGGACCAGGAGCTGAACCTGGGCCCGTGTCTCCTGGGCCGCATTCTTGGCGATGAGTGTATAGGTGGTGTCGGCGTTGGGCGCCTCTACTTTGCGCTCGCCAGCCAAACCTACGGGACCCAGCCCGGGCTCGATCGTAACGATATCGGTTTCTTCGGTGTCCCAGGTGAGGGTGATCTCCTCAACTTCTCCGGCTATAATGCTGGCGGGGTCCACGGTGAACGATCTGATCACCGGTGCATTGGGCGCCGGGGTTGCAACAAGCACCTCCTCGGCTTTTTCGATTCTTCGACCGTCGTTAGTCAGGATGATACGGTAGGTACGGGTCTGTTGCGGGTCATCCCGGATCTGCCCTGAATCTTCAACGGTACCAAAGGGTTCGATCACGACGCTCTCGGCGTCCCGGGTTCGCCACTCGATGGTGACCTCCTGCCCCTGCGTGATCTCTGAGGGGAAGACCGACCAGAACTCAAGGATCGGTTCGACGATCGGCTTTGTAACTGGGATGCTGAGGGGTTCGGGAATGCTGCGGAACATATTGGAGGCTACCAGCACAATCTCCGTGGTGTCCTCAAAGCCCTCGGTAAAAGTGTACTCTCCTCGATCCGGATTGACCTCGATGCCGAGGGGGCGGAGTTCCACGCTCTGGGCCCGCCTGACGCGCCAGCGGACCGTGACCGGTTGTCCGGCCTCCGGCCTCAACGGATCGATCTCCGCCAACTCGAAGACCGGCGGACGGCTGATCAGCAGACCCGCTGCCGAGACCAGACCGGTGAGCAAGAGGAGCAGCACGATCGGCACCCACGTGGGGATGCGGGGCCGGCTGACCAATTCCCCGGTGTGGGTCTGGGCGGAAGTTCGGTGGGCGGATGGAGGATATCCACCTCCCACTTCCAGTGTGAACGGTAAGGTCTCCGGTCGCCCGAACCAGCGGCGCCGATGGGGTTTGATCCGCACCTGCGTCTGCGCATCTTTGCCGCCATCGACCCGTATCTGGGCCTGTGGCGGGTCGAATGTCAGGGCGTCGGCGCGGTCCTGACCCCGGATAATGAACGTCTCGGGGATATTGCTCTGGTTCTGAATGCGC
>CAYMAQ010000273.1:0-5267 GCA_964388385.1 uncultured Anaerolineales bacterium | reverse complement strand
CTGAGTGCGAGCGTGTTGCACCTGAGATCGTTGGGGTTAAGACATAGGGGGCATAGGGAAGGGATGGTCGCACGGATGAATACCTTATCAGTGGTGATCCCGGCGTATAACGAGGAGGAGGGCATCGCTCAGATCATCGAGCGGGTGCTTCCGATTCGCCCGGAGCTGCAGTCGGTCGGTGTGGAGGATCTGGAACTCATCGTAGTTGACGACGGTTCGCACGACCGGACCGCGGAGATTGCTGCGGCCTATCCCGAGGTCCGCCTGCTCCGGCATACGGTCAATCAAGGGTACGGCGCAGCGATCAAAACCGGGTTTGGTCAGGCGCGCGGGAATCTGTTGGGGTTCCTGGATGCGGATGGGACGTATCCTCCCGAGCACTTCCCGGATCTCTGTCAGGTCGCCTTAAATGAGCCGGCCGATTTGGTCATCGGCTCGCGAATGTCGGGAACCGACAGTGAGATGCCTTTCGTGCGCCGGGTGGGTAACATCATTTTTGCTAATCTGGTGAGCTTGCTGGGCAACCATCGGGTCAACGACAGCTCCAGCGGGATGCGTGTCATCCGGCGTGAGGCGCTCTCCCAGCTCTATCCGCTGCCCGACGGGCTGAACTTCACGCCGGTGATGAGCACCCGTGCCCTTCACGAGGCGATCAATTGGCGCGAGGTGCCCATCCCCTACAAAGAGCGGTTAGGGCGCTCGAAGCTGAGTGTGGTCCGCGACGGCACCCGGTTTCTGCAGACCATCATCTGGACGGCGCTCTGCTATAACCCGGCGCGGATTCTGGGGGGAATTGGCTTGGGGCTGGGCGCAGTGACGGCGACGATTGTTGCGGCTGTTGTGATCAGTCGCCTCTCCGGTATCCAGTCTCTGGGACCGTGGGGGGTGGCGGCCGTGTTCCTGGCGGGTCTCTGTGCGTTCCTGGGGGTTACGCTCTTTGCACTGGGGGCGACCTTTAATTACCTGGTCTCGCTTTTCTACGATTGTCCGATCCGTCAGGGAGTGTTTGGGCGCCCGTTGTTCAAGCAGCCGTTGGAACGCCACTTCGGGTGGATGGGCATCGTGGTTGCCCTCGTCGGACTGGTGACGGGAATCGGCAGTCTCGGCTTTGCGATGAGAGGTTGGGCCATTGACCGTTTGTGGTTCTACCTGCTGGGGGGAGCGATGTCGTTGATTTTGGGCGTGCAGCTCACGATCTTCTGGATTGTTATGCGGGTGTTGGAAGAGTTACGTGATCGCCCCGCGCATATCGCCGCGGATCTTCAGGGTAAGGCGTGCCAATGGTGAAATTGCGAGGACGGTCAGTCTTTAAATTTTGTAGAGATGCGGAGTTTTGAATGACGAACCCATCGAGATTTGCAGCGCGCAACGTTAATCCGCGCTTGGATGTGCCGAAGATCCCGGAGGTCAGCTTACCGGCGTCCGAGGATCGTTTTGTCATGGACGTGCTCTTCGTCAATCCACCTTCGCCGAACCGCGATCCTTACATCCGCGATGTCCACCGGGTGGGGCGCAACAGCCGAGAGGGCACCATCTGGCCGCAGACCTCACTCGCCCAGTTGGCCGCGATGTTTGACGCGGAGGTGTCGGTCCGTATCGTGGATTGTATTGCCGAGCAGATGACGTGGCCGCAGTTCGAGGCGCTGTTGCTTGAATCTCGCCCTCGCTATTACGTGACGCAGGCCACGGCACCGACGCTGACCAACGATATGCGTGGAGTCTTCCTGGCGAGATCGCTGGGCGCAACCACCATGGCGATCGGAACCCACGTGAGCCCTGCACCGGTCGAGACGCTGAACGCGTTCCCCGCCCTTGATTTCGTACTGCGGGGGGAACCCGAGGAGACGGTCCGTGAGCTTGTTGATAAGCTGGAGTCGATCCGGGCGGATGGTAAAGAACCCGATCCTGCTTCAGTGGTTTTCTGGAATGACCAGCCGGACGCGTTGGCTGAGGTGAAAGGGATTGCTTATCGCCGTGAAGGGCGGGTTGTCGTCAATCCCGACCGGCCGTTTATCGAGGACCTCGATTCGCTCCCGGTTCCACGTCACGAGCTTCTGCCTTTGAAGCGCTACAAGCTGCCGATTGTAGGCGACCGCTATACCTTTGTGGTGACCAGCCGTGGGTGTCCGGCCGGCTGCCGCTTCTGCATTAAGCACGTGACCTACCAGAACACCTATCGGATTCGATCTCCCGAGCACATTATGAAGGAGATTCGCAAGCTCGTGGCGCTTGGGACGAGAAACATCCATTTTGAGGCCGACCTTTTTACCATCAATCGCGAACAGGTCGTGGGTCTCTGCAATGCACTGCTTGATGAAGGGATCGACATCCGGTGGACCTGTAACAGTCGGGTGGACTTCGTCGATCAGGAGCTTCTTAACCTGATGGCGAAGTCAGGATGCTGGATGATCGCCTGGGGGATTGAGTCGGGCGCTCCGGCGATTCTTCGTCGCGCGAACAAGGGAATCGATCCCGAGGGCGTAGACCGAGCGTTGCGTATGGCCAAGAAAGCGGGCATCCGAAACTACGGTTATTTCATCATCGGACTCCCCGGCGAGACGGAGGCGACCATCGACCAGACCATCGCGTTTTCAAAGACGTTGCCGCTGGATTTTGCGCTCTTTCATATTGCGGTCCCTTATCCGGGCACACCGCTGTGGTTCGAGGCCCTGGAGGAGGGATGGCTTCGCGTCAACCGCTGGGAGGATTTCGATATGTATAACTCCTGCGTCCTGGAGTATCCTAATCTCAGCGCTGAACAGTTGCAGGCTGCGGCTCGGCGGGCTGCCCGGGAGTGGGCGCTCCGCCCGGGACCTATGTGGACATTTGTCAAGGAACTCCGGAATCTGAGCACGCTGCGTCAGTGGTTGCAGATCGGCGTGCGGCATCTCAGTTGGATTGTCGGGCGTGCGTAGTGCGTGTATATCTTTGCTTGGCTTGAAGTCAGGATCCGCAGAATGAGCGATCAAAATCGTAAGCGTAAAGGTGAGGGTAGCCGGGATAAAAAAACCGGCGTGGATAGGTGGTTGATCGGTATTCTTTTGCTCTCGGTCCTGTTGCGCGTGGGTGTGGCCCTTTATCTGGGTGACGTCGTCGACGCGCCATCACTGCTGACCGATCAGCGCTCTTATCACGCTCTGGGTTCTCGACTGGTGGCGGGACACGGGTTCAGTTTTGATCGGGGTTGGTATCCGTTCACCCCGGCCGATACGCCGACAGCGCATTGGTCGTTCCTCTATTCGTTATTCGTGGCCGCCGTTTATGGCGTCTTCGGTGCTCATCCTCTGGCTGTGCGCGTGGTTCAGGCCGTTCTGGGAGGGGCGCTGCTGCCGTGGATGGTGTTCAGTCTGACACGCCGGATCTTTGCGGTTCGGTCGGGGACCAAAGCTTCTACGCGGGCCGAAGCAGACATGGCCATTGAACTTATCCCTTACGTGGCAGCCGCGATCACGGCGGTCTATGGGTACTTTGTGCTCTACGCGGCGACATTGATGACAGAGACGTTCTACATTATTGTTCTCCTGTGGTCGCTGGAGATTGCACTCGATACCGTGTCGCACCTTCAGAATAGTCAATCCTTTCCCCGCTCTTTGGTGATAAAGGCCGGGTTGTCTTTGGGTATAGCGGCTCTGCTGCGACAGTCTATCTTGCCCTGGATACCGGTTCTTTTTATCTACCTCCTTGGGGTAGCCTGGCGGCATCACCGTCTGTTGCTAACGGTTCGGTCACTGGCTATGGTGGGAGGGCTGCTCCTTGTTTGTATTTTGCCTTGGACCTATCGAAACTACCGAGTCTATGATACGTTGTTGCTTCTGAATTCCAATACTGGTTATGCGATGTATTCGGCTCAGCACCCTATCCATGGCGTCCATTTTCGTGAGTTTGAAGCCGCTCCTCTGCCGGAGGGACTGTGGGGCAACGAAGCTGAGATGGATCGGGTATTGATGCGTCTTGGTATTCAATTTGTCGTTGACGAGCCGGTGCGCTACTTGCGGCTCTCGTTAAGCCGCGTGAGGGCATTTTTCGAGTTCTGGCCGACACCCGATACTACCTTTCTGCACAACGTCGGTCGGGTGGGCTCGTATGGAGTCTTTCTGCCTTTTATGCTCTACGGGCTCTATTTAGCTTGTTTTGGATCTCCATTTATACCTTTGATAGAGGGGAGAGACTCTGTCCTTGGCGACGCATTTATGCGACGCAATGGTTTGCTCTTTGTTTTCATCCTGGTTTATTCTGTTATGCACTTGTTGACATGGGCGATGGTCCGCTATCGGCTGCCCATCGACGCCGTGATGTTGCCCTTGGCAGGCCTGGCATGGGTCGAACTCACCAAGCGTCTCCGATCGGCGCTTCGGGAGAGGTGTCGATCCAATAAAACGCTGGCCCTTTTGTTTGGGCCCGAAACACTGACGCACCATCGTAATAGGGAGGGCTGATGACATTGATAGATTATTGGAAGATAGTTCGGAAATGGTGGTGGTTGATTGTGGCCTCGACGTTGGTTGCGACAGCATCCAGTGCATATTCTCTTTCCCGGGAGCCGCGTATCTATGAGGCTGCTACCACAGTGATTGTGGGGCAAAGCTTGGAGAAGGCGAATCCTACGTACACTGATTTCTCGATCGGTCAGCAGTTGGCGCAGACCTACGTCAATATGGTGAGAAGACAGCCGATTCTCCAGGGCGCGGCGGAGGCGTTGGACCTGGGTTTCGTGCCCTGGAGCGGTAATATCTCGGCCAATATTGTACCGGGCACTCAACTGATGGAGATTCGCGTGCGTGACACGTCGCCTGAGCGGGCTCAGGCCCTTGCCGATGAGATCGCACGGCAGTTAATCCTTCAGACTCCGAGCAATTCGAACGAAAATGATCGCCGTCATCTGTTTGTGGAGGATCAGCTTCAGACCTTGGAGGAGAACATCAGGTTAACGGAAGAGGAGATCGCGAATGAGCAGACCAGGCTGGATGCTGCCAATAGCGCGCGCGCGATCCAGCAGTATCAGGCCAATATCGAGGCCCTTGAGCAGAAACTTACCTCGTATCAGTCGAATTACGCTAGGCTGCTGCAGACCAGCCAGGAAGCTACAAACTATATCTCTGTGATCGAGTCGGCGGCCTTGCCTACGAGGCCTATTAGCCCTAATGTGCCGGAGACGCTGATGTTAGCTGCGGCGATTGGTTCGGCCCTCGCTGTGGGAGGATCGCTTCTTATCGAGTTTATCGATGATACGCTCAAGACGCCGGATGAGGTGGAAAAGCTTACCGATC
>CAYMAQ010000272.1:0-5314 GCA_964388385.1 uncultured Anaerolineales bacterium | reverse complement strand
ACGTTGGCGCCAACGTACCGGCTGACCATCGGGTTGCCGGGACGTTCCAACGCTTTTGCCATCGCTGAACGGCTGGGGCTTCCTAAATCCATCGTGGATCACGCGCAGGGTATGGTCTCCGGTGAGTCGTTGCGTGCTGATGAGATGTTGAACGACCTTCATAATTTGAGGGTTCAGGAGGTCGAGGCCCGCGATGAAGCTCGCTTGACCCGTCGTGAGGCCGAGGATTTGAAAGCGGACCTTCGAGATCGACTTCTGAATATCGAGGAGGAGAGGCGGGAGATCCTGCAGGAGGCGCGCGAACGGGCCCGAGCGGAGGTGAACGCGCTGCATGAGGAGATCGAGTCACTCCGCCGAAGAATAAGCATCGTCTCGACCCAGAACGTCGGCCCGGAGTTGAAAGCCGTCAAGGAGGCTTTGGAGAGGGTGGACGTCGATATGCCGGAACCCGAACCCCTGGTCAGGGGGAAGCCGGGGGCTGAAGCGCCGGCGTCCGAGGCTATCGCGAAAGGGGATACCGTGAAACTCCACTCTCTCGGGGTCAACGGTACCGTGATCGAGATCGAGGGCGAAGAGGCGGTGGTCAAAGCCGGAGCGATTCGCACCCGGGTGCCGGTCGACGATCTGACGTTGGTTCACCGCAATACCCCACCTAAACCCGAATCCGCCGGCATCAGCATTCCGGATCGAAAATCCCCTGGGGTGGAGATCGATCTTCGTGGAGAGACTGTGAACGAGGCGTTGAAGCACCTGGAGCGGTATCTCGATGAGGCCTCGCTAGCTTCGCTGCCATGGGTCCGGGTGATTCACGGCAAGGGTACGGGGACGCTGCGGCGAGAGGTACGTCGATTTGTGGGCGATCATCCATTGGTATCTTCGTACGAGTCGGCGGCTCGACGTGAGGGTGGTGAGGGCGCCACCGTTGTGCGCCTGGTCAACGCCGGGTGATCCGATCATCGGACCTATGCGTCCGGACGATGACCCCGTTCAGCCAGGAGCCGTATTCGGCTAACAGCCGCATTCGGCTGCAGCCGCATCTTCAGAGGGAGCCTCGGCTCACTGTATCACCGTAACGTCAAAGAGGGGGCACATCTGCAGATGTGCCCCCTCTTTGACGGCCCGTCGGTGGTTCAGACAAGGCCCAACAAGGTTCTTTTTGACGCTCAGTCAGTTTTGCTCGATTCAGAAGAATCCGATGCGGTTGAGCTCGAACTACCGGAATCCTCTTTCGTGCTGGTCTCTTCCTTACGCGAACCGGGAATGGCCGTCGAAGACTTTGAGCGATTGTCCGTCACATAGAATCCAGATCCTTTGAAAATAATGCCCGCAGGTTGAATTAACCGGACGACCGGTCCATTGCAGTCCGGGCAGATCTTGATGGGTTCATCGCTAAAGCTTTGGCGGCGTTCGAAACGCAGCCCGCACTCTTGACATTCGTATTCATACATTGGCATTATCTTCACCTCCCCAAAAATGCATCCTTTGTATTATAGGCTTTTTGATTGAAACCGCAAGTCTTAATTTGTCGCGGGATGGATGGGGTCAGGCACGAAATTTGATCCGTAGTTTCCTCAGGAGAATGCCCAACGGCCCGGTGATGACCCGTCCAGATTCCGCATCACCCTGCTCGCGATTGCCGAATACTTCGTAGTGAACGATGCGCTCCAACGGCTTGCGGGCGGGGGGCTCGGGGGATTCATCGGGGTATCCGAGGGTCAGAAGCCCGACCAATTCGACGGTGTCCGGGAGTTTGAGCACATCTCCCATCGCTTTGCGATCGAGCCCTCCGATCCAGCAGGTGCCCAATCCCAGGGCTGCAGCTTGGAGCATCATCTGCGTGCCGGCGATGCCGATATCCTCGTGCAGGAACTGCCGATAGATCCGATTCCCGGCCTCACCGCAGAGCGCAATAATCACCGGGGCGTCTTCAACGTGCGCCCATCGGATAAAGAAATAGGCGGCATGCTCGGCTACGGCTTGCCGTATCTCGGGCTGTTGGATGACAATGAAGTGCCACGGTTGCCGGTTGGACGCGGAGGGTGCCCATCGCCCGGCCTCCAGGATCTGCCGAATTGCTTCCTCCGGAACCTGACGATCCTGGTACTTTCGGATGCTGCGTCTCGATTTCAATAATGCCAGCAGTCGTTCTGGATCTGACGGTTGGGTCATCGCCGTGCCTCCTTTATAGAA
Source organism: uncultured Anaerolineales bacterium (assembly GCA_964388385.1). GTDB lineage: Bacteria > Chloroflexota > Anaerolineae > B4-G1 > SLSP01 > PWVB01. The sequence goes on along the minus strand of CAYMAQ010000272.1, from coordinate 3,124 downwards.
TTTCACGAATCTGCTCGAAGACCGCATCAAGCATCTTGAGCGTCAGGAGCCCGGTCTGGGTGTTCTGGCGGCTGGGGTGATAACAGGCGACTAAGATCGGCAGCGATGGTGATAACGCATATGACACGCCGTGCTCGAATTCCACCCGGGGCAGATCGTAACCCTGTTCGCGGAGGAGCCGGAGATAGCCTTTGAACGCGACGTGCCCCAGCGCCAATATCACCTTCAGATCGGATAATAAATGGATCTCCCGGGCCAGATAGGGACGGCAGTTGGCCAGTTCCTGGGCTTTGGGCCTGTTTTTCGGTGGTACGCACCGGGCGACCGCCGTGATGAACGCGTCGTCAAGTTCCAGCCTGTCCTCTCGATCGGTGGCGGTCGGTTGATTTGCAAATCCGGTTCGGTAAAGGGTGCCGAAGAGCGTCTCGCCCGAGCTATCCCCGGTAAACATCCGCCCCGTGCGGTTTGAGCCGTGTGCACCTGGAGCCAATCCGACGATAAGCAGGCGGGCATCACGGTCGCCAAAGCCGGGCACCGGCTTACCCCAATACTCCCAATCCTCGTAAGCACGCCGTTTTTCTCGCGCGACTCTCTCCCGCCATTCCACCAGGCGCGGACAGCGCTGGCACGCGATGATCTCTTTTTCCAACCGCTGCCAGGTGTCGGAAGGTGGGGGCGTCAGTGACAGTTCTTCGGTGGTCATTCTAGGTCTCCTTGGATCGGTGTTCGAGTGTCCATCCCAGTCGATGTTCCAGATAACACAGCGCCTCAGTGAGACAGGTCTCCAAGGGTTGGTCGGTGTTCACCGTGAGATGGGGGACGGTGAGCGGCTGGCGGTGCGCTGTGACCCGTCGATAGAGGTCTGCGTTTCTGTTCTCGGCGGGGTGCGTTTGTTGTGCGTGGTCGCTCGCGATGCGGCGAAGGGCGGTCTTCTCGCGACTTCGGCACTCAATGAAGACGAGAGGGACGCCCAGACGTCGTGCGGCTGCAACCACAGGTTTGACTTGATCGCTGCGACTGTAGGTGCGACCATCCAGGATGATCAACCGGCGATCTGTATGCGCGAGTAAATACTCGGAGACCTGGAGCATAATCTCCACGCAGAGATCGTCCTGAACCCGGTTGTAGGCGATCAAGTCGTCCGGGAAGAGACATTCCCTCATGTGATCCTTGTCCAGGATGACCCCATTCAACGTCCGAGATAGGGCTCGGGCGAGGGTGCTCTTTCCCGTGCCTGGTAAGCCGGCCATGGCGATGATGGCAGCAGGCATGACAGCAGGTCGGTTTTCTTTAACCTTCGAGGACATCATCTCTCCAAGGTGATGGAGAGGTTCGAGGCACAACACCACGTCGAACGTTCCATCGGGAATTAGCGAGGGATCGAGTGCTCGGGACGCGTGAGTTCGATCCCTCGTAGAAGATCGCGCTACCAGCGATCGTGCTTCACGATTTCGGAAAGCGGCTTGCGCTTCTTGGCACCGGGACCGGTGTCCGGATAGCCTAACGGTGTGAAGATGATAGGCTCGACGCCCTCGGGTAGGTCAAGAACCTTCCGCGCGGCGTCCGGGTTGAATGCCGCGATCCAACAGGTACCCAGGTCAAGCGCTGTGGCTGCCAGGATCAGGTGATCCATCACAATCGCGGCATCCACGTCCAGATAGCTCTTCCCGTCGTGGCTGCGGACCCAGCCCTCCGCATCGATCCCGCAGATGCAGAGCACCAGGGGCGCGCCGACAAACCATTCCCGTCCGTAAATGCGACGCAGTTCGTCCTCGCGGCCCTGTGTCTCCACCACGAGGATGCGGATAGGCTGGCGGTTGGCTGCCGTCGGAGCCAGGCGTGCGGCCTCCAGAACTTGCTTGAGTTTTTCGTCCTCCACCGGTTGGGACTTATAGGCGCGCACACTGTAACGCTCGCGCACCAAGTCGAGGAAATCCATAGGTATCTCCTTTCAAAGGTTCTCGGCGCAGAGGGTGAGGATTGTTTGTTCACAGTCCACCTTACCTCCGGCGCCGCTGGACTCGACACCGTGTTCTTTCTCACATTCCCTATGATTGTCGTCATATCCGGCTTATTTGTCAAACTCGGTATTCCGCTTGAATCTTGACGATTCAGTGCTTCTTCGTACAATGCATTGGGTTATGGTGACTTATCACGGTCGGCTGAGAGGTGCGGTCGGATGGCGTTTGTTCTGGGGAGCAAAGAACTATGGCTGCAAGTGAATTCACGGTAGAAAAGGATTGGCAGACCGACCGCAGTGAGGCCGGGCGTTGGATTTTCTCGCACGCAATCAGGAATAAGCTGCCCATTCTAGGTATTTTTGTGGGTGCGATCGGCAATGCTCTCCTCGCTTCCGCTCAGCCTCTGCTCATTGGGCGCGCGTTCGATGCGGTTGGGAAAGCACCTCCCGACCTGAAAGCGTTGGGCGCCGCTGCGCTTCTGGTTGCAGCGACGCAGCTCGGGCGGGGCATGCTCCTGCAGTTGTTGCGCAACATCTCCGCCGAGACCTTGGGGCAGCGGGTGGAGCGAGACGTCCGGGACGAGTTCTATGCCAGCATCATCGGCAAAGGCATGGCTTTTCATGATGCATATCCCACCGGGGAACTGATGGCCCGTGCTACTAACGATGTCCGACAGGTCAATTTCCTTTTCAATCCGGGATTGAATATGGTCATCGGCTCGGCGAACTTCGTCATCCTGCCGCTCTTTGTGGCTCCTACGATTCATCCGCACCTGATTCTGGCTCCGATTATCTATTTGATCTTCTATGCGGTCGTGGTCGTGACGTATTTGCGACAGCTTCGACCTGCTTCTGAGGCGGTCCGCCGTGAGTTTGGCGAGATGAACACCACCTTGGCGGAAGCAATCGAGGGCATCGAGACGGTCAAGGGCGCTGCCCAGGAGGACTACGAGATCAGTCGATTCCGAGAACGGGTCAACCAATGGCGCGAGGCCTTCCTGTGGCAGAATGATATTGAGGCCCGGTTTATGCCGTTGTTGCTCCTCTCACTGTTGACCGCGGGAGGGTTGCTTCACGCTTTGCTTCTTTTCCGCACCGGTCAACTTAACGTCGGGAGCGTTGTCGCCTACGTAGGACTGTTGATGATGTTCGGTTTCCCGACAT
>CAYMAQ010000271.1:0-5335 GCA_964388385.1 uncultured Anaerolineales bacterium | reverse complement strand
CCCACAGGATCGAGGTCCCGCACCGCCGCGATGACCCGCCGGGCGAGTAGATCAGCGAGGGCCAACCGGTCGGGCCGATCGGCGAACCTCGGGCCGACCAGCATCACCGCGCTCACCATCGATCGGGTCACACACGCGCGGTAATCGAGCGTGAGACGGTCGAATCCGTAGTCACGTTGCACGGATTCCGGGAGTGATGCGTAGTAATCCGCCAACAACTGTGCCTCCTTAGTTCGTCGGTCTTCCACGGACAGGCTCTTGACCAGGAAAAACGACACGTCGTTCGCCGCCAGGCCCCGGCTCGCCAGCTGCCAGTCGATCAACACCGGCGACGTCCCGTCCTCGCCGAAGAGCAGGTTCTCCGCGTGCACGTCCCCGTGAAAGAGCGTCGCCGGCTCGGAGAGCCGGTGGGCCGCGATTGTTTCAGCGTGGCGCCACATCCAAACGAAGTCGTCGGCCACGTCGCCGAGCATCGCGCCGTACCTGCGCCGGAACGGCGTCCAGCACTGCGCCATATTGATGTCGATCACCGACGCAAACCGCGCCGGCACCATCGACGGCACCCGGGGATCCCCCCAGAAGTGCCCGTGGATCTCCGCGAGGATCGCAAGCACCTCACGCGCCTGCGGCACCGTGCAGCCGCGCACCTGCGATCCAGCTTGTACGCGGCCAAGATCCTCCATCATCAAGGTTCCGTGTTCGAAGACCCCGAACAGGTGCGGCACCGAAAGTTCGTCCGCCTCGGACAGAAGCCGGTAGATCTGCGCCTCCCAATCCGACGACCGCGCCTGGAACTTCACGATGAGGGAGGGCGGTCCACATCCCGGCGCCGCATAGCGGAGCCGCACCCGGGCGATCCGCCCGAGCAAGCTGGGTCCCCCGGCGTCCGGCTCGACCTCGGCTGACACCGGTTTGCAGGCAGCAGGCTTCCACGGAAGCGCGCGCCTCAGCCAATCAAGGGTGATATCCGAGGCAGATTCAGGGGTTTCCAAGACAGTCTCCTTCGCCCGTATCTACAGATCCGCGCACAAAACCCAAATGGATATACCGCATCGTACCCTATCGAAGACCTCACGCCGGCAGATCTTGAACAGCCAACGCCTGGATCTCCCGATGCACGGCGACCTGGTTGAGATAGGAATCGCGGAGCGCCGGATTCTCGATCCGCGCAGCTTTCGCCTCCAGCAACGCCCGTGCCTCCGCAAGCACGTCCCGCGCTCTCGGATCCGAGACCGCCGCCAGTGCCCGGTAGATCGCCAGGTAGATGCGCAGATGCTCGTTGGTGCGCTCGGCGGTGTCCGTATCCAGGTAGGCAAGGATCTCCTCGGCCGTAGATAGGGCAGTCGCCGTCTCACCCCGACCCAATGCAACCAGGATCAGTCCGGATTGGGTCTCCATCGCGAGCGCGTGCATCCCGGCCTCGCGCCGCAGGGCAAGTGCCTGCCGATAAGCCCGATGCGCATCATCCCACTCACCGAGCCCTGCATGCGCATGCCCGATAGCGTGCAACGCACTGGCGATCAGCAGATCGTGATCGATCTCCCGCGCCAGGGTCAGCGCGCGCCGACCGTGTCGGAGTGAGACCCGATACCGGCCCTCTTGCTGGGCCAAAAGGCTGAGATATCCCTGCGTCCAGCTCTCCCCGCGCCGGTCACCGAGGGACCGGCAGAGGCTCAGATCCTGACGGTAGTACTCTCGTGCGCGCAACCCATCCCCCACCCGCGCGTAGATGTAACCCAGATTTCCCAGGACGATGCTCTCACCCCAAAGGTCTCCCAGATCCTCGACGAGGGCCAGGGCCTCTTCGTAAAGACCGATGGCGCGGCCGAAATGGCCCTGATTCTCCGCGACCAGACCCAGGCCGTTGAGGGACCACCCCTCGCCACGCCGGTCGCCCAATTCGCGATCCAGGGCAAGAGCCGCCCGGTAGTGAGCGCTGGCAGTGGCGTAGTCGCTCAATCGCCAGCGGACCGCGCCCAACGTCCGAAGGATCTCGGTCTCCAACCGGGGCAATCGGTGACTGCGCGCGATCTCCAGCGCCTCCGACAGCGAATCCTGGGCCGCTGTATACGCTCCGGTATGGCGGTGGACGGTGCCCATCACGAGGAGCGCCAGTGCAGCGGCGTCCGCCCCATCACGGAGGTGTGCATCCCCACCCTCACCCTGAGCGAGTGCCGCTTGCGCACTCCGTAACGCCGTCTCGTAATCGGCCTGTCGCATCAAGAAATGGGCCTTGAGGGCCATCATCAGGGCTCCTACGCTGCCCGATGACGACTCAGACGACAAAGCGCGTGCCGCACGATCGAACATCTCCACGCCCCACTGAAAGTGTCCCTTGAAATCCAGAAATCGGGCCACCGACCCCGCAGCCATCCGCAGCATCTCTATCGCCCTGAGATCCAAGGCATATCCCCACGCGGCCCGGACGTTCTCCCATTCAGCGGTCACGTCGGCCAGCGCCGCCCGTGGATCCGCGCCCCAGAGCGCATCGGCTTTGGCTGTTACCCGGTTGAGATAGGTTCGAGCGTGCCGGGCACGCACGACCGCGAGGGCCTCAGGATCGCGAGCCATCTGCTCCGAGATGTAACGGCGCAGAAGTGGATGGAGATCCCAGCGGTCCGCATCCGAGAGGCGGACGAGCGATCGGTCCAGCAGCCTGGCAAGCGCAGAAAGCGTGGCATCGGCGACCTCTTCCGCATCCGCCGTGAGAAAGCTGCTGGGAAAGACGGACAGGCGGCGAAAGAGCGCGCGGTCGGGCGACGAAAGCAGATCGTAGGCATAGGCAAAGGTTGCAGTCAGGCTCTGGTGCCGCGCGGGCCGATGCGGCGTCGCGGACTGCAGAAAGTCGATGTTGGACGCGATCTCATCCGCGATGCGACACGCGGAGGCCCCTCGGATCCACACCGCCGCTAACTCCAGGGCCAAAGGCAGGCCCTCGACCAGATGGCAGATCCGGGCTACACACGCCCGGTTCTGGGGCGTCAGCGCCCATTGCGGATCGACCCGGCGGGCGTGATGGGAAAAGAGAGCCACAGACTCTGAAACATCGCTCACTCCTTGCCTATCAGACGCCCGCAACGAGGGGAGTGCCAGCCCCTCGACCCGCACGATCCACTCTTCGGACACGTTCAAACGCGCCTGCGATGTCACCAGAATCTTCACGTGGGGTGCGGATTGGAGGATTCTGCGCAGCAGAAGCGCGCCGTCAGGAAGCAGATGTTCGAAATTATCGAGGATCAACAGCATCTCGCGGTGGCGCAAAAACGACAACATCGCCTCTGCCGCCGGTTGCCCGGGGCCTACGGAGATGCCGAGCACCGCCGTCATTGCCTCGACCACACTCTCCGTTCCACCCTCACCCACGACCTCGGCCAGCGGCACCACACCGACCCCATCCTGCCAATCCGGCATCTGGCGCTCGGCGAGGTGCATGGCCAACCGCGTCTTGCCGCTGCCACCCGGACCGAGCAGCGTCAGGAGGCGGTGCTCGCGATCAACCAAAAACCGGTCGAGATCCTGCAACACCGCCTCTCGACCCACGAGGGGCGCCGTCGACAGGGGAAAAGCGGCCCTTCGGCGAGCTATGCCGCCGGTACCGGCACGAATAGCCGCCGCCAGGGCCTGCGTCTCATCCTCAGGCGGCAGATGGAGCTCGGTCTGCAGCATCGCTTCGAAGTGCATATACGCCTGGAGAGCCCGGTTGCGATGACCAACGGCTACCATCGCCCTCAGAAGAAGGCGCTCTGCAACTTCATCCCATGGATCGAATTGGAGAAGACGCTGGGCGCAGCCCAGTGCCTCCTCATACCGACCGTGAGCCAGGTGGCGCCCGCCTAATGCGTGAAGAGCCATATGAACGGACCGGGCTAACGACTCCTGGGTCATCAGAATCCAGCTCTCCAACGCCGGGCTGTCGGAAAAGTCCCATCCCTCCAGGAATCGCCCCCGGTACAGCGCAATCATCGCCTCCAGCTTGGGCGCACAGACGGGACAAATCGCCAAGCGGCGATGATTGTGCCCCATCACCAGGTCAATCAGTCGAGGGAGGATGATAACGTCCACCTGCGCTGAGCTCTCAACATCAAACTGCAGGGTCTGCGAATCGGATCGCAGATGGGGAATCACCAATTCATCCTCGCGTAGCGCCCGCCGCAGCCGGTAGAGAAGCTGGCGCAGATTGCGAAGGGCGTCTGAGGTCGTCACGTCGGGCCAAAAGAGGGAGGCCACCCCCTCTCGTGGGTGTGGACGATCCGACTCCACAGCGAGATAGGCCAGGAGGGTCAACGGTCGTTGCATCCTGGTGACATCCAATGCAGTCCCGCCAATCCATAGCCGGGGCACGCCCAAAAAGTGGGCGCGAAGATGAGGTTGGGCATTCATAGCATCGTCATATAACGTCCGTATAACGCCTGAATCTCACAATAAGTCATCGTGCACGAGAACCAGTTTGCCCGCAAAGGGCCCACTCATTGTAACATACCTGGAGTGATTATGAAAAGCACACCCACTTATCGCGCCTATCTCATCCGGCTCTGGCCGAAAGAACGCGAAGGCCACGTCGCATGTCGCGCCACGTTGGACGCCGTCAGGACCGGCCAACGCTTCGATTTCGCCGAACTCGACGACCTGCTCGAATTTCTGCGTGGCGAGGAAGCGGATTTGATCAGTCAACCGAATACCATCGACCCCAGCGAATAGGGAGGACCCCATGACGCCACGACACCGTCCGCAGACACGCAGCCGGAGCAACCGCATGCTATCGACCGGGATGATTCTCCTGGCGTTGGCAGCGCTGATCGCCCTCGCGCGACCCTCGATCAAGCCGGGAACCGCATCCGCATCCGACGACCGGAAGCCGGGCCGCGGCACCGCCCTCGCGCGCGATCCCGTGGCCGCGGCATGGCAGCGGGCGCAGGCAGCCGGCGCCTATCACTTCGCCACGACGATCGTGGAGACGACGGCGCCTGCCCCGTCCGTGGCGAATGTCGGTCGGGGCAGCCGCCAGCAGCGCCTCTACCTGGAGGGTGACACAAACTTACCCGAGCGGGGCTTGCATATGATATTGTGGCAGTCGGGGGGCTCCGTGGCGGATGCGCGCGACGGCATCGAAGTCCGCATCGAGGACGACGAGGCCTACGGGCGTTCGATCGGGGAAACGTGGCAGCCTATCGACGACTTTTCCGGCGCGTTCGCCCCGGGCAACGATCTGATGGCATATCTCGCCGGAGCGCGGAACGTGCAGCGCATCGAGGACGCGAATCGGCCGTATGCGCTCTACCGTTTCGACCTCAACGGTCCGGAACTCGCGAACACCATGCGCGACCAGTTCGAGGCA
>CAYMAQ010000270.1:0-5338 GCA_964388385.1 uncultured Anaerolineales bacterium | reverse complement strand
CCGTGACCCTTTAGTTTTATGAGCGACTATTCACAACCGTAGGATCACCCCCTCCTAACCTCCCCCTCGAGGGGGATGGACTGGCGTTCCCCTCCCCAGGCGGGAGGGGTTAGGGGAGGGGGAAACCACGCCCTGCTCACCTGACTAAACGGGTGCCTACCCCCTCAAAGAGTGTGTCCGTTTAGCCACTTCTTCAGATAGTGGGCCGTGTACGAGGTCTCTGACTCGGCCACAGTCTCCGGCGAACCCTCTGCGACGACCTGACCGCCGCCTTCCCCTCCATCCGGCCCCAGGTCGATGATCCAATCGGAGACTTTGATCACGTCGGGGTTGTGCTCGATCACGATCACGGTGTTACCCGCATCGGTCAGCCGCTGCAACACCGCGATCAGCTTCTTGACGTCCGCAGCGTGCAGCCCCACCGTCGGCTCGTCCAGCAGGTAGAGCGTGTGTCCCCGCGAGCGCTTGGAGAGCTCCCGGGCCAGCTTGATCCGCTGCGCCTCCCCGCCTGAGAGCGTCGGCGAGGGCTGTCCCAACCGGATGTAACCGAGCCCCACGTCGTAGAGGGTCTGAAGCTTTCGGGTGATCTTGGGGATCGCCTCGAAGAACGCCAAGGCCTCGGTCACCGTGAGATCCAGGACGTCGGCGATGTTATGGTCCTTGTAGCGGATCTGCAGGGTCTCGCGGTTATAGCGTTTACCGTGGCAGACGTCGCAGGGCACGTAGACCTCGGGCAGGAACTGCATCTCGATCTGCAGCTCGCCCTGACCGCCGCAGGCCTCACAGCGACCGCCCTTGACGTTGAAGGAGAACCGTCCCCGCTGATACCCACGGATCTTGGACTCCGGCAGCTTCGCGAAAAGCTCGCGGATGTAGTCGAAGACCTTGGTGTAGGTCGCGGGATTCGAGCGGGGCGTGCGCCCGATCGGCGACTGATCGATATTGATCACCTTGTCGATGTGCTCGAGCCCCTCGATCGTGTCGCAGTCCCCCGCCGGATCGTGCGCACCGTTGATGATCTGGGCGAGGCGCTTATAGAGCGTCTCGATGACCAGCGTGCTCTTCCCGGACCCGGAGACCCCGGTCACGACTGTGAAGAGCCCGAGCGGGATCCGCACGTCGATGTCCTTCAGGTTGTGCTGCCGCGCCCCACGGATGGTCAGCGACTTGCCGTTTCCGGGGCGCCGTCCCTCCGGCATAGGAATCCGCTTTCGACCCGAGAGGTACGCGCCGGTGTCGGAGGTGGGATGCTCGAGGACGTCCTCGAGCGGCCCGGAGACGACGATCTCTCCGCCGTGCTCCCCGGCACCCGGCCCCAGGTCCACGATCCAATCCGCCGCCCGGATGGTCGCCTCGTCGTGTTCCACGACCAGGACGGTGTTGCCCAGATCCCGCATCTCCTTGAGGGTGCTGAGCAGCCGGCCCGTGTCCCTCTGGTGCAGGCCGATGCTGGGCTCGTCGAGCACATAGAGCACACCGGTCAGGCGGGAGCCGACCTGGGTCGCCAGGCGGATGCGCTGGGCCTCCCCCCCGGAGAGGGTGCCGGCGGTCCGATCGAGGCTCAGGTAGTCGAGCCCCACGTTCACCAGGAAGCTCAGGCGGTGGTAGACCTCCTTGAGCGCCCGTTCGGCGATGGCGTATTCGGTGCCGGTCAGGAGCTTCAGATCCGGCTCGGCGCCGTTTCCGCCGCTCGCCGGGTCCCCTGACGCGATCAGCCGGTCGATCCACGCCTGCAGATCGGTGACGGATTGCCGCGTCAGCTCGTAGATGGGTTTCTCGGCTACCGTGACACTCCGGGCGACGTCGTGCAGCCGCGAGCCCCCGCACGCCTTGCAGGGGTTTCGGCTCATCACCTCTTCGATCTTGCTGCGGATATAGTCGGAGTTGGTCTCCTCGTAACGGCGCTCGAGGTTCGGGATCACCCCTTCGTAGCCGCGAACGCCCGACCAGAAGCCGTTGGGGCGCTCGAAACGCATCGGGATGCGCTTGCCATCGGTCCCGTAGAGGATGACCTCCCGTTGTTTCTCGGTGAGTTCGTGCCAGGAGGTGTTCAGGTCGATGTCGTAGTGCTTTGCGAGACCTTCGACGATCTGCCAACTGTAGCTGTCGCGATCGTCGGAGAGACCATACGCCACCGCGCCCTCTTTCAAGCTGTGGTTCGGGTTCGGCACGATGAGATCGGGATCGAGTTCGAGCTTATATCCCAATCCCTGGCACTCCGTACAGGCCCCGTGCGGGCTGTTGAACGAGAACGTCCGCGGCTCGATCTCGGGGATGCTGATATTGCAGACGGGGCACGCCAAATTCTCCGAGAAGAGGACGTCCCCCTCGGGCTGCGATTCCGGATCCGGTGCGTCGACCACGTCGACGATCAGCACGCCGTCGCCCAGGCGCAGCGAGGTTTCCGTCGAGTCGGTGACCCGGCTGACGAAATCCCGGTAGCGTTCGCCGTTGCCCTCCTCCCGATCGGGGATGACGAGGCGGTCGACGACCGCTTCGATATCGTGCATCTTGTACCGGTCCAGTTCCGGTGGATCGTCGAGGTCATAGACCTCGCCGTCCACGCGGATCCGGACGAATCCCAGCTTGCGGACCTCCTCGAACGTGGGGCGGTGGTGGCCCTTCCGGGCCCGAACCAGGGGCGCTAACACCTGGAGCCGCGTGCCGACCGGCATCGTGAGGATCGCGTCGACGATCTCCTGGGCGCTCTGTTGGGTGACCGGTCGTCCGCAATTCGGGCAGTGCGGGATGCCGATCCGGGCGTAGATCAGCCGCAGAAAGTCGTAGATCTCGGTGACCGTCCCGACCGTCGAGCGAGGATTTCGTGAGACCCCCTTCTGATCGATGGCGATTGCCGGGCTGAGCCCCTCAATCACCTCCACCTCGGGCTTCTGCATCTGCCCGAGGAACTGACGTGCGTATGAACTCAAGGACTCAATGTAGCGCCGCTGTCCCTCGGCAAAGATCGTGTCGAAAGCCAGCGAGGACTTGCCGGACCCCGAGAGTCCGGTGATAACCACCATCTCGTTCTTGGGAATCTCAAGGTTGATATTCTTCAGGTTGTGCTGGCGCGCACCCCGGATAATTAACTTGTCACTTGCCATAGTCTGTTCTTTTCCCCCCACCCCTTGTATTGACCGCAACTTATCATTATAGCACGCTTTTCGGCGCCTAGTAGGAACACATGTTCTAAATCCAGGCATGGACGTGACTCCGGGATAGTTGAGGATATGCTGGAACCGTGCTATTCTTTTCCTGGCTATTATCGGGATCAACGTCTATGGATCTGATCATAAATAACTCAAGCGTTTCTGTGTTTCTATGGGCATCATGGAAACGTTTAGTGTTTTATGTGCGGATCTGTATATCTCACAAAGGACGGATATCGGATGGACTTTCTACTCTCGACAGGATCGCTTTACACCTACGGCGTCTCGCGCTGCTTCGCGCTTGCGGCCGAGGTCGGATTTGACGGCATCGAGCTTCTGATCGACGAACGCTGGGATACCCGGCAGGCCGGGTACGTGCGTACGTTGATGGACCAGCACGATCTGCCGGTTCGGGTGGTACACGCTCCCTTTCGCCCTATTCCGGGATGGGCCGTCGACCAGGATGCGCGCATTCGAAGGGCTGCCGGGATCGCGGACGCGTTGGGGGCCTCGGTGGTCGTCCACCACCTGCCGATGCGGTTTGGTTACGGGACCTTCAAGGCGGGGACGCATCAGTGGTTTGTCCCTCTCCTTCTGTGGCAAATGGATCGGGCCTATCGGGCGTGGATCGAGACGGGATATGCAGCGTGCCAGCGCGAGACCGCTGCCGCGCTCTGTATCGAGAATATGCCCGCCCGACGGACCCTGGGACGACGGTGGAACGCGTTCTATTGGAATACCGTCCAGGCCTTCACCCGTTTCGAGTCCGTGACGATGGATACCACACACCTCGGTACCTGGGGGTTGGACCCTGCGACGGTCTACGCAATCTGGGGAGCGAGGGTCAAGCACGTCCATCTGAGCAACTTCGACGGGCGGGAGCACCGGCGTCCGGAGGTCGGACATCTCGATCTGGGCACCCTGCTCGCCACGCTTGCCGCGTCCGATTACCGCGGCGCGGTCACCTTGGAGCTGTCACCGGCTGGGCTGGAGGCGGGCTGCCCGGATGACGAGATGCGGGATCATCTGGCGTCAAGCCTGACGTGGTGTCGCGCGCAGGCGCACAAGGAGGCACGATGATGGACGCACTCGTACTCTATTGGTCGCAAACCGGCAATACGGAGAAGGTCACACGGGCGCTGGCGGAGGGATTGGAGCGCGGCGGTGCGGATGTCTCCCTGGCGCGTATCGAGCGCACGAGCGACGTAGATCTCACGGCCTACGACCTGATCTGCCTGGGATTTCCCTCTTATCGGTGGTCGCCGCCCAAGCCCGTCGATGATTTTCTCAACCGACTCTTCGACAAATACCGCCGTCAGGGGTGGGTTCGACTCGGCGCGCCGCCCCGGTCCAAGGCCCGGGCGTTGATCGTCTGCACCTACTCCGGACCCCATACCGGGATCCGGGAGGCGACCCCCGCCGGTGAATACGCCGGGCAGTTCTTCGAGCACCTGGGGATTCCCGTGGTCGACGCCTGGTACGTGGTCGGGGAGTTCCACGGGCGGGAGGATGCCAGCACGCAGGGTCGGCTCGGCGACATCCGTGGGCGTCCTGACGCGGACGACCTCGACCGGGTCCGACGGGATGCGGAGGCGCTCGTCGACCGGCTGGGTTGACACCCTCACCTCACTTCTTCATGCAGACCGCCCTGACCGGGGGACGAAGTCCCCCGGTCCGCAATTCATAGATTCCCTCTTGACATTTCCCAGATAAGTCTTTATAATACTTACTGAAAATGTTTTTCAATAGAGGATTCACATGACGTACTGGGAAGACAAGCTGTCCGAGGCGAACTGTCGCATTACCGAACCGCGCAGGGCCGTGATGCGCGCCCTGCTTGAGACGGACGTCCCCATGATCCCCAAGGAGATCCTGGAGGCGGCCCAACCGTACCATGCGAATCTGGGACTGGTCACCGTCTACCGGACCCTCGATCTCTACGAGGACCTTGGAATCGCGCATCGCGTGCACCTGAGTGATGGATGCCATGGCTATCTCCCTACCCAGCCCGGTCACCGGCACGTCGTGATCTGCGAGCGTTGCGGGCGCTCGACGGAGTTCCTGGGCCGGGACGATCTCGCGCCCCTCGTGGCGCGCGTGGAGGCCCTCACGGGGTACCGGATCGAGGATCACCTGCTGCAGTTGTTCGGCGTCTGTCCCGCGTGTCGGGAGATTCGGAATGACGAGAA
>CAYMAQ010000269.1:3458-5339 GCA_964388385.1 uncultured Anaerolineales bacterium | reverse complement strand
ACACACACACGGACGAGTATGCAGAAAAACAGTCTGAGAAACGACCCAACCACATCCAAAAACGGAATGTGGCATGCCAATTAATTGACAATATTGTAACATGGTTGTATTGTGATGTCAATATACGGAAGTCTCCTATAACCATTGGGTGAAAGTATACTGATTGGACTGGAAAGGACAAATTACGCTTTCCGGACGCCAAACGCAGGAGGCGTCGTCGATAGGAGGATGATTGTCTGACACCCGAAAAGCTGTATGTAAGTACAATGTAGCAGAACCCTGAAACCCTGTCAAGTCGGTCGAAAACAGAAGCAGTATGCATGAAGGACACACAAGGAGTCGACAATGTCTCAAACAACAGCAAAGCATGAACGCCAGCCTCAGCCGGACCTGGGCAACGGGACCTACCGGAACCCGATTGTCGCAGGCAACCACGCGGATGCCTCCGTCGTGCGGGTGGGTGCGGATTACTATCTGACCCACAGCGGGCACGGCACCCCCAACGCCCTGATCTGGCACTCCCGCGATCTCGTGAATTGGGAGCCCCTGGCTTACGTGCTGCCCGACTACGTCGGTGACGTCTGGGCCCCGGAGCTCATCCATTACGAGGATCTCTTTTATCTCTATCTGCCCCTCGTTCAATCCCGCCCGGACGGCGGTCGTGTCTTCAAGAACGTCGTGTGCACCGCCGAGGATCCTGTGGGCCAGTGGAGCGATCCGATCGACCTGCACCTCGACGGCTATATCGACCCCGGTCACGTCGCCGACGACCAGGGCAACCGCTACCTCTACGTCAATCAGGGCGTGGTCGCCCCCCTCGCCCCCGACGGCCTGCGTCTTACCGGCGAACCCCGCTCCGTCTACGATGGCTGGCCCTACCCCGATGCGTGGATCGTCGAGTGCTTCTGCCTGGAGAGTCCCAAGTTCGTCAAGCGTGGCGAGTTCTTCTACCTAATCTCCGCCCAGGGCGGCACCGCCGGCCCCGCCACCAGCCATATGTCCGTCGTCGCCCGGGCGACCTCCCCCCTCGGCCCCTGGGATAATTCCCCCTACAACCCGCTCATCCGCACCCGCAGCCGCAGGGAGCGCTGGTGGTCCCAGGGCCACTCCACCCTCATCGACGACGTCGACGGCAACTGGTGGCAGATGTACCACGCTTATGAGAACGGCATCCGCACCCTCGGACGCCAGACGCTCCTGCTGCCCGTCCGCTGGACCGAGGATGGCTGGCCCGTCAGCGACCTCTCCCCCGAGGGGCTGCTGCCCAAGCCCGCCGGCGAGCCGGTGCCCCACGGGCTTCCCCTCTCCGACGACTTCGAGGACGAAAACCTCGGCCTCCAGTGGCGCGACTGGGACCGCGGCAGCGGGGCCACCGTGGTCCGGTCCGGCGGCGGAGCCCTGCGGATGGGCACCCACGGCGATGGTCCGACCGACGCCGCCCTGCTGGCATGCAAGCCCGTCAACCACGCCTATGAGATCCAGGTCGAGATCACCTGCCCGGATACCGCCGAGGCAGGCCTCCTGCTCGGGACCGACAGCCAGCGCGCCTTCGCCGGTGCGGCGCTCAGGCGCGGGCGGGCCGTCACCTATTGGCGCGGGCGTCCGCATGCCGACGCCCCTTTCAAGGGCAGCCACCTTTTCCTCAAGATCAGGAACCTGCACCACGACGTGGCCCTCTTCTACAGCGGCGACGGCGAGACCTGGCATACGTTTGACAAGGGCTCCGAAGTCTCCTGCATCACCGGACTCGCGGTGGCCCTCTACGCAGCCGGAGACGGCGAGGTCACCTTCCAACACTTCCGCTACCTCGGCCTCGACTAAGCGAGCAGTGCGAGGCACTCACAAACACACCCACCAACACCCATCCCCCGCGCAGAACGC
>CAYMAQ010000269.1:0-3358 GCA_964388385.1 uncultured Anaerolineales bacterium | reverse complement strand
GGCGGCGACAAAAAACGTCACCACCCCTGATCACGAACGCCAGCCAATCACCCTGAACTGCGTCGACCTCAGTCCTCCGAGTCCGGCTCCCCCGCCAGATGAAGCCGCATAACCTGCCCCGAGAACTGAATATCCATCTGCTCGGCGGGGAACGGCGTGGTGGCATACGGATTCTCGTAATGGTCAAAGCCGGACAGCGGCTCCTCCTCGCCGTCGCGTAGGAAAGGCCCCCCCCATCCGAACGCCAACGTCTCGTCGCGCAGCGTCGTGAACGTCACACCCCCCGCTTCAAACTCGAGAGGCAGCGTGAGAACCTTCGCCTTGAACGCCTCGAAATCCCCGTCCTCCGCCGCGCGACCCATCTGGCAGACCCAAACGTTTCTCGCGCCGTAGGAACGCAGTTCCAGGAAAGCCTGCGGCCCCGTCCACAGAGCCTTCAATCCCTGGGCAGCCGCCAACGCGAAATAGCCGTCCCCTTTCCGGGCGAAGGCCCAGCTGACGCCCGCCTCATTGATGTCGAGATCGTGTTCGTCGAAGGCATAGGCGGGGAAGTAAGCGTGGGTGAACCCCATCCAATCGTCCTCGCCCAGCCGGTGGACCGCGATGAGCGCGTCCTTCCACTGGGCGACCCGGGGCAGGACCACGTTGCCCACCCACGTGTTGGGTTGGAACGCCGGGTTCTCGTTCGAGCACGCCGGATGCGTCGCGAACGTAAGCGCCGCCGGGCCGAGGGTAGCCTGCCAGACGTGTTCGTTAGTACCCGGTTCGCCGGGGCGGTAATCCTGGACCGAGGAGAGCATCGTGTCGGGCGTTTTATAGGTCGCGATATTGACCTCGCGATCCGGGGAGGCCGGTCCATGGCGCTCGCGGCTCCACACCTCCTCCGGCTGATCCAGGGCGATCGCCTGGACGAGCCTCGGAAATCCATAGTTCTCTATCAACGCCAGACTGACCGCACCCCGGACGTGATGGTTGAAAATCCCCATCCCCCACATCAACCGGCTGATGCCGGCGGTCGGCTGGAGAAGCCCGCTCGTGACGGAGGGCGACTGGACCTCGCCCTGGCTGGACCCCAGCACTCCCTTGAAGGAGTTCACCCCCATCGCAAAGAAGATCTTGTCCATCATCACAGACGCCATCTCCCAGAGGCTGTCGCTCTCGGCAAACTCCACCAGGTGCGCAAGCGCTATCAGGATCTCCTCGAACGAGGCCCCCGAATTCCACGCCTCGAAGCCACCAGTCGCCCGGGCCCGCAGCCATGCCAACGCCCGCGCCTCACCTTTTTCCCGGTGCCACGTGCCCGTCTCCCCGACGTTGGTGAAGATCCGGTCCGGATAGCATTGGCCCACCAGCACCTCACACGTATGGAAGAGGAGACTTCGGCTCTCCGAGTCGAAGTCCATCGCATCATAGCCCGCTTCGTCAGCCCAATAGCGGTATCCGAGAATCGCGTCCTCCAGGATCTCGGGGAGCGTCTCCGGGAACGACTCGTGCTCGCCGTACCGCAGCATCATCCCCAGCAAGCCCACCAGATCGACGACACTGCCCGCGTCCCGTCGCTGAACCCGAACAATTGCGTCCTCGATGACCTGGCTATCAATCCGGTCCCACCATTGGATCGCCATCTTCGCAATTTCCCCGAAAAGATAGCCGTCCCGCCGTGCCGCTTCGGACAGCGCCGCCACCCGACGATCCTGAAAGACACCCTCCGGCCCATCGATGTAACGGTGGTTCCCCACGTTCCACAGTGGGATATGCCGGCGGATGCGCATCTCCTTAACATGGTACTCCGACGGTTGGGGCATCAGCGTGATACTTTTGGGACCCTCCACGAACTCATAGCCGCGCCCGATCGGCGTCTGTTCCGCCGCCCGATTCAGCTCCCACTTTTCGGCGTAGATCTCACCGGCAGGACTTTGAAACCGAAAAGCCGTATTCCGTGCCTTGGTGAACCCCTTGGGCCAATGCAGCACGATAATATCCTCGCGATCGTAGATCTTCTGATCCAGGAACGCCTGTTGGTACGTATGCTCGAGCTCATTCCGCCGCTCGACGTTCTCGATCGTCGTCGGGATGCTGACGACACAATTCTTGTCCGCATCTGAGGCACCCACCACCTTCAGCGCCATCACCTGGGTGCACGCTCGTGCGGCGACCTGCTCGAAGCGCACCAGGACATCATTTCGGCCTTCCGACAGGGATATCGTAAAGGAGATGCTGCCTATGCCCTGGGTGTAGAAATCCTCCTGACGAAGCACGTGCTCCTGATTGATCCAAACGTCCGCCGGGCCGACGCTGGTAAGGACAAACTCGAACGCCACCGCCTCCGGGACCACCACTTGCGTGTACGCCCAAGCCCGTACATAGCGTGGTTGAGCATAAAACGCGCTGAGATCGACGAGATGATCCTCGTTACAACGATAGTAGGACCAGCGCCCCTTATAATCCCCCACCGTAAACCAGCCATCCTCAGACGGCCCGGGTTCCACCGGCTGCTCGGTGATCCCTAATTGCGGACTATAATTTACCTCGACGACCTTCCGTTTGAGAGCGTCTCCACTCAAGCCCTCGGAGTTTGTTACCGGCACTTCTTGAGGACCGGCAATGAGCCAGTTGTGCACATAGCGATCTTCAAGATCATATCGAACATAGGAGTAGGTCATGCCCCAGAAGCTCCTTTACGTGTGAAGATAGAGTTGGCTACCAACGTATAACGAAACCATTATACTATTGATCGGTCAATAGTTAATCACCGTCTTAGCGGCATTGTTTCTAAAGCCAACTATGCTATGGTCTACGCTACTCACGCCTAAGGACCGGAACCTATGAAAACAAAGAGCCGATGGATACAGATCACCCGTCTTTTTTTACTCAGCCTCAGTCTTATGATCATTTTGACAAGCTGTGGCACCGAGGCCCCAAAGATTCAATGGCGCCTGGCGATCACCGGCGAGGTCGGAGACCCGCTCAAACTGCGATACGCAGAACTCGTCAGGATGACCCAAACGCAACTGGACGACCTCGTGGTCAAGCCGGCGTTGAGGACCGATGAGATCACGGGCTCTTGGAGCGGCGTCCCGCTCGAAGTGATCTTCGAGAAGGCAGAGGTGGGGGAATACAGCCATCTTATCGCCGTCTCCGCGGAGGGCGAGAAACGCATTGTCGCCAAGATCCACGCTGAGGATGCCATCGTTGCGCTGAAAAGCGGGGGAGAGTGGATCGCTGAGGCCGAGCCCGACAAGGGCCCGATCTACCTCTTGACGCCCGGCACCTTGATGAACCGATGGGTCACCCAACTGGAGGAGATCCAGGTGGTCAACGACCCTGCTGTCTGTCCCTACTGTAACGTCATCCTCGA
>CAYMAQ010000268.1:1942-5373 GCA_964388385.1 uncultured Anaerolineales bacterium | reverse complement strand
GACGGGCACTGGACGCCGCAACCCGCAAGGATCCCCGGCGCGGCGACCGGGTGCCGTCGACCAAGGGGGTGTTATGATGATTGCGTTGATCGACTATGGAGCCGGGAACGTACGGTCGGTTCACAAGGCGCTGATGGCCGTCGGTGCTGACGTGGCCGTCACCGACGACCCGGAGGTGGTGAACGGTGCGGAGAAGGTCGTGATGCCGGGGGTGGGAGCCTTTGGCGACTGCATGACCAGTCTGAATCGGCTGGGGCTGATCCCGGTGATCCATAAGGTCGTGGCGCAGGACGTGCCGTTTCTGGGTATCTGTGTGGGGATGCAGGTCTTGTTCGACTACGGCGAGGAGTTAGGGGGGCATTCAGGACTGGGATTGCTCCCGGGTCGGGTCGTGCGATTCAATCTTCCTTCCGAGTATAAGGTGCCGCACACCGGTTGGAACCAGATTCGGCCGGTGGAGACGGTGCCGATCCTTGACGCGCTGCCTGATGGCGCATGGGCGTACTTCAACCACGGCTTCTCCTGTCAGGCCCGACCTGAAGATACCCTGGCTGTCACAGACTACGGGTCGGATTTCCCATCGGTTGTGGGGCGGGGACGTTTGTATGGGGTGCAATTCCACCCGGAGAAGAGCCAGGGGGTGGGGCTGGCGCTCCTGCGCAGTTTTGTTGAACACGGCTAGGTAGGGTGCGATCGCTTCCTCGTGAGGCGATCATCTATGGTTAACTTCAGGAGGGACGGGTGAGTCGAATGCATGAATTTACCGTTTATCCCGCCATTGACCTGCGGCAGGGGCGGGTGGTGCGGTTAGCGCAGGGCGATCCAGATCGTGAGACATCGTACGCTCGGAATCCTCGCCGCGTCGCCAAACGGTGGTGTGATGCCGGTGCGACCTGGCTCCACGTGGTAAATCTGGATGGGGCGTTCGGGGAGTCCGGGGAGCTCAATCAGCAGGCGCTACGATCGATCCTGGAGTCGCCGGCGCGGGTGCAATTCGGGGGAGGCTTACGGGATATGGCGTCTATCCAGATGGCCTTTGACCTGGGCGTGGACCGTGTGGTGATCGGCACTGCCGCGGTGGAGCGCCCAGCCATGGTCCGGAGTGCCCTGGAGCGGTACGGTCCGGATCGTGTCGCCGTTGGCGTCGATGCGGAGGATGGGATTGTCAAGATCCGGGGATGGCAGGATGCCACCGACGTTCAGGCGGCGGACCTTGCAGAGCAATGGGCGGCTATGGGAGGGCGGTGGTTGATCTTCACCGACGTCTCCCGGGATGGGATGGGCAGCGGGGTCAATGTGGCAGCGACTGCTGCGCTGGCTGCGTCGACCGGTCTGCGGGTGATCGCCTCCGGGGGTGTGGCTTCGGCTGCCGATGTGACGCGGGTGCGGGACGCAGGATTATCCGGTGTGATTATCGGTCGGGCGCTTTATGAGGGGCAGATTGATCTTGAAGCGCTGCTGCGTGAGTAAGTTGAGAGGAGTCTAACGATGTTAGCCAAACGGATCATTCCCTGTCTCGACGTGAAAGAGGGACGGGTCGTCAAGGGAGTCAACTTTGTCAATCTTCGTGATGCCGGGGATCCGGTGGAGCAAGCCCGGATCTACGATGCGCAGGGTGCGGATGAGCTGGTTTTTCTGGACATCTCGGCGACGCACGAGGGACGGCGGACGATGATCGAGGTTGTGCGCCAGGTCGCTGTTGAGGTCTTCATGCCCTTTACCGTCGGCGGCGGCGTGCGGACGATCGAGGACGTGCGCGCCATGCTTTTGGCGGGTGCCGACAAGGTGAGCATCAACTCGGCTGCCGTGCGCACACCGGAGATTCTCACCAAGGGCGCCGAGCGGTTCGGCAGTCAGTGCATCGTGATGGCGGTGGACGCGAAGCGGATTTCAGAGGATCCTCCGCGGTGGGAGGTGTATATCAGCGGCGGGCGGATCGCCACCGGGTTGGACGCGGTGACGTGGTGCGCGAAAGGCGTCGAGCTGGGAGCCGGTGAGATTTTACTCACCAGCATGGATGGGGACGGTACGCTGGCCGGTTACGATCTCGAGCTCACCCGCGCTGTGGCAGATGCCGTTTCGGTGCCGGTGATCGCCAGCGGCGGCGCCGGGGCGCTTTCTCACTTTGCCGAGGTGCTGACCGAGGGCCGGGCGGATGCTGCATTGGCAGCCTCTCTGTTCCACGATCGCGTGTTGAGCATCGAGGAGGTCAAGGAGTATCTGAGGGATCAGGGAATTGTGGTGCGGGATTCTCGAAGTTGAGAGGTCCCAGTGCCGGGGACTTCGTACTGCAGAAGTCCCCGGCACTGGGACCGGCGAGGAGGGTTTATGGAGGAGAAACTGAAGTTTGATGCGCGGGGCCTGATTCCGGCGGTGCTGCAGGACGCGGAGACCGGGCAGGTTCTGATGGTCGCCTGGATGAACGCGGAGGCTCTGCATCTGACCCAAGAGACGGGTGAGGCCCACTTCTGGAGCCGGAGCCGCCAGGAGCTATGGCACAAAGGTGCGACGTCAGGTCACTTCCAGCGGGTGCGGGAGATCTGGATGGATTGCGACGGGGATACCCTGCTCGTGAAGGTCGATCCGGTGGGACCTGCCTGCCACACCGGCGAGACGAGCTGTTTCTTTCGGAAGGCCTGGGAGAGGGTGGACCACGATGAGACTCAGGAGTCGGAGACGTGAATGATATCGATATTTTTGATGAGCTTTTTGCCGTGATTCTCGATCGGAAAGCTAACCCGACCCCCGGATCGTATACGGCGACTTTGCTCGCCGGGGGGGACGAGGTGCTCAAGAAGGTGGGGGAGGAGGCGATGGAGGTCATGCTCGCCGGCAAGGGCCAGAGCGACAGGCGGCTGGTGGAGGAATCCGCCGATCTCGTCTATCATCTGCTGGTTTTGTTAGCCAGCCGGGATCTGGCCCTGGATGACGTCCGTGCAGAGTTGACACGGCGCCGTACGTGAGATAGAAAAAGCCTCGCCCCGATCGTTACGGAGCGAGGCCAACTTCGGTTTGACCCCGTTTCTTCGATGAAGAATGCGTCACCTGACGCTGCGTCAGGTGACGGCGTCAGGTGACGATCACGGAGTTCTCGGCTCCGGGATACTCGGTCTCAACTGTTTTGTCGGCGTCTTCCTCGTTGACCCAGGTCTCACCGTTGACCAGATAACGGAACTCATATTCGTCGTCGATCATCAGGTCGAGGATCGCCTTGAAATCCCCTTTCTTCAGGTGCATCATCGGAGTGGCGGTCTCGTCCCAGTCGTTGAAGTCGCCAACGAGGTGAATGGATTCGGCGTTGAGGGCCTCAACTCTTTCTTTCTCGACTCTGAACGTCACTTTACACACGGGACGCGTCTTCAAAAACTGCTTCTTAATACTCATAGTTGCTCCTTTCTTAACGTTCTCATTGATGTATCCCCCCATACATC
>CAYMAQ010000268.1:0-1842 GCA_964388385.1 uncultured Anaerolineales bacterium | reverse complement strand
ATTTCTTTGAAGGAGGCGTTTATGGCGCAGCAGGACGAAGATCGGCTCAATATCCTTTTGATCCTCACCGATCAACACCGGTACGACACGCTGGGATGCTATGGGGCCGAAATCTGTCGCACCCCCAACATCGACCGCCTGGCCCAAGAGGGTGTGCGCTTTGATCGGGCGTATACCTATGCAATGCCGTGCTCGCCCTCTCGTGCCGCGCTTTTCACGGGACTGTATCCCCACAAAAATCACGTGCGGGTCAACAGCGAGCGACTCAACTCAGAGGTGCCCAACCTGGCATCGGAACTCGGGCAGGCCGGTTATCAGTTAGGCTATGCCGGCAAGTGGCACGTGGACGATCCCAAGGTCCCCACTGATTACGGGTTCGAGGGGAAGAATTTCCCGGGGTACGGCTATCCGGTCTACAAGGGTTTGGTGGACGGCCTGCGCTTTGGGCCGGCTGCCGATAGTCGGGGGGCCACAAAACATTACGAGCGCTACTTGGAGGATCACGGCTATGAGATCCCGAGGGTGCTGGAAGCTCACTATGGCGACAATCCGGGCAAACAGGGGCAGGAGATGTACGCACTGCAATCCGGAAGTGTGGAGTCGAGCTTCGAGGCTATGGTGGCGGAGGACACCATCGATCTGCTGCGCAGGATGCAGGCCCGGCGGGATGAGGACGGCTCTCCTTTCTTCATCTGGGCGAACTTCTGGGGACCGCACACGCCGTGTCTCGTCCCCGAGCCGTATTATTCGATGTACGATCCCAGCCGTATTCCAGAGGAGCCCAGCTTCCGGGAGGACTGGGAGCGCAAGCCGTTCGTGCAGCAGCTCGTCGAGCGATACTGGGGGCTCTCGGCGGGCGGCTGGGAGCGCTGGCGGGAGATCGTGGCCCGGTATTGGGGATACGTCACGATGATCGACGATCTGGTGGGGCGGATCGTGGCAGAGTTGGATGCCCTGGGATGTGCGGAACGGACATTGATTATCTTCGGCACCGATCACGGTGACGCGATGGGGGCACACCGGCTGATCGAGAAGGGCCCCTTTGCTTACGAAGAGACCTACCGGCTGCCGATGGTGGCGGTTCATCCTGGGAACGTGTCGCCGGGCGGTGTCTGCGATGAGTTTGTCTATCTTCAGGATCTCTTCCCCACTTTCCTCGAGATGGCAGGTCGTCCGTTGCCCGACGTACCGGATACCCGAAGCATCCTGGCGCAGCTACGCGGGGAGGATACTCCCACCGGACGGGATAGTGTGTACGCTCAATTTTTTGCCCAGCTCTTCCGTTACGAGCAGCGGATCATTCGAACCCGCACGCACAAGTTCGTCTATAATCACGCCGATATCGGCGAACTCTACGATCTGGAGCACGATCCATGGGAGCTCGACAACCTCTTCGATCGTCCGGAAGCCGCGGAGATCCAGACCTCGCTGATTGAGCAGATGCGCGAGCATATGGTACGGTTGGACGATCCGATCCTGCGGGATTTTGACGGTATTCGACACGTTTACTAAACCAAGAATGACAATGGAGGAGTGCGTGATGAGACGACCTAAACTATCAGTTCGGATTGGACCCGACGCAGCATCCGATCAGCTTCAGTTTGCCAGAGAGCTGGGCGTCGGTCACGTCTATACCTGGGTCCGTGAGGATCAGCGAGATTATGAGTCCCTGGTCCGGCTTCGGGAGCGAGTGGAGGACGCGGGTCTGACTCTGTATAACGTGGGCAGTTACGATATCGCGAAGTCGGATAAGATCCACCTGGCGCTTCCCGGGCGGGATGCGGTGATCGCAGAGTTCCAGGATTTCGTGCGGAACCTGGGACGTGCTGGCATCCACGTGAC
>CAYMAQ010000267.1:0-5419 GCA_964388385.1 uncultured Anaerolineales bacterium | reverse complement strand
CTGCGCGTGCGCGGGCTGTGCGTGCGCCTGCGCCTGTGCGGGCGGCGGTCGTTGAACGTAGACATATGTGTGCACGACAGTGCCGGGGATCTCGAGATCCCCGGCACTGTCCTTCGAAAGGAGTCGATCAATGAAAATCACGGATATCACCCTCACCGTCGTCGATCTGGGCGACCTGGAGACCCCGTTCTGGAACTCGATCATCCGCACGACGGGCCAGCGTCGGGGTCGTATTGAGATCACCACCGACGAGGGCGTCGTCGGGATGGCGCCGTGCAGCGCGTCACGCGTCGCCCGCGCGATCATTTTGGGCCCGCTCAAGGGCAAACTCGTCGGCGAGGATCCGCTGCGCATCGGCTATCTCTGGGATAAGATGTACATGGGCGGCACGCGGCAATCCGAACATCGGGTCGTGCTGTGTGGCAGCGGTGGAGAACGGGCTGATCACGGAGAACTACCCCACCGCGTTCAAGAACACCCTGATGGGGCCGGTCGACTTCCGGGAGGACGGGTTTATTACCATGAGCGATGCGCCGGGCCTGGGCATCACGTGGGATGAGGGGCTGATTGAGCGGTACCGGGTGTCGTGACCTGAAGGTCGCTCGCCGTCCCTCGTGCTCCGAGTGGATTGCCGTGCAACCAGCACCAAGCTATCAGCTCTGCGCACAACACTTGAATCATTGAATTTCGTTCCGAAGAATCCCTTTGATCTGTGACTCCAATAAAGGAACCTCGACGTTTGCGATATCCCATACGATGTCAAGATTAACGCCGAAATAGTGGTGGATCAGTCTATCCCTGATCCCCGCCATACCTTTCCAGGGTATCTCAGGGTGACGCTCTCTCAATGCAAGAGATAGGTGCTTGGTTGCTTCGCCGATGATTTCCATATTTCGAACAACGGCGTCTTGAGTTTTGATATCTGACCGGAATTGATCGTACGTCATCGGTTCAGGTGTCTGACAATATCGCTGTATGCGGCTTATTGCTTCGAGGATATCTTCAAGGAAGTCGACGTCTGCTCTTCTAGACATAGATTGTGCTCTCTCGGATGTTCCGAGCGACCCGCTCAATCCGGATTGCCTCAATACCGGCGGGGGGGAGGACGTCAACGGGCTTGCCGAGAAGGCCTTCCAAATATTCGACGAACTCGACAAAACGGAAGCCTATCGGGCGGTTAAAATCCACTACGAGGTCAATATCACTTGTCTCCGCGGGTGTATCCTTGGCATAAGAGCCGAAGAAGCCAATCCGCTTCACGCCGTACTCTGCGGTCATAGTGGCTAGATTTTCCTGTAAAATCCTCGTGACCTCTTCTTTTGTCAGCATAGCCCATTCCCTAAACTATTCGGGTGATCAATCAGCAATATCATCTTTTATTATACCTTGCTTTCTCTTTTGGGGATGGGTTAGCCACCATGTATTCTGTGATCGATGGGTATCGTGAAAATGGGTTTGTTTCGCAAAAAGACAGTCCTACCTTGCCCGTCGAAGGTCGGGGATGCCGATGCATTCGTATTCGGGCGTGCGATGATCCGTGTGTTGTTAGCGTTGTGCTCTTACTATACACCATCCGAAGGGGAATTTCAGGGAGCAGGTGGGGGGAAATTCGGCTGCGTTGGTTTTTGCTGAGGGCGTGTCTTGAAAGACCCGGTGTCAAGCATTTGGTTTATGCGCTGTTACGTACGCGTTTCCCTTCCTCCAGATTCCTGATCATGGATGGGGGTCTACGGACATCGAACCGCAGCGCAACCGCGATAATCAACGCAGTAAAACTTAGCGTGTGAGTTATGAGGATACAACCGAATACTCCTGAACCTCGCGTTCCAAGCGATCGCCTAATTCATCTCCAGCAACATCCAAATCATAATCGCTCTGTAGACCCATCCAGAACTGGGCTGAGTTTCCAAAGAACCGTGATAATCTCAAAGCAGTATCCGCCGTGACGCGCCGATCACCATGTACAATCTCATTAATGCGCCTGGCATCCACGCCGATGCTGATGGCGAGGCGATTTTGACTCAGATTCATTGGCTTTAAGAATTCTTCCAGTAACACTTCCCCTGGATGAACGGGCGCTAGCTTCTTCTCCCTCATACTCACCTTACCCTCCTAATGGTAATCTGTAATCTCAACATTATAGACATCACCGTCAAGCCATTCAAAACAAATTCGCCATTGGTTGTTAATGCGAATGCTGTACTGCCCCTCCCGACCTCCTCTAAGTTTTTCTAACCTATTCGCGGGTGGAATGCGTAGGTCATTCAGGCTCATCGAGTTATTGATCATCCTGAGTTTTCGATAAGCCGTCTGCTGAATGGTGGGTGGTAGCTTTCGAGAGCGAGTACGCGCAAAAACCTTTTGGGTCTCTTTGTCTTTGAATGACCTGATCATATGAATATTATATAGCGTATTACGCTAAGTGTCAAACACAATGCGAGGCATTACCCAGCGCGAAGAAAATGCTTCAGATCGTTATCTACCAGACGTACTCCCAGCAGACGAGATGGAGGTCGTCGCGGGTGAGGGGGCGGGGAGCATAGTCTGCCGGTGCCGGCTCCGGCTCGGCGGCGTCCAGCGTCCGGACCGCCTCGAGCAGCGCCGCGACGTCCCCGTCCCGACCGTAGGCCTCGTAAGCCTCGCGCAGGTCGCGCAGGTACGCGCCCGAGAGCGGAATGCGCAGGGCCTTGAGCCCCTGCTTGACCGCGCGCCAGGCGACCGCCGGGTTGTTCCGCTGCTGCTGCAGCACCGTGGCGACCGTCTGCTGGAGCGGGTCCAGGATCTTCGGGGCGGCGGCGACCGCCTGCCGGTGCTGGACGCTGCGCAGGACGTCGTCGACGACGCGCGCCTGGATCGCGAAGACGTCCGCCTGCCCGATCACCCGGGGCTCGTCCCTGCCGCAGCGGATCAGGGCAGCGATCTCGTACCGGTTGTCGAGGATCCGGTCGCTGGTCAAATCATAGTAGCGCCAATAGTGGTGCAAAGCCTCGTCGTCCCCGTCGCCGGGCGCTGTGAAGTAGAAGAAGAGCCCGCGGTAGCCCTCGTACGCCCGCCCGGAGTGGATGCCGTCGGGCAGGTCCGCCACGTTGACCTCGCCCTGCTCCAGCGCCTCCTGCAGTGCCAGCAGCAGGAACTCGTTGCTCACCAGGTCGGCCTCGGCCTCGAGCTCGGTGAGGACGGTCTCGTCCTCGTCGGCGATGCGCTGCAGGGTGTTGAAGTTGCGCGGGTGGACGGTCTCGCCGAGGACGCTGGCGTCGAGGAGCCCGGCCCGGTCGATCTGCTCGAGCTTGCGGTTCAGGCGCTCGACCAGCCCCAGCAGCCGTTCGAGCCCGGCCTCGGGAAAGACGTTGGTGATCCAGAGGGTCTCGAAGTCCGACCCGATCCGGTCGATGCGCCCGGCGCGCTGGACCATCCGCGTGGGGTTCCAGTGGAGGTCGTAGTTCACGAGCTGCCCGCAGTCCTGGAGGTTCTGGCCCTCGCTCAGCACGTCGGTGGAGACGAGCACGTCGATCTCGCGCTCGGTGCCCGCCAGCTCGGGGCGGTCGTTGGCGACGGGCGCGAAGCGGGCCACGCGCGGCTCCCGATCCTGGGGCGCGACGTCGCCGTCCATCCGGGCGATGCGGGGCCCGTCCGCAGCGTCCATAAAGGCCCCGTCCTCGACCAGCTCGCGATAGAGGTAGCGGGCGGTGTCCTTGTAGTAGGTGAAGAGGAGCACCTTCTCGCCGCGCAGGTCGCCGCTCAGGAGCGCCTTGATCCGCGCGAGCTTGGCGTCCCGGGCCGGCGTGATCCCCTCGATCCGCTCCCAGATGCGCGTCATGGCGGCGACGTCCGCCGCGAGATCGTCCTCGATCCGCCGGAGGTCGTACTGGGTCGGGTCGAGCTCGGGCAGCTCCTCCATCATCGCGCGGGTCTCCGCGGTGGCGTCGAACGCCTCGACCTGGTCGCCCACGCCGCCGTCCTCGCCCTCGCGATCGAGGGTGCGGAGCGCGTGGTGGAAGGTGGCGCTGTCCAGCAGCTTGTCCTCCGCCAGCAGGGCGCGGAAGGTCTCCAGGAAGGTGAGGGCCCGGCGGATGCTGATCCGGAAGGCGGCGACGCTCGACTCGAAGCGCTTGAGATACCGCGTCTTGAAGATCCCCACCAGGGCAGCCTGGCGGCCCAGCTCCATCTCGTCCCGTTCCAGGCCGGTGCGCTTGTAGGCCTCCAGGTTGTAGGGCGTCAGGTGGAGCCTCTCGACCCCTGCGACCACGTCCGTGTAGATCCCGGCGTAGGTCGACTCCAGGTCGTAGCTCACCCGGCGCAGCCGGCGGGTGGGCCATTGGATCGGCTCGCCGCGGATGGTGGCCCGGGGGTAGGCCTGGCGGATGAAGGGGCGGGTGCGGCGGATGACGACCTCCTCCAGCAGGTTGAAGAGCGCCGCCGTCTCACCGAGGGAGACGCCGTCGCCGCTGCCGCCGGCCCGCCGCCGCGCCTCCAAAAAGAAGCGGCGCAGGTCGCCGATGCCGGCCCCGGCGAAGTAGGCCCGGTCGCCCTGGGCGAAGAGCATGATCTGGTTGTAGAGGTCGAAGATCGTGTTGTTGATGGGCGTGGCGGTGAGGAGGATGATCTTCTTGCGCTCGCCGTCGCGCCCGCGCCCGCCGTTGGCGCCGATCAGGCGCTCCAGGTTGTCGTAGCGGTGGGTGCGGTGATTGCGGAAGTTGTGGGACTCGTCGATGAGGATCACGTCGACGTCCCGGTAGGGGCGGAGCCCGACCTCCTCGCGGCCCAGCATCTCCTGGGAGAGGATCTCGGCGGGGATGGCGGCCTCCCGCAGCTCGCCCCGCCACATCTCCCGGAGCGAGGCCGGGCAGACGACCAGGGCCTTCTGGCGGCGGTGGTAGGCCGTGTCCTCCAGCAGCTTCTTGCCGATCCAGGTCTTGCCCAGCCCCACCGAGTCGGCGATCATCACGCCGTCGTAGCGGGCCAGGATGCGGCGCGCCCGCCTGACCGCGTCCTCCTGGAAGCGGGTCAGCTCCACGGCGGAGCGGGTGCCCGGCAGCGGCCCGTCGCCCTCCAACTCGTCGCGGAAGTAGGTGTAGAGCGTCTTGAGGTAGACCTCATACGGCGTGTATGCGTGGTCGCCGAACTTCGACGCGTCCAGCAGATCGATCAGATCCTGCTTGAAATCCTCCGCCTCGTCCCACCGCGTCTGATACCAGTCAAGCAGCTCCAGAATCGCCCGCGCGCCCACCTCACTCTTGATCGCCCGCCGCTCCCCCCTTTCCAACGCGCTTGACCCGTCCTCCCCCTGTCGGGGGGAGGACGCCCTGGAGGCACCTGCGGGATTTACAGGTGCCGAAGGGCCGGAGGGGGGCAACCCATCTCCACCCAGCAACGGCGCAATCGCCGCCCGCGCCTCGTCGTCCGCTACCTCCGCCGCCGT
>CAYMAQ010000266.1:0-5445 GCA_964388385.1 uncultured Anaerolineales bacterium | reverse complement strand
AGTGATGGGGTGGAGGTCTGAAGATGAAGGTATTGCTTTCTGGGAATGAAGCGATTGCCCTGGGGGCGTGGGAGGCGGGCGTGCAATATGCGTCGGCCTATCCCGGCACGCCGTCAACAGAGATATTGGAGAACTTTGCCCGCTATCCGGGCGTCAAGGCCGAGTGGGCCAGCAACGAGAAGGTGGCGCTCGACAACGTCATCGGGGCGTCCTTCGGGGGGGCGCGGGCCCTGGCGGCGATGAAACACGTCGGCGTGAACGTGGCTGCCGATAGTCTGATGTCTGTGTCGTACACGGGGGTGAACGGAGGGCTCGTTCTGGTCAGTGCGGACGACCCGGGCGCCTTCTCATCTCAGAACGAACAGGACAACCGCCAGTACGCGCGGTTTGGAAAGTTCCCCTGTGTCGATCCCTCCGACAGCGAGGATGCCCGTCACTTTGTGGGTATTGCCCTGGAGCTCAGCGAGCAGTTCCAGACGCCGGTGATGCTGCGCTCGACGACCCGTCTCTCCCACTCCAAGTCCGTGGTAGAGGCGGAGGTGCCGGAAGCGCGCACCTTCGAACCGCTGCCGCCCTTCGATCGCGGGGCGGAGGCCAGCCGCGTGATCATCCCGGCGGTCGCGAGACGGCGCCACCCCGAGATCGAGGCCCGGCTCGTTGAGATCGCGGCGTGGTCTGCGTCTGAGGGGTTTGAGCGCGGTCTCAACCGGATCGAGTGGGGGGATCGCAAGGTCGGTGTCGTCACGACCGGTATCGCCTATCAGTACGTGCGTGAGATTCTGGGACACGTCTCAATTCTCAAACTGGGGATGAGCTATCCCCTCCCGATCGAACGCATCCGCGAGTTCGCCCGGCAGGTCGAGACCCTGGTCGTCGTGGAGGAGCTGGACCCCTTTGTTGAAGATCAGTTAAAGGCTGCCGGCATCGAGGTGGCTCACGGCAAGGACGTATTCCCGATGTGTGGGGAACTGACCCTGGCTAAAGTGCGGGAAGGCGCGCAGCAGGCGGGCTTGATATCCGCGTCCCAGCCTGCCCGGGTGCCCGCCCTGGATGGGGTCGAGATTCCCCAGCGCTCCCCGGCGCTCTGTCCGGGATGTCCCCATCGTGCCTTCTTTTACAATCTTCGGCGCTATAAGCGTAAGGCCATCATCGCCGGGGATATCGGATGCTATTCGATGGGCGTGCTGCCCCCCTTTGAATCGATCGACATGCTGATCTCGATGGGCGCCAGTGTGGGGATGGCCCACGGATTCAAACAGGCCGGCGGGCAGGAGGCCGCGATTGCGACAATTGGCGACAGCACGTTCTTCCACTCCGGCCTCGGGCCGCTGGCTTCGGCGGTCTACAACCGCTCGCCCATCACCGTGGTCGTCCTGGATAATCGCATTACCGCGATGACCGGGCAGCAGGATCACCCCGGTACCGGTCTCACGCTCCAGGGTGCGGAGGTGCAGGCGATCGATATCGCCGACGTGGCGCGATCGATGGGGGTGGCGTTCGTGGAGGAGGTGAACGCCTGGGATGTGAATGCGGTCAACAGCACACTTCGGAGGGGGATGGCGCACGAGGACGGGCCTGCGGTGGTTATTGTGCGGGGTGCGTGTGTCTTTACGCCGCACTTCCATCTGCAGCCGAGGATGCGCGTGGATCCGGAGACGTGTGTTGCGTGTGGGGCGTGTTTCCGCGTGGGATGTCCGGCGATCGTCAAGAGCGACGAGGTTTATGAGGTCAATCAAAAAGCGAAATCCTCGATCGATCCGCTGCTCTGCACCGGCTGTACGGTCTGTATGCAGGTCTGCCCGGTTGAGGCGATATCGCCCGTGATCTCGCCCGAAGAGGCATAAGTGTGTGCGCCCGTCGAGTGCCGGCACCCGACGGAATGATAGAGAGATGGGAGACACTATGGTTGAGCGCTTGAATCTGCTGTTTGTAGGGGTTGGCGGGCAGGGCATTCTGACCGCTTCGGATATCGCGGCCCAGGTGGGGCTGGATCTGGGATTGGACGC
The DNA here is from genome assembly GCA_964388385.1 of uncultured Anaerolineales bacterium. GTDB lineage: Bacteria > Chloroflexota > Anaerolineae > B4-G1 > SLSP01 > PWVB01. The sequence continues at coordinate 3,439 of CAYMAQ010000266.1, read as the reverse complement.
CAAAAAATCGGAAGTGCATGGGTTTGCACAGCGGGGCGGGGTGGTCGAGAGCCACATCCGCTGGGCGCCGACCGTCGGGTCGCCGACCTGCGAGCAGGGGACCGTCGACGTGTTGATGGCGTTTGAGCTGCTGGAAGCGGCCCGCTGGATCGACTGGCTGAGCCCCGGTGGGACGGTGATTGTCAATCGTCAGAGGATTATGCCCATGTCCGTGAGTGCGGGCGACGCGGCGTATCCGGATGCGGAGGCGGTCCTGGCGGGCCTGCGGGACCGCGCCGGTCGGGTGATTCCCGTCGATGCGTTGCCGTTGGCGGAGGAGGCCGGGAGCCCGCGCACCGTCAATACGGTGCTGTTGGCCGCGCTGTCCGCGCACCTCGAGACCGATCCGGAGGTGTGGGAGCGGGCCATCCTGCGCCGGGTCCCGGAAAAGACCCGCGACGTCAATAGCGTGGCGTTCCGTCTGGGGCGGGAGGCCGCCGCGGACTTAACGCGCCGAAGGTGCGCGGCCCTCCCGGCCTGCGCCGGGTCCCGGAAAAGACCTGGGATCTCTCAGGGACGGTCGTCGTGATAGCGGTCCAGGTAAGCGAAAACCGCGTCCGGGTCGTCCGCGATATAGTAGAGATCGTCCACGCGCCGGGCGAACCGCTCGTGGTAGATGTGCTCGAAGAGCCCGATTAACGGTTCGTAGAATCCGTGCATGTTGAGGATCACGATGGGCTTCCGATGGATGTCGAGCTGGCGCTCCGTGAGCGTCTCGAACAGCTCCTCCAGCGTCCCGAAGCCGCCCGGAAGCGCGATAAAGGCGTCGGCGTAGCGCGCCATTGTCGCCTTGCGCGTGCGCATATCCCGCGTGATGATGATCCGGTCGGCAGCGTCGTAGGTGATGCGCTTGTCGCTCAGCACCTCGGGCATGACGCCAGTGACGTGCCCCCCGCCCTCGCTGACCGCCCGGGCCAGCGTCCCCATCAGACCGATATCGGCGCCCCCGTAAATCAGGTGGTCCCCCCGGGCGGCAAGCTGGCTGCCGACCCGTCGCGCCGCCTGAAAATAGCGGGTGTCCACCGCATTGCTCGACGAACAGTAGATGCAGAGATTCATCGTTCCTCCTGATCCGGAGTGAGGCACGCCTCTGGAAAGCCTCGTCTATCCTCGACCGTCCCCTATGTGGATTCGGGTTCGGTTCTTGCGGGTCCCTTTCGACCCGACGGGTGCATGATAGTGGGGAACGGGGAGATGCGCAACTTCCCGCTTTCTGCTTTCTCTAAAACTGTCGGCCTTTGATCCTGCGAATGTGGTATACTGAAGGATCGATTGTCGACAAGGGCGGTGGCATGCAGCCCTTGCTCGTGGAAGTGCGGAAATCATCGACCCGGCTCTGGCTGCCGGGTATCGTTTTGACGGGATAGCCTCGACGATTCGGGACTATCCGATCACCTTGAGGGGGAAATCAATGGACGAACTGGAGAGAGAGAACGAAGGGCTTCAAGACGTGGAGCCGTCGCATAACGGGCAGCACCGGGAGGATGCACCCTCGACCGAGGACGAGGATACGCAGGAGATGGTGGCGGATGTGATGCCGGATGTGCCGGCATCCGATGTCGATGAGGGCGTGGTCGCAGAATCCGAGGCGATGATCGAGCAGTTCCTCTCGGAGACCGGCGGCGCGCCGGCTTCAACCGCCGAGACGGAGGTCGGGGAGCCGATCCCCTGGTACGAGGAACCGCTCCCGGAGGGCCATCGTTCCGGCTTTGTGGCCCTGATCGGGCGTCCGAACGTGGGAAAGTCCACCCTGGTCAACGCGTTGATCGGACAGAAGGTAGCGATCGTCTCGCCCAAGCCGCAGGCGACCCGCCGCCGGGTCACCGGTATTTTGACGCAGCCGGATTATCAGTTGATCTTCATTGACACCCCGGGCATTCACCAGAATCCGAGACACCGGCTCAACGAGCTGATGATCGAGCAGGCGGTGGAGGCGATTCCCGACGCCGACCTGCTGCTCTTCGTCGTGGACGTCTCAAAACGCCCCACCGCCGAGGATAAGCGGATTGCGGAGATTCTCAAGGAGAAGGGCGGCGCTCGTCCGGTGATCTTCGTCCTCAACAAGATGGACCGGCTGCCGCTCCGGCGTGCCGAGGCCCGCATCGAGAGCTACTGGGCGCTCTTTCCCGACTACGCCGATTCGATGCCTACCAGCGCGCTCGAGGGGACGAACGTTGAGCTTCTCCGGAAGCACATCCTGGATCGAATGCCGGAGGGTCCCCGGTACTATCCCGGCGAGCAGATCACGGATCAGACCGAGCACCAGATCGCCGCGGAGTTGATCCGCGAGGCGCTCTTCAAGTATATGTATGAGGAGGTGCCCCACGCGCTGGCGGTGCTGGTCGAGGATTACCAGGTGCGTGAGAATGGGGTGGTGTACATCGGGGCCCGTATCTGGGTGGAGCGTGAATCTCACAAGCCCATCGTGATCGGCCGCGGCGGGCAGCGCCTCAAAGAGGTGGGCATTGTGGCCCGCAAGGAGCTGGAGCGCTTTATCGGCGGCCCCATTTATCTGGACCTCTGGGTCAAGGTGAAGTCGGGCTGGCGCAATCACGAGGCGCGCCTGCGAGAGCTCGGATTCTGATCGCCGGATCCATCTGAAAACGTTTGAGGCTTATCCATCAGATAAAAAATCTGTGTAATCTGTAAAATCTGTGGTTAAAAGTATCTCAGCTAAACCGCAAGTTACAGATCCGTAACCACGATAGTTCAGGCAAGGGGGGAGTATGCCGATAGGGTCGTTCGTCAATGCGGCAACGGTCGTCACGGGAAGCGTCATCGGCATGCTCGTCCGCGACCGGCTGTCCGAGAACATCAAGGCGATCATCTTTCAGGCGGTGGGGTTGGCGACGCTCGTGCTGGGTGTGCAGATGGCCCTGCAGGTCGAGGACTTTCTGATTCTCATCTTCAGCCTGATCTTCGGCGGCATCCTGGGGGAGCTTGCGCGCCTGGATGCGCGGATGGAGAACGCCGGCGACCGTCTCAAGGCGCGGCTGAAATCCGAGAACTCGGGGTTCACCGAGGGGCTCATCACGGCCTTTCTCATCTTCTGCGTCGGCTCGATGACGTTTATGGGCGCCCTCAACGAGGGGCTCACCGGCAACCGGGACCTGATTTTGACCAAGGCGATCCTCGACGGCTTCACGTCCATCGTGCTGGCGTCGGTCTACGGGGTGGGGGTGCTCCTCTCGGCGGTTCCGCTCTTCATCGTCCAGGCCGGTCTGACGTTGATGGCGGGCAGCCTGGAGCCGTGGCTCTCCGAGGTGCTCATCAATCAACTCACCGCCCTCGGCGGCGCGCTGATCCTGGGCATCGGCCTCAACCTCCTGGACATCAAGGCGATCAAGACCATGAACCTCCTCCCCGGACTGGTCGTCGTCACCGTGCTGACCATGATCTT
>CAYMAQ010000265.1:0-5471 GCA_964388385.1 uncultured Anaerolineales bacterium | reverse complement strand
GGACCCGGCAGCGCGCGGTGCCGTCCACGGCCCCCGGCTCGCGCACGTACGTCAGTTCGATGCGATCAACGTAAGTCGTTCCTATATCGTCTAAGAAAATCTCCACCTCGTTATTCCCATCCTGCAGCAGACCAGAAGGAATTGTTACGGTCACAACACGACCGATCTTTCCCCACCACGACCATGTATCAAGGAGTATGTCATTCAACATCAAGCGCATTGTCCGACCAACACTACTCTTGGGTGCCACCTCGACAACTAAGATACCACCTTGCGCGACCACCAGCGATTCAACCGGTAGGATCAAAGTATCGGTCACATTGGGGAGAATTTCTTTCCAGAACCAGGTCGTCATAGTGCCCGGGGTGCGCGTATGCCGCGCCCAGTAGTCATTATTCTCCTCCAGGCGCGTCGTCACGGTACAGCCTACCGCCGCCGGTGCCGCGGTGGGCGCAACCGAGCGGGAAGCCATCGCCGGGAGCACCGTGTCAGTCAACACCGACAGCCAGTAGACGTTCTCGTCGGTGTACTTTTCATCCTGCGTGGACCCGTGAAACTTCTCCCCGTAGAAGACCAGGGCATCCCCCGCGTCCCACGTGCCATCCTCAAGGTCGCTGCGATCCAGGCTGACCGACTGACCGCGCCATGAGAGATGCAGGCTCATCGGATCGGTCGTGGTGACGGGGACGCCCGCCGAGACCAGGGTCGCATAATCGAGGGCATAGAGCCCCTCGGTGACGACGCCGAGGCGCCATACCGGCGAGGGCAGGGTGATGGGGGCCACGGGGGCCTCCAACTGCGGCGGCGCGGGTGCCGTTTCCACCGCCGCCGTCCCCATCAACGCCGGCGGCATCCCAAGATGCAGCGTATCGGGCAGCGGCTCCCCCTCGATCGGTTCCTGCGCCAGGATCCCCGTGAAGGCTCCCATCATCAGCGCCCCCACAATGGTCAATCCCAACGCGATGATGCGATTAAGCCCCAGACGGCTCAGGTGAATGTCGTTGTCTTTCATTGCGATCCCTTTCCGTATGCCGAACCTTCCGGTAGTTGAAATTTTCTATATATCCATAGTCATTATAAACGAAAGGAGGTTCCATTTCAACGCTCAACGGATGCTCGATACTGGGACAGTGTATCGCATTGTGCGCCCAAGGAAAACCAAAAAGGGTGAAGGGGAGACGACTCCCCTTCACCCTTTCAGGCGATACGACGTTGCCGGACGGGTGTTACTCTGACTTCACTGTGATCCGTTTACGAGCTTCCTCCGCACAGACCTTGGGCAGCGTGATGGTCAGCACGCCGTTCTTGAACGTCGCTTCCACCGCGTCGGCTTCGATCTCACACGGCAGCGCGACCTGGCGCCGGAAGGATCCGTACGAACGCTCCATCCGGTAGACGCTCCCTTCCTCCTCCTCACGCTCGACATGCTTCTCACCGCTGATAGTGAGCAGGTCATCGGAGAGGGAGACGTCAATATCCTCGCGATCCAAGCCGGGTAGCTCGGCGGAAATCTCAAGCGCTTCATCACGTTCGACGATATCAACCTGGGGCCTGAACGCACTCCACGACTCATCAAGCAGCGCAGGTATCATCAGGTTGCGCCCGAAGAACTCGTCAAACAGGTTATTCATGCGCTGCTCGAACGTCTGGAGCGAATCGGCAGATTCCCTCTGTTCCGCCAAGTCCCTGGACTCTGTCCTGCGCCACGGCAGCAGATCAGTAATCGGCATCATTCACCTCCATTCTCTAAATCAGACGTACGAACACTTTCCTGATCGTTCGAATCAGCCGTTACCTTAACCGGCCGAAACCGTGATCTTCTTGGTCGTCGGCTTCACCTTCGGGAGATACAGGTGCAGCACCCCGTCCTGCATCTTCGCCTCGATGTTCTCCTGATCGATCTGATTGGAGACGCTGAAGCGGCGGACGTAGTCGCCTACCCGATACTCCGCATAGGCAAGCGCGTAATCCTCGTCGGGTCGCATCTCTTCGACGTACCCATTGATGGTCAGCACGTTCTTCTCCAGCGTGATATCAACGGATTCCTCATCCACACCGGGCATATCGGCGACAATCACGATCTGATCCTCGTTCTCATAGATGTCGGCCCGGGGGACGAACGCGCGGCGATCGCGCGTGCGCTCGGGTCCCTCTTCTGCAAGTTCTTGCTTTTCAGCGTCCTGAACGTCGATCTCAGTCCTCTCAGCCATTGTTTGCCTCCTCATTCGTATAAATGGCGCTGTATTCGTTATCGATTGCCTGTCTGTCTTCTCTGTGATGGGGGCATACTACGGCTCATCCCTAAGCCCCCGTGAACCCTTAGCCAGACTGAACGGTGATCTTCCGCGGCTTATCTTCCTCAGCCCGGGGCAGCGTCAGCCACAGGACGCCGCTGGCGTACCTGGCCTCGACCGCATCAGGATCCACCTGGAAAGGCAGCCGGAACACGCGCCGGAAGCTGCCGGTCCCCCGCTCGCGGCGGTGATAGGTGACGTCCTCGTCCACGTCCTCGGGGGCACGGTGACCGCTGAGCGTCAACACGTTATCCCGTACGGAGATATCCAGATCCTCGGTCTCGATCCCGGGCAACTCGGCCGTGACGACCACACCGTCTTCATTGGCCCATACGTTCATCGCCGGATAGTTACTCGGCGTCCGGACCTGCGACCCGGATCCCCAGGTATCAATCAATCGGTTCATCTCACGCCGCAGCTGCTCCATCTCACGAAAACTCGATTGGAAGTCAAATGGGTCTCGCAACATCATTTACCTCCTTGGTATAGGGTAAGTTTAGCATTCTCTAAATTCTATCGCGTTCAACCCCGCAATCAGAGCGTCACGCTTTTCTTCATCACTTCACTTCTAGTATAGGACCCCAGCATTAGAGAAAGATAAAACGAAGATAAGAAAAAGATAAAAATTCCTCTAATCCCGTTCTAATGCACCTCAACTACTATTAAGGAGAAAGTAAGGGACATTGAAGAGCATCGTGATTCTCAAACCGGAGGTACATATATGGCATCAGATGCAAATGGAAAGACACCACCTCAAGCCGAAACGATGGAGTTCAAGGCTGAGGTCCAACAGTTACTCAACATCCTTTCGCAGTCTCTTTATAAAGAAAGGGAGATCTTCTTACGAGAGTTGATCTCCAACGCCTCGGATGCGCTCCACCGGATGCAGTTCGAGATGTTGACCAACGAGAACGTCCTGGATCCGGAGGCGGAGCTCGCGATTCACCTCGACTTCGACGAGGACGCCAACACGCTGACCGTCTCCGATACGGGCGTGGGAATGACCCACGACGAGATCATCGAGGATCTGGGCACGATCGCGCATTCCGGCGCGATGGCGTTCCTGGACAGCCTTGAAGCGGGACAGCAGGTCGACGAGATCATCGGGCAGTTCGGCGTCGGCTTTTACGCCGTCTTCATCGTCGCCGACGAGGTCCGGGTGACCACCCGATCCTACCGGCCCGACGCGGAGGCGTGGACGTGGATCTCCCGGGGCGACAGCCGCTACGAGATCCAGCCCGCCGACAAGGAGACGCGGGGTACCGAGATCGAGATCCAGCTCAAGGAGGATGCTCAGGGCTTCGCCTCGGCGTGGCGCCTGCAACAGATCGTCGAAAAACACTCGAATTACGTCTCCTTCCCGATCTACGTGGAGGACGAGGTCGCCAACCAGCGGACCGCGATCTGGCGCGAGAGTTCGAGCAACGTGGAGGACGAAGCGTACGACGAGTTTTACCAGCAGCTCACCCGCGACACCGAGGACCCCCTGCTGCACATTCACGTCATGGCCGACGTGCCGATCGAGGTGCGCAGCATCCTCTACGTGCCGCGCAGCCGCGAACGCGGCATCCTGCAGGCGCGCACCGATTACGGCCTGCGGCTCTATTCGCGCAAAGTGCTCATCCAGGAGCACAACAAGGACCTGCTTCCCGAGTACCTGCGCTTCGTGGAGGGCGTCGTCGACTCGGCGGATATCCCGCTCAACGTGGCCCGCGAGACGGTCCAGAGCAACCGCACGCTCAACCACATCAAAACCGCCCTGCGCGGACGGTTGATCCGCGCACTGAAAGAGCTGGGCGAGGAGGACCCCGAGACCTACGAGATCTTCTGGGAAAATTGGGGGCCCTTCATCAAGGAAGGCGTGGCGACCGACTTCGCCGGTCGGGAGGACCTGCTGCCGCTGCTGCGGTTCCCGACCAGCCAGTCCGGCGGCAAGGCGATCGCGCTCAGCGAGTACGTCGAGCGGATGGCCGAGGATCAGGAAGCCATCTACTACATCCTGGGCGACACCCTCGACTCGGTCAAGACGAGTCCACACCTGGACTACTTCCGCAGCCAGGACCTCGAGGTCCTCTACATGGTCGATCCGCTGGATGCGTTTATGACCCAGAACCTGCGCGAGTTCGAGGAGATTCCGCTGAAGAACGTCGATGATCCCGATCTGGACCTGCCCGAGCGCGAGGAACCGGAAGAGGAGGAGGGCGAGGAACCCCTGAGCGCGGAGCGCTTCGGCAAGGCGATCGTCCGATTCCAGAAGGTCCTGGGCGACCGGGTCACCGAGGTCCGGGAATCGAAGGTGCTCCGGGGCAGCCCGTGCCGGCTGGTCTCGGCGGAGGGCGGACCCCAGCGGGAGATGCAGCGCGTGCAGCGGTATCTCGACGAACATTATGAGATTCCGGCCCAGGTGCTGGAGATCAACCGCGGACATCCCCTGATCCAGAACCTGGCGGCGATGATCGAGCGCAGCGCGGGTAATCCCCTGATCGATATGTCGATCGAACAGCTCTACGAGAATATGCTGCTGCTGGAAGGGCTCCATCCGAATCCGGCGCAGATGGTCCCGCGCATCCAATCCCTGTTGGAGCAGGCCGCCTCCACCGCGTCCGACCGGGAGCCCCAGCAGGAGGAGTAAGGCGCCAATCCGGCTTGACAATCCGCAGAAAATTCCATACCATGGGATCACATGATAAAAAGTGAGCGTGGGCGATGAAAGAATACTGCGCGGGTTTCAAACAGGCCGATCAGAACTGCGGGTCATCTACGGATGCGCCCGCAGTTTGCGTTTCCGGGGATTGACATAGAGAAGAGGAGGTTAAACGGCAACACCTGTGGGAACGTGACGTCTGCAGTTCGGCGTTCACGAGGCGTGAAGTTCATAGTAACCTTGGGAGGTTGGATATGTTCGATGAGAAATCACTCAAAGCGCTAGCTTCTATTCAAGCCGACGGACCGATTCTGAGCGTATATCTCAACGTAGATCCGACAGAGCGTACAGCAGAGGAGTACAAATTGACCCTCCGTGAGATGCTGAAAACCGTTGGGGACTCGGTCGACGAGGCGGATAAGGAGGCCGTCAAACAGTATGTAGATCTGGAATACGACTGGGCCGGTCGCGGGTTGGCCGTATTCTCTCGCCAGGCCGAGGATATCTGGCATACGTTCTCATTGGCTGTCCCT
>CAYMAQ010000264.1:0-5484 GCA_964388385.1 uncultured Anaerolineales bacterium | reverse complement strand
TCGTTTCCCATTCGAGTCGGCCCGGCAGCCCGGCGCTACGAGCGGAGTTTATTTTTAGAAGAGCATGGGGAATATGATGGCCCTGGGCCATGCGGCCGGGGTGGCGGCGGCGTTGAGCAGCCGCGAGCGTGTGACGCCGCGCGCGCTGCCGGTCGAGATGCTCCAGGCAGCGCTTCGCGCGATGAACGTGCCGCTGTGAGTTGAGGATGGGTGTTAGGATCCGGTGCAACGCACTTGATCGTTGAATTGTCTCGTGGGCTTTTCCGGTCCTCCAGGTTGTTGAGGGTTGGCGGTTGTGTCCGGGAGTGCATCGCATCTGTCATCGGTTGCGGATGGCGATGGCCTCGGCTACCGCACCCGCTGGAGTGACCAGCCGCCCGTCAGCGCATCCTTGAAAAAGCCCCAGGCGGTGGTGGTGAAGGTGCCGTCGAGCGTATCCGGTCCAACGAGCTCCCCGGTGAAGAAACTGCGAGAGGCGTCCTCGCTCCGGCTGTCGAACACGAAGACGCCTTCGCGGTAGGTGGCCTCGTCCTCGTAGAACGCGCCGCTGTCATCCAGGTAGACGCGGATGTTGTAGCGGTCGCCCTTATCCGGGTCGACGGCTGTGACCTCCAGCCGCAGGGGACGCGGATTATAGAGCTCGGGATCCTGCTCGATGCCGGCGGCGGCTGCCTCGCGGGCCTGGGCCTCGCTCTCCGCCAGACCGGTCCACAGGATGATCTGGGTCAGCATGTCCTCGACGAACTGCAACACGCCGCCCGCCTCCTCGATCTGCCAGCTTCCCTCCCAGACGCCGGAGAGATCCTCGCGTTCGTAGAGCACGCGCACGCGCTGGAAATCGACGAAGAGTTTGGTGTTTCCGCTGGCTGTCGACACCTGGATGCCCATATCTTGCATGCCCGGCGTCAGTGCCGCGGTCAGCGGCACGGGGCCCGCGCCGAAGCGCTTGTGCGTCGTCCCCTCATAGAGCACCGTCCGGCTCCGATGCCCCGGAAGCGTGACGCGGAAGGCAATCTTGCCCCGGTACCGCTCGCCGGGTGCAGCCGTATCCTCCTCGCTCAGCTCGAGCACCTTCGGCACCGGAGACCAGATGTATTCGCTGGTGGTCTCGTCGAAATCGCTGAGATATTCCAGCGTGTAGTCGGGGAAGATGCCCTCTCCCACCTCCCCTTTGACCATCTTCTCGTAATGGGTGCCGACGCCGCTCCAGTTAACCATGGCCGATTTCGCCATATAGCGGATGGCGGTGTAGGCCGCCTCCCCTTCCTCTGCGATGGCGGTAGCATTCTCGCCGGAGTAATACGGGAGGAAAGACCCGTTCTCGTACCGTAAAAAGCGGGCCTGGACACCGGGGTAGTTGGGATCGGCGACGTAGATCTTGCCGTCCTCAATCTTGTACGCGACGATGGCGTGCCCGCCGCTCCCGCTGTAGATGGCGGCGTACTGCGGCTCGCCCGTGAGATGCATCGCGTAGGCGAAGGCGTTCCACGTCAGGCGATCGCTGGTCGTCCCCATCCTCTTGAAAAAGGCGCGGCTCAGGTGATCCCAGTCGACGAGCTCTTTCTGGACCACCGAGGCGAAACGGTAGCCCCAGGAGTCATCCCACTGGAAATCGATCGTGCGATAGCGGTAATCGTTGTTGTCGTAGCGTCCATACAGCGCGGGGTCGCCGGCTCCCACCTTCCTTTCGTAGTAGTACCACATCGCGGTCACCGCCTGGCCCGCGCAGTGCCCCTTCGGCGCGATCGCCGAACCGTGGTTGACGAACTGCCAGTCGTCGATGCCGGGGGCGAAGTCGGTCTCCACCGAGATGTTCTCCAGCAGCTCCCACGGGATGGTGGAGACGAGCATATCGGAGAAGTGCGAGGTGACGACGGTGACGTGGTCCTCAGCCAGCTCGACGAGCGGCAGCCCCTCCAAATCGCCGGTATGGGGATCGTAGTAGAAGGCCATCGCGAACTCGTCGGGGCGGACGCGGACGGGGATCCGCACCGTCATCGGCTCTTCGGCGAACGCTCCGCCGTTATCGATGTGGATCAGCGGCGTCGCCGGGTTGAACGCGGGTCCAAACTTGTGGCCCTCGATGGAGCGCACGGAGATTTTGAAGCTGCGCTTCCCGTCATAGGCGCCCTCCGGCACGGAGAGGGTCAGCCCGTCGATGGGGCTGCCCGGCTCATCCACAACCCAGGTTCCCCCGGAGGCGGGCAGCGTTTCGGACGTGATAGGCTCGCGTCCGCCCAGCGAGAGGTTGTCGCTGATAGGCTGGGTGAGCTGGGAGAATGCCAGAACCCCGCACCCGATCAAGAAGGCGACCCCCAGCAGGGCCAGGCACCCCCACAGGCAGCCGCGTTGCTTCTTGGGAGCCGATGCGGCGGATGCCGATGCGGCAGGTGCCGGTGCGGCGGATACCGAGGGGGCCGGCGTCGGCACCGGCGGGCGCTGTGGGGCAGGCGGGGGCGGGGTGGAATACGCGGGCGGTGGGGGTGGGGTGCTCGCCGGCGGCGGGGCCGAATGCGCCGCCGGCACGTCCGCCGCCGGGGAGGCAGCCACACGGTGTCCGCACTGCGCGCAGAACTTGGCGCCTGAGGATAACGGTTGGCCGCACTGTGTACAGAATTTAGGTGTTGGATTCATAATTCGCCCTCGATTTTCGCGTCACGAACGCGGACTGCGCGTCAGGTGCGGGGATTGTGCCGGATCTGGCCCTCGCCGCGCCGTTTCTCCAACCGATCGCCCACCTGCCAATGGTTGGGCGCGTGCAACTTCTTGGTCTTGCCGTTGTCGCGTTGGACGTAGGCATAGCGGCGATTCTCATAATGCCAATCGCCCTCGTCGTCGTTCACGCGCACCCGCTCCATGCGGATATCCGCGATCCGCCCGGACCAGTGGGAGGCCAGATTGGCGAGCAGCAGGATGAGGCTGAGCACCGCTGCCAGGGCTACCCCGCCCAGCACCATGGGCTCCTCCCGGCCCCAGATCAGGTAGACCGCCACGGCGACCACCATCCAGAGGCCGCCCCACAGGAGCAGATAGAGCAGCGTTTTGCCACAGCCGCCGCCCTTCTTCGCCGGTGGTTGCGGCGCCGGCTGCGGACGCGATGCCGGCTGCGGCGGTGGTGGCGGCGAGGACGCGGGGCGGGGCGGCTCGGCCGCGACCCACTGACCGTTCTGGTAGACGTACCACTGCCCCGTGACCTCCTGGGGCATCCATACCCGCCCGTGGGCGTCGGTGACGCGCAGCTTGTGGACTTCAGCTCTGTACTGTTCCGGAGAAAGTGCGCCTGCGGCGTACTGCTCTCCCAACGCTTGGAAACGCTGTTCAGCTTCGGAGAATTCCATCGTTTGACCTCAATGTGAGATAAGATAGGATTGGGCAAAGAGTATAAATGCGATTGATCGGAAGTCAATCAACCGCCGCCGGAGTCGGCTGGCTTTCTGCGCGGTGTGCGTGTTGCTGTCAATGGAGGATGGGTTAACCTGGTGCAACGCACTTGGTCGTTGAATGGTTTCGTGAGCTTTCCCGGTCCTTCAGGTTGTCGCTGATTGGCGGTTGTGTCCGGGAGTGCATTGCACCGATCGTTGTTTGAGGAGGGGTTAACGCGGTGCAACGCACTTGGTCGTTGAATGGTTTCGTGAGCTTTCTCGGTCCTTCAGGTTGTCGATGGTTGGCGGTTGTGTCCGGGAGTGCATTCTCCTAAATGCGGAGATCTATGGACGCACCGATCGTCATTGTGAAGAGGAGTGTGGCATGAACGCGTTGGGCGTCGTAGGGGGCATTGGCTTGATCATCCTCGGGCTCGGCCTGTGGTTTCTGTCCGGGCTGTTGAACGTGTTGGACCTGCTGCGCGTGGAGCCCCATCGGCTCGATATGCAGATTCGGACCACGTGGATGGGCGCGTTTACCATCCGGCGGCGGGTCATCCGCGGCGTGCAGGGCGTGCAGTACCGCACGCGGGGCGGGGATGTGCGCGCGGGCCGCATCGAGCTGCTGGCAGACGGCGAGTGGGTGCCGCTGGAGACCGGGGCCATCCTCCGCAACCCGGCGCTCCGCCGGGTCGCGGAGGTGATCCAACTCTTCGTCGAGGACGGGAGGACGCCCCGCCTGACCCTGCCGACGCGCGGGCGCATGCAGGTGATGTTGGCCTTTGCCGCGCTCTTTCCCCTGGGCACGGTCAGTTTTATCGTCGGCGTTCTGCAGGTGCTGCGGTCGTTGAGGTGATCTGGGCTGCGACCTTTGCGAGTGGGTTTTAGACGGGATTCACGGGATTTAGGGGATTTTTTGGCTCGTTGAGCCGAGGGCTGTTATCATTCAACAAGGGTCGATTTCGAGACCCGGTGCAAGGCACTGGCATGGCGAAGATAAAAGCGGCGCCTGCCGTTCTGCAAGGAAGCTGTGTATGGATGGGCTCGCTGTGAGTGCCTCGCACCTTTCTGCATAGCAACCGTTTGGTCAAGTGAGCCGGGCGTGGTCTCCCCCTCCCCAATCCCTCCCACCAGGGGTGGGGAACGCCAGTTCCTCCCCCTCGAGGGGGAGGTTAGGAGGGGGTGATCCTCCTGTTGTGCATAGTTGCTCACAAACCTTAAGGGTCACTCTACATGAATGGAGGACGTATGGCAGAGACAACGTACCGCGTGTTCGTGAGCACCGACCTGGGGGGCGATCCGGACGACATCCAGTCGCTGGTCCACCTGCTGCATTACTCTGACATCCTCAAGCTGGAGGGGCTGATCTCCACCACCGGACCGGGCAGCGTGCCGCAGGCCGACCGGGTCCGGCAGTGGGTCCAACGGGTGGATCTCGACTTTTTGCGGGACCGCGGCTACACGGCGTTGAGCCCGGAGGCTGCGGTCCTCGACGTCGTCCGGCAGGGCGCGACCCGCGCCGGCGCGCCGCGCGGCAAGGGCACGACGCCGGGCTCGCGGCTGCTCGTCGAGCGGGCCAACGCGCCCGATCCGGAGGGATTGGAGCGCCCCCTGTGGGTTCTGGTCTGGGGCTCGATGACCGACGTGGCGCAGGCGCTCTACGACGATCCCGGCATCGCCGCCCGCATCCGGCTCTACACCATCGGGTCGAGCAACACGGTCCACGACCCGGAGAGCCGCGACTTCGTCCGGGACGGGATGGACGACCGCTGGCCCGACCTCTGGTGGATCGAGAACGGGATCCTCCCCAAGCTCTCCCACGATACCTTCCGGGGTTACTACCTGGGCGGCGATCAGACCGGCGAATGGGGCAACCGCGCCTTTATCGAGCGGGTGATCCGGGGCCGGGGTACGACCCACGGCGGCGACTTCGACCGGGTGCTGGGCGACGCGTTCCCCGTGGCGGATTGGCCCGAGGGCACGCTCAAGGAGGGCGACACGCCCACGTTCCTCTATCTGCTCTCGCCGGTGGTCGGCGGGGTGGGCGACGTCGACGATCCGACGGGACCGAGCTGGGGCGGGCGGTTCCGCAGGCCCGATCCGGTGCGGTTTCCGCACTACG
>CAYMAQ010000263.1:0-5495 GCA_964388385.1 uncultured Anaerolineales bacterium | reverse complement strand
ACTTGAGGGCCACCGCGTTGCGCTGGGCGCCCTCGCCCCAGACCAGGATGAGCAGGCAGGACGCCACCAGCATCAGCTCCCAGAAGACGTAGAAGAGGATCAGGCTGTCGGCGATAGTGGTCCCGGTCATGCCCACGCCGAAGAGCAGAAGCAGGGAATAGAAGTACCCGCTGCGCGCGTCCCGATGGTGATAGCCCCAGCTGTAGAGCAACGCCGCCAGGGTCACGCCGATTTCGGTCACCATAAAGGGCAGGGTGAGCCAATCAACGTGCAGCCGCAGGACCACGTTGGCAGCGGGAATCCACGGCACGGCCAACGTGGGGATCTCCCCCCGATTGAGCGCCGGGATCAGCGCCAGCGCCCCCACCAATGCGATCGCCTCCGAGGCAGCCGCGATCCATCCAGCAGCGCGGGCAGCGCGTCCGCGCAGCAACGCCAGGATCACTGCAATCAGGATCGGCAGGCACAGGATTGTAAGCAGCATAATAGCATCCATAGGACGTTAGTCTCCTTTACAGCGTTCCAAGGTTCACACGATCAACGCGACGACCGTCGCCACGACCAGGGAGAGCACGACCCACACCAGATTGACGCGCAATTTGCCGCCATGCCAGAGCCGCAGATGGTGGCTGGCGTGAAGGATGGTGTAAACCAATTCCCGAAGCCCGCCTTCCAGCCCCTCCTGTTCGACCCTTTCGTGGAGCTGTTGGGCGCCGGTCAGGGTCCTCTCCGCGCTCTCGGTAAGCCCCCGTTCCAGGACGTCTCGTTCCACGTGATCGTGAAGCCACCCGGCGATGCGGCCCAGGCCCGCTGCCAGCGTACCAAGCCCCCGCTCCAGAACACCCTCCTGGACGTCGAGATGCAGCCACCGTGCGAAGCGGTGTATCCCGTCACCGAATGCGACCCGGGTATCCGATTCGACGGCGATCGTCGGGCGGAGAAAGAGCGGCAGGCGCACCAGAGAGAGGACGACCAGCCCCCACCAGGCGATGCGGTAGTGAAGGGCCACCGCCGCACACCAGAGCACGGCCCCAATCCCCGCCAGAATGTGGGCCGGTTTTCCCGCGCGCCGCACGCGGGCCAGGGCGGTGAGCAGCGTGGCAGCGCCCGCAACGATCCCCGCTCCAATCGCGCCCCAGCGCAGCGCCGGCGCCGCGCGCACCAGAGGCGCGACCCGGTAGAGGAGATAGAGACCGAGGTTGGGCATCAGCGTGGCGTAGAGCCACGTCCCCGTGAGCCGATCGAGCCTCCCCTCGCTGTGGATCCACGCGTGAAAGGGCCACAGACCGATCTTGACGGCGACGGCGAGCAGGAAGCCGCCCGCCACCCAGGCCTGCACCCCCAAGGACAGCGCCGCGCCGGCCTCCAGGGCCGGCGTGATCTCCAGGGTGCCGGTGTGGGTCCAGAGCATCAGGATCGCGGTCAGCAGCCCCGCGTCGCCCAGCCGGAGCAGGAGGTAGACCCAGGCAGCGTGCACGCCGGCAGCAGAGGCCCGTTCGCCACGGAGCCGCACCTGGAGGAGCGGAGCCGCGGCGATGAAGAGGCCGACCATCTCCAGGGCGCCATAGCGCAGCAGGAAGTGACCGGAGAGGAAGGCGACGTTGCCGGACGCCAGCGCCAGGAGGACGGTACCGCTCACCAGGCTCGACGTCGGTTCAACAACCGCCGCCGTGACGCCCAACGCCGCGGCGGTGGCTGCCGCCGCCAGGAGGCTCGTGGAACCCAGGCTCAGGGTCATCGGGCCGGTGCCGGGCAGCCAGCGCACCGCGACCGCCGCGACCGCCCCGATAAGGTGGAGCGCCACGGCACAGAGCGCCACGACGCCCGCCGTGAGGGCCACGACCCACCGCACTCGGGTCTCATCCCGGCGGGTTGAGAGAATGTGGCGCGCGATCAGCGCAAGGCCCGCCGCGGTCGGGAGGGCAAAGAGGCCGAGGAGCAGAAGGGTATGGATCACAGCCCTCTCACCCCCACAGCCTGTGGAGGTCGTCCACGTTCCCGGAGGGGTAATGGCGGAAGACGTTGACGATCAGGGCCAACGCAACGGCGATCACGACCGCTTCGACGATCAGCGCGGAGACGACCATAGACTCCGCGAACGCCATATCATCGTGAGCATGGCCGGCCATAATCAACAGAAGTGAGACACCCTGGAGCATAATCTTGAACCCGATCACCTGCCGGATGACGTTGCGCCGGAGGAGCAGGCCCAAGAGCCCGAGGGCAAACAGAACAAGCCCGGCGCCTGTCAGCAGCGCGCCGAGCATGGGGGTTATAACCACGTACATAAATCGCTCTCCTCCTCCCGGTCGCCGGGCAAAATCGCGCGTACGCCCAGCGCACCGGCGAAGACAAGGCCCACCTGAACGATAAGGTCGAGGTTGCGGTGGGTCCAGAGCCAGATGCGGAACGGGTCGGGAGGACCGGTCTCCGTTGCTGTCCGGCCGTACCCCCACAGAAGCCCGCCGACGAGGATCACCGCGATGACCAACCAGAAGAGACGGCTACGCAGCATCGCGCTCCCGATCCCGGCTGGATTCGGTGAGACTGATGACAATAATGAAGAGCACGCTGATCAAACCGGCGCCGACGCTCAGCTCAAAGCCACCGGCATACGACGCTCCGAGGAGAAAGAGGAGTGCTGCCAGTGCGGCGCTGGAGAGGCCCAAGACGACAGCCGCGAGCACCAGACTCTTGGTGAGTATGGCAGTGAGTGCGCCGCCTATCATGATACAGGCCAGTATGATCGCTGTGAACGCAAGTACGCTCATAGTTGGGTCCTACCGGTCTTTAGTATAGTTAGAGATCCACAATTAACCTGAAGCAGGGTTCAGTATACTGGAAAACGCCGCACCGGACAAGAGGGAATTACAAGGCCCGCCGATAAATCCGGTGCGTTTTGTAGAGCGGGAAGCCCATCGTGGAGGCGTCCCCCAGGCTCGCCAGGTTGGTCTCGGCGACCTGCACGTAATCGCCGTACTTGAACCCGTACTCGCGCAGGGTCTTCGCCAACTCCGTATAGAGGATCGCGTTGGCGCCAAACCCCTGGTACTCCGGCAGGAGCCCCACCCCGTTGAGGGTCACCCACTCCGTCCGCTTCCGCTCGCGCATCAGGTGGAACCACCCGAACGGCCAGAGCCGCCCGTTGCAACGCTGCAAGCCGGCAGCCAGGTCCGGATAGGAGATTACGAAGCCGACCGGCTTATCGTCCTTCATCACCAGCTTGATCATCTCCGGGTCGGCGATCGACACGACCCGCTCCATCATGATCGTGATCTCCTCCCGGTTCACCGGGTAATACCCGGGCACCTCTTTCCAAGCCTTGAGATAGATCTCGTGGGCGTCCGGCAGGAAGGACCAGATCTCTTGCTTGTTCGCAAAAGTCCTGACCCGAAACCCGCGCCGCTCCATGACCCGCTCGGCGATCCGGGCCAACCGCTCAGGGGGGCTGAACCCCTCACTGAGGTACCCGGAGTAGTAGTCGAGTTCCTTGACGAAGCCAGCTGCTTCGACCAACCGCTCGTAGTACGGATAGTTGTACGGAACGCCGACCGACGCGCGGTGCTCGAACCCGTCGACCAGAACCCCGTGGGCGTCAAAGCGCACCAACCCCTTGGGCCCGAGGACGTCCTCCAGACCGCGGGTCCGCGCCCAGTCAAACGCAGCGTTGAAGAGCGCACCGGAGACGGCGTCGTCGTCCACGGCATCGAAGTAGTAGAAGAACGCCGTTTTCGTGCCGTGATAATCGTTATACAGGTGATTGTCGATGACCGCGATACGCCCAACCGCCCGTCCGGCATCCTCCGCGACGAAGAACTCGGCGTCCACGTCCCGGTAGATGGGGAAGCTCTCACGGTCCAGCGCACGGCGCATCCCCGGAACCAGCGGGGGTACCCACTGGGGGCAGTCCTTATAGAGATCGAAGGGCACCTGGATAAATCGCCGGACATCTCGACGTCGTGGGGTGTCAACGCGGTGAATGTGGATGGACTCAGGCATAGAATCAGACGCTCCCTTGGATTACGCGGTTTTCTGAAGCACGAAACGCATATAGATCAACTCTCGACCCTGGAACTGCCGGTAGATGCGCGAGCCCTTGAGCCCGGCAAACTGCGCGAAGAGTTTCGTGATCCACCACGGCGCGTTCTGCTCGATCTGCCCCTGCTTGCGCGCGTGGTCGATATCGAGCGCCCGGACCACGTTGGGCGTGATGTCCTGACGGCTGTGCTCCACGAGACCCGAGCGGCGCAGGTGCGCGTCGAGGTCCGTGAGCTGATCGCCCGACCGGAAATCGGCAAAGAGGAAGTGACCGCCCGGACGCAGGACCCGGTGGACTTCCGACAGGAAGGTGGGCATATGCCGATAGCAGTGGGAGGACTCGACGTTGATCACCGCATCGAAGCTGTGGTCCCCAAAGGGCAGGGCCTCGGCGTCACCCGGCACGTAAGCCAGGCCGACCCGGTGGTCGCCGTAGTGCCGGTTCGAGAGTCCCACGGCCCGCGCGGAGAAGTCGACGCCGACCATCGTGTGCGGTTGGAGATAGCGCTGGACGTAGTCGGCGCCGCCGCCGCGCCCGCTGCCCACCTCCAGGACCCGCTTACCCCTCAAATCCACGGCGCCCGCCACGTGATGATAGAGCTGGATGCAGTACCGGTTGGGCTCGTCGGCCCCCTGCAGGGGGAGCGGCACCGCACCATCCTCCAGCGGCGCGTAGCCGTAGTTCATAAACGACCAGGACTTCTTCTGGTAAATTTTGGCCATGAATTGGTACATCTCCAACTTCGTGACCTTGCGAAACCAGGGCCAGATGCGCCCCAGCGTGGTATACATTGTCGTCAACATAACAACTGAATCCTCTCTATGGCTGGATTTCATTCTACAGGACAAGCCTCAGGAGGTGAGGGTGATAATGGTGGAGACCCTACACCCAGCAATCATATCGCGTTTTCGGCAGGTGAAAAGGAGGAGGGTTGAATTCTCTGCCGGTTCTGTTAAACTCATCCTGTTGCCTCCGGGAGACCCCCCGCGCGAAATCGCATCCACGCACGGTGTCCTGGCGGCTGAAGTATCTGTACATCGAACTTTCACTGGGGGGGCTGAAATCAATGAATGGTCATATGATCGGGGAATTTTCCCGGATGGTGGACGACCCAGCATATGGGCCTCAACACGGGAAGCCGCCTGCGCGCGGGGATCACGCTGATCGCGCGGGGGGAATTCTCCCTGGTCATCGCGATGATGGGCCTCGCCGCCGGCCTCAACCCCGAATTGGGAACGCTGTCCGCAGCCTACGTGCTCTTCACCGCAGTTGTCGGGCCGCTCCTGCTGCGCGTCTCCGAACCGCTGCTGGCGCGCTACACCAAGGTTGCGCCGGGCCCTCAATTCTGCGAAATCGGAGCGGAGCGGACCTGGGCACACCACGGCAGCCACTCGAAGTCGGCGTGATAGCCGCGAGAAAGGCCTGACGGTCCCCGGCTGATAACGGTTCATTGACC
>CAYMAQ010000262.1:0-5517 GCA_964388385.1 uncultured Anaerolineales bacterium | reverse complement strand
GTAGGAGACTTCGACGCGATCAGCCTCTCGGGCATTGGCACCCTTATCATCGAGCAGGGTGGGGAGGAGGATTCAGGATCAAGCATCAAGAACTCAGGATTCTTGATGCTTAATCCTCAGCCTAACGGGCTAGGCGACCGGTTCGTACCGCAGGAACCGAAAATCCGCCGGGTGCTCAATCTGGAACCATACCTTGCCGTCCTCACCGACCTCGACCGTCCGCGACTCCCTGCACATCAGATCCTCGATCTCCAACCGCCGACCGGCGACGAAGCGCAGCGCCAGTTTCCGCTCCGGCGCCGGCTGGTTCCGCTCGCGGAAAACCATCAGGTACCCCGATCCGGACGCGGAATCGTGACACTGAAACCCGGTCCAGCTTCCGTTGTCCGGTTTCTCCCCGATGGGGAAGACGTAGCCCTGGGCCATCGCGGCCCGGTGCCGCTTGTAGACCGATAGCAGGTCGCGGATCACGTCCCGGGCGTGGTCGTCGTAGAGCTGCGTCATCTGGAAGAAGATCGGGCTTGCCATCAGCGCGATCGCCACGGTGTAGGGATGCGGGTGGAAACGGGCGTCGCTCCGCTGGGGGTCGACCCGATCCCCGTTCTGCACCGAGACCTGCACCTTGGTCAGATTCAGGTACTTGCTCACCAGCCAAGCGTCGCCCAACACGGTATGGGGACGATAGACGGCGTGGGCCGGCGTGCTGGGCTTGCGGTTCTCCAGGTAGAGCGACCCGTACTCCCGGGCGAAGAAGTACCCCACCCTCGGCGGATTCTCCGTCACGTCCCAGTTCACGCGCACCCGGTGACCCGTGTATTGAATGAACGCGCGCACTTTCCCCATCAGGTCGTCCAGGGCATCGCGGGTGGTCAGATTGGCAAAATCGAGCTTGTAGTAGCGGAAGTCCCCCGCCTCGTAGTTCGCCTTGAGCGCTTCCAGCGAGATCTCTTCCGCCGGCGCCCAGAGGCCCAACGTGACGCCCAGCGCCTCGGCGCGGGCCCGCACGCGGTCCCAGCCCTCCGGATACCGGTCGGGGTGCGGCGCCCAGCGCGCGCAGCGCCAGGTGTGCTCCGCGTCCGGCGCCACCTGCCAGCCGTCGTCAATCTGCTGGACGTCGATGCCCAGGTCGGCCTGGCTCTCGATCTCACGCAGGACGTTATCCTCCGCCGCCAGCGACCGCCCGTTCAAACTCTTGCCGTCGACGTAGAGCCCGCTGCTGCCCCAGGGGTTTGCCATAATGTAGAGATCGCGATCCAGGTCCAGCGGGTACCGCTGCCGCCCGAAGCGCTTGAACGCCAGCTCGCGCGCATCGCCCAGAGTGGGGTCGCCGCCGCCGTAGACCAGGCACCAGGAGGCCCACGCCTCACGGAACCGGTCGGTCAGGACCTCATCCGGCCTCACGCCCCATCCGGTCGAGGTCAGGCCCAGCGCCGGGCTGCACGTGAAGACCCCCGATTCGACCACCGGCCCGGCGACGGCGATCTGATTGACGCACTTGTACGACTCCTTGACCAGCGCCAGGCCCGCACCGCCGCGCTCCAGACAGAGCGCGCTGGGCCAGTCGTACCACTCCGTGCCCCGGAGGGGCCGGTCCACGACCTCCTCCTTGAGAATGTCCAGATAAGCGTCGTTGCGCCGCTGGGTGTTGTTGTAGTAGCCGAACGCGCGACGGGTGACGCCCGCAAAATCAACCGGCACCCTGTCCATCCGCAGCGTCGCCTGCCGCAGCCGATCCGGCATCCGCTCGGAGACCCGGTACCCCGGCAGCCCGCGCACGTGGAGCTGGGTGCGGAGGCCCGGCGCGCCGGGATAGGCCCAGACCTCGAAGCGGACCGCCATCCGGGCCTCGGAATAGGTCAGGTCCGCGGTCACCGCCAGGTGCTCGGACGTGAAGCCCTCGTCGTCGGCCGAACCGGCCTGCAGGTCGGTCAGCTCCGCGCCCAGGGCATCGCTCTCCCAACCCGGCAGGATCCAGTCGCAGAAGGCACCCGGCAGGCGGTCGCGCTGCCAGATCTCACCGGAGGTTACGTTCTCCACCGCAGTGGTCAGGAATCCGCGTCCGGTCCACTGCCAGGTGCGGCGGATCTCGCCGGTGGTGACGTCGAGCGTGGTGCCGTCGAACGTCGCCCGGCTCCCTTCAAGGGCTATATCCAATATCTGTGCGGTCATACGTCCTCCCCGGATCTGTATTCGCTCTCGTGGTCGTCGTAGGCCCCATCGTACGCCGATTCGCCCACAGGGCAACCGCACGGGACGCGCCGAACCCCCACCCACAGCCTCGAAAGCCGGCCCCGCCGAACACATGATCTGACAGGCGCTCGCTTTCATAGTATACTGAGAGCGCAGAGACACCCTCCCGTTGACAGGGAACCGTGAGAGAGAGGGCCGTAATGGCGATCACTTCCACGTTTAATATCAAGGACGACATCCTGACCGTCGGACCCAGACTTACAGACCCGGACATAAAACGCTAAACCTTTCCATACGCACAGGAGGCAATCGTATGAAACCACTGAAAGCTGCCGCCGTCCAGTTCAATCACGCACCCGGCGACAAGGCCTATAACATCGAGCAAATCACCCACTTCGTCGAGGAAGCTGCCGCGCAGGACGTCGACCTCGTCGTCTTCCCGGAGATGTGCATCACCGGCTACTGGCACGTCCGGAAACTGGATCGGTCGGAGATTGAGACGCTGGCAGAGCCGGTGCCCGCCGGTCCGTCCACGCAGGCCCTGCTCGCCCTCGCGTCCGAACACGAGATGACCGTCGGCGCCGGGCTCATCGAGCGGGCCGAGGACGGCACCCTCTATAACACGTACGTCGTGGCGATGGAGAACGGGGAGATCGCGGCCCACCGGAAGTTGCACTGCTTTATCAGCGAGCATATGGAGAGCGGCAACGCCTTCACGGTCTTCGACATCCCCAAGGGCGCCCGGGTCGGCGTCCTGACGTGCTATGACAACAACATCGGCGAGAACGTGCGCATCACGGCCCTGATGGGCGCGGAGATCCTGCTGGCGCCCCACCAGACCGGAGGGTGCGACTCGCCGAGTCCGCGCTGCATGGGGTTGATCGATCCGGCGCTGTGGAAGAACCGCGAGGAGAACCCCGAGGCCATTGAAGCCGAGTTCCGGGGTCCCAAGGGACGGGAGTGGCTGATGCACTGGCTGCCGGCCCGCGCCCACGACAACGGGCTCTTCCTCGTCTACAGCAACGGCGTCGGTCTGGACGACGACGAGGTCCGCACCGGCAATGCGATGATCCTCGACCCCTACGGCGACATCCTGACCGAGACGTGGGAGGCGGCGGACGCGATGGTCGTGGCGGACCTCGATCCCCAGGTGCTCCATAACGCCACCGGTCGCCGCTGGATCAAGACCCGCCGGCCCGAGCTCTACGGCCCGCTGGTCGAGAAAACCGGGCTGGAGGAGGACACGCGCCGGGTTCGCTTTACGTTCGATTCCGACTGACATGAGCGACACGATAAGGGCAAAAAGGAGAACGCGATGAAAGAGAAGGTATTGGCAGCCAAGCCCCCGTTGGGCTGGAACAGCTTCGATTCCTACGGCGTCTACCTCTACGAGGAGGCCGCCTTCGGCACCCTTGAAGCGATGGCGATCAAGCTCAAGCCTTTCGGCTACGAGTACTTCGTCATCGACCTGGGGTGGTATGGGGAGTACGCGTTGATCCCCGGCACGATCTATCCGGCGGAAAAACACGCATCCGACGTCCGCCTCAACGAATTCGGCTATCCCCTGCCGTCCGAATGCTACTTCCCCAACGGCTTCGACGCCCTGGTCGACCGCTGCCAGAACCTGGGTCTGAAGTTTGGCGTGCATATGATGCGGGGCATCCCCCGCAAGGCCGTCGAGCTCGATCTGCCGATCGAGGGCACCGGCTATACCGCCGGCGACGTGGCCGTCACCGACCCCGAACTCCAGTGCCGGTGGTGCCACCACAACTACGCGATGGACCCCGAGCACCCCGGCACCCAGGCGTACTACGACGGCGTGATCCGCCACCTCGCCGAAATGGAGGTGGACTTCATCAAGTACGACGACATCGTCCCCTATCCCGAGGATATCGAGGCCGTCGCCAGGGCTATCGACAAAGTCGACCGCCCGATCGTCCTGAGCCTCTCCCCGGGGCGGCTGGCCGATCTCGAAAAGATGGCGATTTACCGGATGGCAAATATGCTGCGCGTCACCGCTGACGTCTGGGACGACCAGGCGGATATCGACAAGAGCTTCGACGCGTGGAAGGCGTGGCAGGGTATGGAGCAGCCCGGGTTCTGGCCCGACCTCGACATGATCCCCTTCGGACAGCTCCAGTTGATGGCGCCCCAGGCCGAGGACGTCGAGAAGACCGAGGATGAGGTCCGGCTCAGCGGGCGGGGACGGAACCGCTGGTGCCGGCTCACCAAGCCGCAGATGGAGACCTTTATCACGCAGCGCGCCCTGGCAGCCTCTCCGCTGATGATGGGCGGCGATCTTCTCACCCTCGACGAGACGTCGCACGCGCTGATCACCAACCGGGAGATGCTGGCGTGCAACCAGAACGGCGTGATGGGTAAGTTGATCGCCGAAGAGGGCGCGATCGAGATCTGGCAGACGCCCGAAAAGGACGTCGAGGATCACGGTTGGGTGGGCATCTTCAACCGCAGCGAGGACGAGTCCGAGATCGAGGTAACCAACACGACCCTCGGCCTGATCGAGGCGAAAACGTACGCCTGCCGGGACGTCTGGGGAGGCGCAACGTTTGATCTGGGGCCTGAGGAGGTCCAGACGATAACCCTCGAACCCCACGGCGTGCTCTTTGTACGTTACGAGCTTGCGTAGACGAGAGACCGGAGGTAGCACGAATGAACGGCAAGACTCACACCCTGACTCAGATGACGGAGGAAACCCGGCACCGGCTGCTCATCCTGGCCGATATGGGCAACGAGCCCGACGAGGAGCAGCAGATGGTCCATATGATTATGGACTCCAACGCGTTCGATCTCGAGGGCCTGATCGCGGTCACAGGGATATTCCTGCGACCGGGGATGACCGAACCGTTCAAGAAAGTTACCCACCCGGAGCTCTTCTACCCAATTATCGACGCTTACGAGGCGGTGCTGGACAACCTCAAGCAGCACGCGGACGGATGGCACGATCCGGACGACCTCCGCGCCCTGGTCAAGGCCGGTCAGCCCGAATACGGGATGGGCGGCGTGGGCGACGGCCAATCGAGCCCCGGCTCGGAGCGGATCGTCGAGGCCCTGACCTCCGACGATCCGCGGCCCCTCTGGGTGGTCGTCAACGCCGGGTCCAACACCCTGGCGCAGGCGCTATGGGACGTCCGGGACCGGTACGACCCGGAGACGGTTGACGCCCTGGTCGCCAAACTGCGCGTCTTCGAGAACGGCGCGCAGGACAACGCCGGCGCCTGGGCCTGCCACGAGTTCCCGACGCTCCACTGGATGCGCAGCAACTACCAGACCTACTGCTACGGCGGCCCGGCCCTGGATGGCGAAGTC
>CAYMAQ010000261.1:0-5538 GCA_964388385.1 uncultured Anaerolineales bacterium | reverse complement strand
GGGCCCTGGTTCTGGGTCGGACTCAAAGGCTGGGGTTGGCCCGCCAGTGCCTCCTGCCAGTCCGCATCCGGCGGATTCTCCTCATCCAACACCTGGATCACCTGGCCCTCGTGCTCGAAGAGAACGTTGGTGCCGCTCTGCAGCAGCGGGCGGAGCTCGGGATCGCGTGCGAGCGCGAAGTAGGCCTCGCTGCCGAAGCGGACCGTGCGGTCGACGGTCAGATCTGCGACCGATCCGCTGCCGTCCCGGAGCGTTTGCTGAATCAGCGCCAGGTCGATCTGCTGGTTGAGGTACTGGGCCACGTTGGCGGCGCCCTGATGCCGGACGTTTGCGCCTTGAGCCATCGCGACCTGTTCGGCCTGCTGGTAGGCCTGGTTCTGCACCCGGGCCTGGATCGTGGTCTGGCCAGACGCGCGGTTGAGGTTGGTCTGATCCTGGTAGAGCGTCATATTCTCCAGGGAGGCCGCGCCGTTCGTCTGCGCCGCGATGACGTCGATGGTATAGGGCGTCACGAGCCCGTAGGTGAGCCCCAGCATGCGGATCTCTGCGACCAGCGCCTCGGTCTCACCCTTCACCCTGACCTCGTCGAGCAGCTCGCCGACCTGCCGGGTGGCCCACAGCCGGGGAACGAAAGTGTGGTCTCTGGTTCCGCTGGCCTCAAAGGTGTACGTGGCGTGCCAATCCTCATCGCGGGCCCGCCCACGCACGTGGACGGTGATGGGGTCATCTCCCAGAATTTCCGCGCGCCCGGTGAGCAGGAGACTCGATCCTTCGAACATATCGGGCAACGGCTGAGGGTGCGTGTCCCACGTCTCCATCCCCTCGAAGGTGATCGCCAGGTCGGTGAGCACCGGGTTCGCGATCTTTCGATAGAAGGCGGAGAGCCGGAGCTCCAGGTTCTCGCCCGGTTGGACGTAGGTCACTGAGCCACCGTTCTCGCCCGCCAGATGGTCGAGCAGGTGGCTGTTGACGTCGTAGCCCACGCCGAAGACGTGCAGCCGGGCCTCGACCTGGGCGTTCGCCCGTCCGGCCCGCTCAACGATGCGGGTCGGATCGGTCAGCCCGACGGTGGGCAGCCCGTCCGTGAGAAAGACGACGAGCGGTATACTGCCAGACCGGGCATCACTATTATCCAGAATGTCGAGTCCGCGCAGGAGGGCACCGTCGATGTCCGTGCCCTCCTCGGCGATCAGGTCGTCCACGAAACCGTGGGCCTGACGCTGCATCTCGGCGGACGCCGGCGCGAGCTGCCGGCTGAAGACGTCCAGACGGTCGTTGAAGGCCACGATGGAGAACCGGTCCTCTGGATTGAGGTGGTCGAGGATGAAGTGGAGCGCCTGTTTGGCCTGGACGATCTTCTCCCCGCTCATGCTGCCGGAGCGATCGAGGATGAGGATGAGATCCTTGGGCATCGCGGTCTCTCGGGCGCCGCCGACCTCCGGGGCGAAGAGGAAGAGGAAATGCTCCTGTTGTTGACCTTCCGCGTCGGCCATCGTGCCGGTGAGGAGGGCGCTGCCGAACCCGTCGATGGCGGGGGTGATGAAGAGGTGGAAGTCCTCATCAGGGTGGACGTTTTCTGCGCGGTAGGTGGCCTGGGCCTCGTCTGGGGCAGACCGCTCGACGGCAACCGGATGGGAGGAGGAGTAGACGGCGCCCAGGGTGGTATCCCCCTTGACGTTGACGACGATGGAGACCTCATCCAGGGGGCGGGCCGAATACCGCTCGGTGCTGAGCACGTAGTGGTAATGGAGGGCGCCGCCGGACGGCTGCACCACCTCCTCGTAGGTCAACGTCATCGTGCGGGTCTCGTGGGGCTCCACGGTGAGTTCGAAGGTGTAGGCTTCCCAGTCGGCGTATTGGAGCAGACTGGGATCGCGGCGGTCGGCGATCCGGTCGTTGAGCATCCGGGTAGCGTCGCCGGCGCTCTGGCGGTCGACCGCCTGGTCGGCGCCGTCGAGCGTTGCGCTGAAGGAGGAGAGCATCGCGTCCGGCGGGATGGGGAAGACATAGTGCCCCCGGATGGTGGCGTCGGTGGGATTGTGGAATGCCTGGTCGACGTGCGTCACGGCGTGGACGCCGCGGATGTCGACGGTGACGTCGTGGTGGGTGACCTCGAGGTACGCCATGTCGGGAAGGATCGGGAGGACCATCCCGTCGGCGAGGACGGTGGCCGGGTTGGCCAAGAGTAAGAGGGTGATGCATCCGACTACGAGTGTGCGGTGTGTGCGTGTCATCGTTCGTAACCTCCTGGTGTGTGTTTGTCTGCTCTCTTTATAGCGGAGGTATGTGACAGAACGATGACAGCGCGGTGAGAGTTTGGGGATGAAATCGTGACGGTGCGACGCATTGGACTTGATGATTGACGCTGAAAACCCGATGCAACGCACTACTACGTTGGTGTCAAAAGGGTCGCCTGGCGTTCCTTGAGGATGTCGTGATCTCAATCCGTCCGCTGTGAGTGCATCGCATCTACCTTGGCCCCCGATGCAACGCACCGTACTTAGGCGACGGGGAGGGTGAAGCGGACGGTGGTGCCGGTGCCTTCCTCGCTCTCAAGGGTCAGGCGGCCGCCGTGGGCCTCGACGAGGGCGCGGGCGATGGAGAGGCCCAGGCCGCTGCCGCTCTGCACGTCCCGGCGGTCGCGGGCCCGTGCCTTGTCGGCGCGGTAGAAGCGCTGCCCGATCTGCGGGAGATCCCCGGTGGGGATGCCGATGCCCTCGTCTCGGACCTCGGTCCGGACGAAGGTGCCGTCGTCCGCCGCGGAGAGGCGGACGGTGACGACCCCGCCGGGGTGAGAGTACTTGACGGCGTTGTCGAGGAGGTTGACCAGCACCTGCGCGACCCGGTCCGCGTCGGCCCAGACCAGGGGCAGGTCGGGCGCGTCCGGGATGCGGAGGGTTACCTCGCGGGCCTCGGCCTTGGGCTCCAGCCGCCGGGCGGTCGTGCGGGCCAGGTGGAGGAGGTCCAGAGGATCGCGCTGGAGGTTGAGCGCCTCGGAATCGGCGCGGGTCAGGACCAGCAGATCGTTGACCAGCCGGATGAGACGGTCGGTCTCTCTTTCCATTGTCCCGAGGAACCGGCGGCGGATCGCAGGATCCTCGTCGGCCCCGCCCTGCAGGGTCTCGATCATCCCCTTGAGCGAGGTCAAGGGCGTGCGCAGCTCGTGGGAGACGTTAGCGACGAAGGTGATCTGCATCTGCCGCGCGGCGCGCAGCCGGGCGGTCATCTCGTTGAACGCGCGGCTGAGGCGTCCCAACTCGTCCCCGGTACGGACCGCGACCCGGCGGTCGAGGTCGCCCTGCGCCACGGCGCCCGCGGCCTCGGTCAGGCCCCGGACCGGACGCGTCACCGCCCGGGATAACATCAAGCCCACCGCACCGGAGAGCACCACGGCAATGGCCGTGGTCCAGAGCCAGCGGGACCGCAGATCCCGGAGCACGGCGTGGACGTCGCGCAGCGGGTGGGTGAGATAGATGACGCCGGCGAGCCCGTCGTCGACCAGGATCGGCAGCGCGAGGGCCATCATCCGCGCCTCGCCGGTCTCGATCGTGCGGGAGGCGTACGCCCCGCCGAGGGCCTGGGTCACCAGCGGGTCGTCCTGCAGGGAGGCCGTGAGGTCGGTCCCGTCGGAGTCCATCAGCACCCTCCCCTCGACGTCCAGGATCCGGATCCGGGTCTCGAGCTGTGCTCCGATCTGGAGCGAGCTGTCAGTCAGGTAGCTCAGGTCGACGTCGCCGGCGGTGGGGGCCTTGGGGACGGACAGGTTCTCGGTCTGGACCGCCAGGTTGCCGGACCGGCGCTGCTGAAGGGTGTTGTAGAGCGGGGTCTGCACTTCCACCGGCGGCCCGGCGGTGACCGCTTCGGGGATCAGGGTCTGGGCAGTGAGGCGGGCCTGGGCGAGGAGGCTCTCCTCAGTGGCGTCGAGGAAGTAGCGCTCCAGGGAGGTCAGGAGCAGGAAGCCTGCCAGCCCCATCGCGAGCACGATGAGCCCGAGGTGGCTGAGGAGGAGTTTGGCGCGGAGGCTGAGGGATCTTAAAAGCATCTTCTCGCCCCCCTCTGGCTCCCCCCGCTGGGGGGAGGATTTGGGGAGTGGGGGTGTGTGGTTCCGTTGAGGTGCCTGTATGAACCGCCCCCGAGGACGGAGGCTCGGAGCGTTACTGGAGAGGCGGGGGTTCGGAGTGTCGCTGGAGAGGTAGGAACTCGGAGTTTTGTTAAGCTCAGGGTTCGGGCCATCACGGTTTCCTTCCGGGGATGCGGCCCACGTCGAGTTTATAGCCGACGCCGCGGACGGTCTCGATGAGCGGGTCGTCGGGGGCGGCCTCGCGGAGTTTGGCACGCAGCCGCTTGATGACGGCATCGACGACGCGCTGGTCGCCATGGTAGTCGTAGCCCCACGCCTCGTCGAGGAGCTGCTCCCGCGTCAGCACGTGGCGGGCCCGGCGGGTCAGCACCTGGAGCACCTTGAACTCCAGTGGGGTCAGGTCGAGGCGCTCGCCGTGGAGCACGGCCTCGTGCCGGGTCTCGTCGACGGTCAGCGGGCCGACGTGCGCGACCGAGGCTGCGGCGGGGGGCGGTGCCTGCGTCCGGCGGAGGACGTTCTTAACCCGGGCCAGCAGCTCCCGGACGCTGAAGGGCTTGACCACGTAGTCGTCGGCGCCCAACTCCAGCCCGACGACCCGGTCGATCTCCTCGTCGCGGGCGGTGAGCATAATGATGGGCACGTCCCGCTCTTTGCGGAGGATCCGGCAGACCTCGATGCCGTCCAGCTTGGGCAGCATGAGGTCGAGGATGATCAGGTCCGGCTGCTCCCGGCGTGCGACGGTGAGGGCCTGCTCTCCGTCCCACGCGACCAGGACGTCGTAACGGGCCTGCTCCAGGTTATAGGTCAGGACGTCGATGATGGGCTGTTCGTCATCGACGACGAGTATTCTCGCTGCCATAAAAGCCTCATTTCACGATCGCCGACTTCTCATGTTTTTGTTACGGCATCGCGGTTGTCTTTGGAAACCCGGTGCAAGGCACTTGCTTGGTGCGCGGTCCTGTCGGTGGTTCCGTTCCTCCAGGGTGTTTCTTCCTGGTGGTCGTTTGCGGGAGTGCCTCGCACCTTGCCATTTGCTGTATGCTCCCATTGTAGCAAAGAGCGGGGCGGCGGTAAAGCCGAGTGTGTGACAGGAGGATGACAAATCGGGGAGATGTGGGTGAGATCAGGGGCCGACCACGAATGGGAAGCGAATAAACGAATGGGTTTTGAGTGAGGTGGCGAGTTGCGGGGAAGAGCGTCAGCGATAGAATGGGAACTGGATCGCGGGACGAAGATCGATGGTGGGGATATCCTGCCCGCATGTTATATTAGGACCTACACGGGTCTGAAGCATCCGTGCAGCCTAGTTACGCCCGATGGATTGGGCTTGAAGACGGAGATCAGGGAGGTTTTATGCAATCGACGATGGCGAATGGGGTTTGGCCGACGATGATCACGCCGTTTACGGAGGACGACACGCTCGACCTGGAGGCGCTGGAGCATTTGGTGGCGTGGTA
>CAYMAQ010000260.1:0-5547 GCA_964388385.1 uncultured Anaerolineales bacterium | reverse complement strand
CGTTGTCCACCGCAGGGGCTCAAAGCCCTGCCTCCCCAAGATCGGTGGACATCCCCTTGACGTCTGCTAGAATAGGGAGAGAATGTATCGAATTGGCCCCGGTTTTCACCCATAGTTTGACCTCAAGGAGGAGGATAACGATGAAACGTAGCTTTCTGATGGTGGTGGCTCTGTTACTGATGGCGACGCTGGTGCTGACGGCATGCGGTCAAGCGGCGGAGGAGGAGGACACCGGTCCTTTCCAGGTCGCGTTCGTCTACATCGGCCCCCCCGGTGATCTGGGTTGGACCTACGAGCACGACCAGGGTCGCATTATGCTCGAAGAGGAGTTCGGCGACCAGGTGGAGACGACGTACATCGAGAACGTGGAGGAAGGCCCCGACTCGGCCCGGGTGATGCGCCAGTACGCCCAGGAAGGGTACGATATGATCTTCGCCACATCCTTCGGCTATATGGACCATATGTATGAGGTCGCCGAGGAGTTCCCGGACGTGCTCTTCGAACACTGCTCCGGCTTCAAGACCCTTGACAATATGTCGACCTACTTCGGACGCATCTACCAGCCCCGGTATCTCTCCGGACTGGTCGCCGGTCATATGACCGAAGCGGACAACATCGGCTACGTCGCCGCGTTCCCCATCCCCGAGGTCATCCGCGGAATCAACGCCTTCACGCTGGGCGTCCGTGATGCGAACCCGGACGCGACGGTCAGCGTGGTGTGGACCAACACCTGGTACGATCCCGTCCAGGAGCGTGAGGCCGCCGTGGCCCTGCTCGACGCCGGGGCGGACATCATCGCGCAGCACCAGGACACCACCGAGCCCCAGAAGGCCGCACAGGAGCGGGGCATGTTGAGCATCGGCTACGACTCCGATATGCGCGAGTTCGTGGGCGACACGGTGCTGACCAGCCCGATCTGGAACTGGGGCACCTACTACGTCGACACGGTTCGGGACGCGATGGAGAGCGATTGGGAGACCCACCAGTTCTGGGGCGGTATGGAGAGCGGCATCGTCGAACTCGCCGAGTACAGCCCGAGGGTCCCCGAGGACGTGCGGGATCAGGTCGCCGACGCGCGCCAGGCCATCATCGACGGGGACGACGTCTTCTGCGGCCCCATTAACGCCCAGGACGGCTCGACCCTCGTTGCGGAGGGGGCGTGTATGAGCGACGAGGATATGCTGAATATGAGCGTCTTTGTCGAGGGTGTCGAGGGGACTATCCCCGAGAACTAGACCCGGTACGGAATCAATCAGTCTTGATGAGGGAGCGGGGGTGAGTTCCGCTCCCTCACGCTAATATACAGACCCGGACATAAAACGCTAACCGTTTCCATGATGCCCATGGAAACGCGGAAACGCTTGAGTTATTTATGATCAGATCCATAGGACCGCACTTCACAGATAGGACATAACGATGACCTCGACGACGGAGGCAAAGAATCGAACGCCCGTCCTGACCATGCGGGGGATCACCAAGCGTTTCCCGGGGGTTCTGGCCAACGATCACGTGGACTTGGATCTCCATCGCAGTGAGGTCCTGGCCCTCCTGGGCGAGAACGGCGCGGGCAAGAGCACCCTGATGAACGTCCTGGTCGGCCTCTACCGCCCCGACGAGGGCGAGATCACGGTGCGCGGCGAGACGGTGGACATCCAGTCCCCGCGAGACGCCGCGGACCTGGGCATCGGGATGGTCCACCAGAACTTCATGCTGATCCCCAAGATGACGGTCGCGGAGAACATCGTGCTGGGCCTGCAGGATCTCCCGTTCCGACCGGATATGGACGCCATCGCCGACCGGATCACCACGCTCTCCGAACACTACAACCTGGAGGTCGATCCTTCGGCCTACGTCTGGCAGCTGGGGGTCGGCGAGCAGCAGCGCGTCGAGATCCTCAAGCTGATCTACCGCGACGTCGACATCCTGATTCTGGACGAGCCCACCGCCGTACTCACGCCCCAGGAGGCCGAAGAGCTGGGCCACGTGCTGGCGGTGATGCAGCGGGAGGGCAAATCGATCATCTTCATCACGCACAAGATGGAGGAGGTGATGGCCTTCTCCGACCGGGTCTGCGTCCTTCGTGACGGCAAGGTCGAGGCGGTCAAGCGCACCGCCAACACCGACCCGCAGGAGCTGGCCCGCTTGATGGTCGGGCGAGAGGTCCTCTTCCGCCTGGACAAACACGATAAAAAAGCCGGCGACGTGGCCCTGAGGCTTCAAAATGTGCACGCCGACAGCGATAAGGGGCTGCCCGCGCTGCGGGGGGTCTCGCTCGCCGTCCGGCAGGGCGAGATCCTGGGCATCGCGGGCGTGGCAGGAAACGGGCAGCAGGAGCTTGCCGAGGTGGTCACCGGCCTGCGCAGCACCACGGGCGGTGCGATCCTCATCAATGCGGAGGATCGCACGGCGTGCTCGCCGTTGGAGATCATCAAATCCGGCGTCAGCCATATTCCGGCCGACCGGATGGGGATGGGCGCGGTGGGCGAGATGGCGGTCTCGGACAACATCGCGATGAAGGGCTACCGGACCCCGCCGCTGGGCATTCGAGGACTCCTGCGCCGCCAGAAGATCCTCGACTTCGCCCGCAGCATGATCGAGGTCTTCAACATCGCCACCCCCACCCCCCTGACGCGGGTCAAATTCCTGTCGGGCGGCAACATCCAGAAGACGATCCTGGCGCGTGAGATCGACGCCTGCACCGGGCTGCTGGTCGCGGTCTACCCCTCCCGGGGACTCGACGTGGGCGCGACCGAGGCGGTGCGGGGCCGGCTGTTGGAGCAGCGCGATGCGGGCAAGGCCGTGCTCTTGATCTCCGAGGATCTCGAGGAGCTGATGTCGATCGCGGACCGGATCGCGGTTATGTTTGAAGGGCGGGTCATCGGCGTGCTCCCTGCCGAACAGGCCGATCGGGAGACCCTGGGCCTGATGATGGCGGGGATCGAGGCGCGCGAGGCCCGGGAGTCCGGCCGAGCCGTGGAGATACGAGAGTGAGGGAGCGATGATGAATCAACGGTTGATCCTCCGCAAACGAGATGAAGTCTCACAACGGGCGGTCTACCTGGTGCCGGCCCTCTCCTTTCTCACGTCGTTGGCTTTCGGCGCGGTGCTGCTGGCCCTCTCGGGGGCGAACCCCTTCGTGACCTACGCCGCGATGATCCAGGGCGCGTTCGGCTCGTGGTACGGGATCACCGAGGTGCTGGTCAAGAGCATCCCCCTGATGTTGACCGGGCTGGGGGTGGCCCTGGCCTTCAAAATGCGCTTCTGGAACATCGGCGCCGAGGGACAGTTGACCCTGGGCGGGGTGGCAGCCGCGGGGGTGGCCCTCTTCTGGTCGCGGAGCCTGCCCGGGTGGACGATTCTCCCGCTCGCCATTCTGGCGGGGTGCGTCGCCGGGGCGGTCTGGGCCGGGGTGCCCGCGCTGCTCAAGGCGACGCTGAGCGTCGACGAGACGCTCACCACCCTGCTCCTCAACTACGTCGCCATCCTCTACTCCGAGCATCTCTACTACGTGGCCTGGCGCGCCCCGGGATATAACTCCGGGACCGAACGCATCCCCGAGATCGCCTGGCTGCCCCGCCTTGCAGGGCGGGCGCACCTGGGGTTGGTCTTCGCTCTGGTGCTGACCCTGGTGCTCTGGTTTCTCTTCAAATACACCCGGTGGGGGTTCGAGTTGCAGATCATCGGCTCCAATCAGCGCGCGGCCCGCTATCTGGGCATCGATATTGCCCGGAATATCGTGGTCACGCTCCTGGTCTCCGGCGCGATCAGCGGTCTGGCGGGTGCCGCCGAGGTGCTGGGCCTGGCGCGGCGTCTGCAGCAGGGGCTCTCGGTCGGCTACGGCTACACGGCGATTATCGTCGCCTGGATGGCCCAACTCAACCCCCTGGCGGTCCTGATCGTGGCCTTCCTGATGGCGGCGCTGCTGGTTGGCGGCGACCAGATCCAGATGAAGATGCGCCTGCCGGCCTCCGTCGGCCTGGTGCTGCAGGGGATGATCCTGATCCCCATGCTGGCGGGCATGATCTTCCGCGAGTACGACCTCCAGCTCGTGGAGGCCGGCGATGACGACGTAGAGGAAGGGGGTGAGGGATGAGCGGCGTCTTTGCGCTTCTGACGTCCATCCTGACCATCACGGTACGGGCCGGCACCTCGCTGATCTACGGCACGGTCGGGGAGATCTACACCGAGCGCTCCGGCATCCTCAACCTGGGCGTGGAGGGCATGATGCTCTCCAGCGCGGTCGCGGCCTTTGCCACGGCCTTTTACACCGGGTCGCCGGAACTGGGCCTGGTGGTCGCGATGCTGATGGGAGGGGCGTTGGCCCTGATCCACGCCTTCCTGACCGTGACCATGCGCGCCAACCAGGTGGTCAGCGGGCTGAGCATCACGCTCTTCGGCACCGGGTTGGCCAGCTTCCTGGGCGAGCGCCTGGGACCGGTGTCCAACAACCGGAACCTGGTCGGCCTGGTCGGCCCTCGGTTCTCGCCGGTGGTGATCCCCGGTTTGAGCGAGATCCCCATCATGGGCGCGTTCTTTAAACAGGACGTCCTCACCTACGCACTGTATCTGCTGGTGCCCGCCGCGTGGTACTATCTCTATAAGACGCGCAACGGCCTGACCCTCCGTTCGGTGGGCGAGAGCCCCCAGACCGCCGACGCGATGGGCATCAACGTGATGCGCATCCGCTATCTCTACACGATCCTGGGCGGCATGCTGATCGGGTTGGGGGGCGCCCACCTCTCCCTGGCGTACGCGCCGGGATGGGTGGAGAACATCACCGGCGGGCGGGGGTGGATCGTCATCGCGCTGGTGATCTTCTCGATGTGGAATCCCAGCCGGGCCGTGTTGGGCGCCATCCTCTTCGGGGGCATCAACGCGGTGCAGTACCGGCTGCAGGCGGGCGGCGCCACCATTGCCTCGGCCTATCTCAATATGCTGCCCTACCTGGCGACCATCGTCGTGCTCGTCGCCATCACCTGGTGGAAGAGCCTGAGTCACCGCATCGGCACGCCCGCCGCCCTGGGGAAACCGTATATGCGGGAGGAAAAGTGACACCAAGGAGAGATAAACCCCTATGAACCTACCGGAAACCTACCACCCTCAGCCGACCTCGCGGATGTGCTTCGTCTGCGGGCGCGAGAACCCCGTGGGCCTGCACCTGACCTTTTATGAGGATCGCGACACCCAGCGCATCATCGCGCCGATCGTCATCCCGGAGGCGTACCAGGGATATCCCGGCATCGCCCACGGCGGGATCCTCTCCACGATCCTGGACGAGGCCGCCGGGCGCGCGATCATGATCGGGGCCGAGGACGATCCGTTCTGGGTGACAGCCAGGCTGGAGATCCGGTTCCGCAAGCCGACCCCGACGGAGACCCCGTTGGAGGTGGTGGGCTGGGTGGTCAAGAAGCGGCGCCGCTCGGCCCGGGTAGCCGGCGAGATACGCCTGGCGGACGGGACGGTCACCGCGGAGGCCGAAGCCATGGTCGTACTGCCCTCCGACGACATCCTGAAAGACTGGGGGCAGGAGCGGCAGTATTGGAGGGT
>CAYMAQ010000259.1:0-5599 GCA_964388385.1 uncultured Anaerolineales bacterium | reverse complement strand
TAACGGGGCTTTGAGCCCTGTGTGCATAGACGAGTCCTAAATGCAATTGCCCTACTCCTAATGTCTTATCCAGTTGCGCACTTTACCGAATTGCACTATGGTTACTTATATATGTAAGGAAAGGATCCCGTCGTGCGACTCAAGACAATCGCTTCTCATCTATGGCATCGGCTGACCGAACCGCACCCCTCTGTCGGGGATCCGGAAGCGCGCCTCCAGGCACGGTGGCTGGCGTCCCTGCTGGTGACCTCCGTGCCCCTGGGGCTCCTTATCACCGCCGCGCCGGGTCTCGTCAGGCGGGATGCCGGCGTCCTGCGCGATGAGGATTTTCGGATTTTCGCCGGGAGTCTTATACTCTGGATCGTCGCCTACGCGTTAAGCCGCACCGCGCGTTATGAGCTGGGGGGGCTCTTGGCGATCAGTTTGGCGTCTGTCGTCATCTTCGCCACCGCCATTATCGATTTTCAGATTCACAAGGTCAATTATGTTCTGATGCCCATTCTGTTCGGCAGCGTGGTGCTGTCGTACCGCGTGATGATGATATATATCGCGATTAACCTGGTAGGCATTCTGGGCCTGGTCCACTTCAACCCGAATTTGACGCTCGCCGGTTCCCTCCTCGAACCGGTGAGTTTCGTGGGCATGGGCGCGCTGCTGGCAATGTTTCTCACCCAACAGCGGACCCAGATGGCCGAATACCGGCGTGCGACGCTGGCGGAGAGCGCGGCGCGTTATCGCAGCCTCTTCGAGGACTCCCCTATCGGTGTATGGGTCGAGGACTTTTCCAAGGTCAAGACGTACCTGGACGGCCTTCGCGCCTCCGGTGTGGCGTCGTTGGCGCGCTACTTCGAGGCTCATCCAGAGGCTGTCCGCCACTGCGCTGAGTTGGTTGAGGTGGTCGAGGTGAATCGAGCGGCCGTGGATGTCGCGGGCGCGACGGAGAAGGACGACCTCCTTAAAGGCCTTGCGGGAACGATCGATGCGGAAGCGATTGCCGGATTTGCGGACGAGTTGATAGGTATCGCGAACGGGAAAATGCGGATGGAAGTCGAAACGATCACTCGATCCGCGTCGGGTCAACGACGGTTTATCGCCGTGACTCGGCAGGTCGTGCCGGGTTACGAGGATACACTCGGTCGGTGTCTCGTCTCCACCATCGATGTGACGGAGCAGAAGTTGGCCGAGCGCGCCCTCCGCGAGAGTGAGCAGCGCTACCGGGTGCTCTTCGAAAGCACCGGCACGGCTATCTGTGTCGTCGGCGACGACAGCGTGATTCGGCTTTGCAATAAGAACTTGGAGTCGTTGGTGGGGCTGCCACAGGATGCGATTGTCGGCAAGATGCGGTGGTCGGACTTCGTGGCGCCGGGTGACCTGGCGCGGATGAAGCGCTATCACGCTCACCGGAGCGCCGGATCCGGGGCTCCACCCACGGAGTACGAGTTTACCCTCATCACCAACCAGGGTGAGTTGCGAGACATCTATCTGCAATTGGAACTTGTCAGGGAGACGGAAGAACGGATCGTCTCCCTGGTGGACGTCACGCCGCTCAAGCGGGCGCAGCAGAAGATCCAGCAGAGTGAGGCGCGCCTTCGGGCGATTGTGGAAGGTACCGAGGCGATGCTGATCAACGTCAGTTCGCGCGGTCGCATTGTCCACGTCAATGAGGCGACAGCTTTGAAGCTGGGGCACCCCGTCGACGCGTTGATCGGTCGATTGTATCTCCGCCTGGTCCACCCGGAGGACCGGGCCCGGGTCAATCGTGTCTACCGGGAGCAGTTCCTGCGCGGCACGTCGTCGACCGCCTCGGAGTTCCGCGTTTTGACCGCCGATGGCGGTGTGCGTTGGCTTAACCTTGTGGCCCATCCCATTTTCCGGGATGGGCGGATCGAGGAGTTGGCGGGCTTCGCCCTGGACGTTACCGAGCGGAAGCAGGTGGAGGAGCAGCTGGCGTTTCAGTCTATGCTGCTGGATCAGATCCAGGATTTGGTGACCGCGACCGATCTGGAGGGCCGCATCACGTATGTCAACCAAGCCGAGTGTCAAATGTTTGGG
This sequence comes from uncultured Anaerolineales bacterium, assembly GCA_964388385.1. Lineage (GTDB taxonomy): Bacteria > Chloroflexota > Anaerolineae > B4-G1 > SLSP01 > PWVB01. The sequence goes on along the minus strand of CAYMAQ010000259.1, from coordinate 3,547 downwards.
ATGCCCGCTGATGAGATCATCGGCCAATCGGTCGAGATCTACGGGGAGGATCCCGAACGGGGCGCGGTGCAGCGGGGGATCATCGACAGCACGCTGGCGGAGGGCCGGTGGCGTGGGGAGGTGGTGAATTTTACGTCGGACGGTCGGGAGATCATCCTTGACTGCCGGACGAATTTGATCTGCGGTGAGCGCAGCGATCCGGTAGGGATTCTGGGGATCAGCACAGATATCACCGAGCGGAAGGAGATGGAGCGCCAGCTGGTGCGGCACGAGCGGTTGGCCGCGGTGGGGCAGTTGGCAGCTGGCATCGCCCACGACTTCCGGAACCTCCTCTCCACCATTATCCTGTATGCCGAGATGGATTTACGCAGGTCCGATCTGCCGCACGATCTCGCCCGCCACCTCCGGATCATATCTCAGGAGTCACACACCGCATCCGATCTCGTGCAGCAGATCCTCGACTTCAGCAGCAACGCGATGCTCAATCCCCGTCCCGTCGATTTGGAGGCCCACACGGAAAGGGTGCTTGCCACGCTGCGACGCACGATCCCTGAAAGCATCGATATGACCCTGGAGACAGAGGCCGGCGATTACACGCTGGTGGCCGATCCCGCCCGCATTCAACAGGCGCTGACTAACCTGGTGCTCAATGCCCGCGACGCGATGCCGAACGGGGGTGAGATGCGGTTTGCGCTCACCCGGCTGGACGTGGGTCCCGGTGAGCGTTCGCCGGTGCCGGAGGCGGTGTCGGGCTCCTGGGTGTGCCTGTCCGTCTCCGATACGGGCTCGGGCATGACGGAGGAGGTGCAGGCCCATCTTTTCGAGCCTTTCTTCACCACCAAAGAGACGGGCAAAGGCACCGGTCTGGGATTGGCGCAGGTCTTTGGGATTGTGCGCCAGCACGAAGGGTACATCGATGTGGAGACGGCGCCGGATCAGGGGACGACGTTCCGCATCTACCTTCCGATTCAGGACGCGGAGACTGAGGCACAGGCGGTTGATACGTCCGCTCAGATTCCTGTGGGTCGGGGCGAGAGAGTCCTGCTGGTCGAGGATGAATCGGGGGTGCGGGATGCCGTCAAGCAGGCGCTGGAGTCCCTGGGGTATCGGGTGATCACGGCCAGGCACGGTCGAGAAGCGCTGTCCATCTGCCGGTCATCCTCGCGGTCCGTGGATGTGGTGGTCACCGACCTGGTCATGCCGGAGATGGGCGGGAAACAGCTCTTCGCGGCGCTGCAGGAGATCGCTCCCGATCTCCCGGTGCTCGCGATGACGGGCTACGCGTTGGAGGGCGAGGATTTGAACGCCCTGATCGACGCCGGATTCGTGGATGTGGTCTTTAAACCTCTCGATATCGAGAAGTTGGTGCAGACGATCCATCGCGTTCTGGATGCGTGAGGGAGAACGTCACGCCCTCGCGTTGGTTGAATCGAGTTTCTTTGAAAAAGGCAACCCAAGGAGGATTTTCGAATGAAGAACGAGCGTGCTGAGAGAGAATCAGGGCATATCGAGGATGCGGTCAACACCTATTCGAGCCCCTCGGATTTAAGGATCACGGATTTGCGGGGTGCCGTGGTTGCCAGCAACTACGACTATCCCATCATCCGCATCGATACCAATCAGGACGTCTACGGGATCGGAGAGGTGCGGGACGCGGGCCACCTGGAGAACGCGCTGCAGTTCAAGAGCATGCTGATGGGGCAGAACCCCTGCAATCTGGACATGATTTTTCGGGCCATCAAGCACTTCGGCGGGCCCGGGCGCGAGGGCGGCGGGGTCTCGGGCCTGGAGATCGCGCTCTGGGATCTGATCGGCAAGGTGTACGGGGTGCCGTGCTACCAGCTCCTGGGCGGCAAGTACCGGGAGAAGGTGCGCATCTACGCGGACACCCCGCAGCCGGAGGATGCCACGCCCGAGGCGTTCGCCGAGCGGGTGATGGGCCGCAAGGCGATGGGGCTGACGTTCATCAAGTTCGACGTGGGCCATAACATTCTCTCCGGCGATCCCGACAGCATGATCGGCACGCCGACGAAATACGAGTTGGATATGCCCCGGGGCATGAGCCGCCGGTGGCGGGCGCCCGGCACGGGTCGGGGGTCCAAGGTGACCGACCGGGGGATCGCGCGAATGGCGGAGGTCGTCGCGGCGGTCCGGGATGCCGCCGGATGGGACGTCTCCCTCTGCATCGATCACTTCGGCCACGGCTATCTCACCGCCAAGGAGGTCATTCGGCTCGGGCGGGCGCTGGAGCCCTACGGATTGGCGTGGATGGAGGATCCTATGCCGTGGTGGGACATCGACGGGCACCGCCGGGTGACCGAGGCGATCGACGTGCCGACGGCAGCGGGCGAGGAGCTCTACCTCTGGGATGGGTTCCAGCGGATGATCGAGATCCGCGCGGTGGACATCATCCACCCCGATCTCTTGACCTCCGGCGGGATGCGCGAGACGAAGCAGATCGCCGATTACGCGGAGCGGTTCGGCATTCCGACGGCGCTGCACTTCGCGGGCTCTCCGATCGCTTTTATGGCGAACCTGCACACCGCGGCGGCAATCCCCAGCTTTGTGGCGCTGGAGCACCATGGGCTGGACCTGCCCTTCTGGTCCGATCTGGTGACCGGGTTGGCGGATCCGCTGCTGGAGGAGGGCTACGTCGCGGTGCCGGAGAAACCGGGCCTGGGTGTGGATTTGAATTACGAGGGCATCGAGGCCAACCTGCGAGACTTCAGTGGCCTCTTCGAGGCGACCGACGCGTGGAACGCGCCGAAACTGGCCTTCTGGCAGCCGGACCGCCGGTGGGATACGTAGCGCCCACAGTCCCCGGCACTACCGCACTTCGGTAGTGCCGGGGACTGTCACTTTGCGCTTGCTCTTACTCGGCGTTACGCTTCTTGGTAGATAACCTCGCCCTCGGCGACGACAGCGACGGGATAGCTCTCCAGGGAGAACGGATCGCCGTTCCAGCAGAGGTAGGAGGCCCACTTGCCGGGCTTCAGGGTGCCCAGGATGTCGTCGATACCCAGCACCTCGGCGTTCTGCCGGGTGATGATCTCCAACGCCTCCTGCTTGCTCAGCCCGATGCGCAGGAACCAGCGCAGTTCGAAGAAGAGCATCTTCTGCATGATCACCGGGTGGTCGGTCATCAGCCCAAATTTCACGCCGGAATCGACCAGGTACTTGATGTTGCGCCAGTTCTCATGCTTGAGCTCGACCTTGTAGGCCAGGCTGTCCATCGGGCCGTAGACCACGGGAATGCCGCGATCCCGCAGCTCCTCGTAAATGCCCGTCTCGTGGATATCGCCGGTGTGCTCGGCGGTGATGTCGAGTCCGTACTCGTCGACGAAGCGGAGCAGGGCGGCGATGTCGTCGCTCTTGTGCACGTGCACGCGCATCCGCTCCTCACCGGTCAGGAGGGTCTTGAGCACCTTCTCCTCGGCGGTGTAGCTGACGTCGGCATCCTCTTTGGCTTCCTCTTTCGCCATCTTGTCGCGGACCTCTTCGAGCTTGGCGCGCAGGATAGCCAGTGCGCCCATCCGGGTGTAGGGCC
>CAYMAQ010000258.1:0-5615 GCA_964388385.1 uncultured Anaerolineales bacterium | reverse complement strand
GCTGCCTTACGCTTGCACAAGCTGCCTACACTTGCTGTAACTCAGCCGCCAACACATCGATAAACTGCTGTTCGTAGAGCTCTCGATAGAGACCGTCATGAGCAAGAAGCGCCTCGTGCGACCCCCGCTCCACGATTTCACCCTCAGCAATCACGCAGATCAGATCGGCGTTTCGAATGGTGCTGAGTCGGTGCGCGATCACCACCGCCGTGCGGCCCTCCAGGAGACGATCCAACGCATCCTGGATCAAAGCCTCGGTGATCGTATCGACGCTGGATGTTGCCTCGTCCAGAATGAGAATCGCCGGATCGGCCAGCACCGCCCTGGCGATGCACAGAAGCTGGCGCTGTCCCAATGAGACGTTGATCCCGCCCTCCTGAACCTCGGTGTCGTAGCCTTCAGGCAGGCCTATGATGAACTCGTGCACGTTGGCCAGTTTCGCAGCCTGCCGAACCTCTTCGTCTGTCGCCTCCGGTCGACCAAACCGTATATTATCCGCGATAGTTCCAGGAAACAGGAAGGGATCTTGCGGCACGATGCCCATCTGAGTGCGCAGAGAGCGCTGCTTCACGTCTCGCACGTCGATATCATCGATCAGAACCGCCCCCGAATCGACCTCATAGAACCGGGCGATCAAGTTTGAAATTGATGTCTTGCCCGCCCCGGTTGGACCTGCCAGGGCCATGGTCTGCCCCGGCTCAACCACAATATTAACGTCGCGTAACACCGGCTCATCATCGCGATAAGCAAAGGTCACATCTCGTAATTCAATCCGCCCTTCAATGGGGGGCATCTCGATCGCATCCGGTCGATCGACGATATTCGGTTCGGTATCGAGAAGCTGCAACACCCGTTCGCCGCCGGCCATAGCGGATTGCATCGTCGTATAGATCTGGCTCAACTCGCGAATAGGAACGAAGAAGCGCGTCACGTACGAGAGAAAGGCCACCACGACGCCCAGGGTCAACGTCCCGGCTGCCACCGCACGTCCCCCAAACCAGAGAACCACGGCCGTCGCCACCATCCCCAGGAACTGAACCGTGGGCATAAAAACAAAGGAGAGCGACATCGCGTGCACGTGCGCATCTCGATTGGCATCGTTCTGTTTATCGAAGCGCTCCTGGCTTTTATCCTCTTGGGCAAAGGCCTGAATGACCCGCATCCCGGCCAAATCCTCGGCGAGGGTCCCGACGACCCCGGCCACCGTCGATCGGGTTCTTCGAAAAGCCGTCTTCGCGTGCCGGGCAAAGATCACCGTCGCGATGATCATCAGCGGCACGACGCTGAAACTCAACAGAGCCAGACGCAGACTCATCGAGATCATCACAACGACGATGCCGGTCAGCGTCAGCGCGTCCCCCACCAACGTGATCAGGCCACTGGACAACAACTCGTTGATGACCCCCACATCGCTGAAAACCCGCGATATCGTCACCCCGATGATGTGCGTGTCGTGATAGCCGAGATGGATCGCTTGAAGGTGCGCCACAAGCTGCTGGCGCATCTCCGCAAGGACATTCTGTCCGGTCTTTGAGAGCATATACTGCTGGAGCGCCGAAGAGAAGTAAAGCGCGATGAAAGCTGCGGTTGTCAGCGCGGCAATGCGGTCTAAACCGGCTAGATCCCCCTCGATGATATGTTGATCGATGGCCACTTTGACCAGATAAGGCGTCGCCAAATTCAGCCCGGAGGAGATCACCATCATGACAAACGCGACGACCATACTCCGCCAGTAAGGCTTGAGGAATGCGAGCAGCCGCCAGATGATACGGAGGTCAAACGCGCGCCCGGGCTCTTCGTCCTCCTTGCCCAGGCTGCGCAGCATCCTGCCGGGGCCGCCCCGACCAAGGCTGGTATTGCCGATTGAGAAACTCATAGTCTTTTCCTACCCTCCCCCTACAGCAGCCCCGAATTGTTGTCGAGACTGCGATGACGCCGACACACTCTCACCCCGCTGGCTCGATACCAGGCCCTTCAGGGCACTCACCTCTTGCGGGCGCAACTGTTGTTCGTAAATCTCCGCATAGAGCCCGGATCTCTCCAGGAGCGTCTCGTGCGTGCCGCGGGCTACAATCTCGCCTTCATCCAACACGAGAATCTGGTCGGCCATCCGGACGGTGCTTAACCGCTGAGCGATGACAAACGACGTGCGCCCCTTCATCAAATTCGCCAAAGCCTTCTGGATCAACCGCTCGGTCTCGGTGTCGACGCTTGACGTCGCGTCGTCGAGGATCAGAATGCGGGGGTCCTTGAGGAGAGCTCGGGCGATGGCCACCCGCTGCTTCTGCCCACCGGAGAGGGTCGATCCCCGCTCCCCAACCAGCGCCTCGTATCCGTCCGGCATCGCGCTGATGAAATCGTGGGCCTGAGCCGCTTTCGCCGCTGCGACGATCTCCTCCTGACTCGCATCGGGGTCCCCGAATGCGATATTCTCCCCGACGGTCGCTGCGAAGAGCGTCGTCTCCTGAAGCACAATCCCAATCTGATCCCGGAGTGAATTGAGCGTCACATCCCGTACGTCGTGGCCGTCAACCGTGACCTTCCCCCGGGTTACGTCATAGAAACGGGGAATAAGGTTGATAATTGTGGACTTCCCGGAGCCCGTCGTCCCCAGTAGGGCGATGATCTCCCCCGGATTGGCTTCCAGACAGATATCATTCAGCACTCTATGCCGGCCGAAATAAGCAAATGAAACGTCCTGGAAGCGGACGTATCCCTCGAGTGGCGGCAAGGCTTCCGCATCCGGGGCCTCTTTCACCTCGGATTCGGCATCCAGGATCTCAAAGATCCGCTCGCCGCTGGCGATAGCCTGAGAGAGAAAGGGGACAATACGCCCGATCGTGCGGACGGGATGGATCACCTGCCCGATGTAAGAAGTGAAAGCCACCAGCTCACCCAGGGTCAGTTGGTCCCGGATCACCAGGCGTCCTCCGTACCAGATGACAAAGATGGTGCTGACGTTGGCAATCAAAAAAATCAGGGGATTGTTGATCGCTCGGATGCGGACAGTGCGCCGGGCGAGATCAAACCAGGCGTCGTTCTGTGCCTCAAATCGTGCGATCTCATTTTTTTCCTGCGCGAATCCCTTGACAATCCTTGCGCCACGCAGGTTCTGCTCCACCCACGAGGTCATATCGGAGATCCGATCCCGAAGTTCATACCACATCGGACGGAGGGTCTTTGAATAGAAATAAGCCTGCACGGCCAAAACAGGGATCGTCAACATGGAAAGTGCGGCCAATCGGGGGTTCATCCACAGCAACACGCCTGCGGTCACGACCAGAGTAACCACGCTTTCGACCAACCGCATCGTCGCCCGACCGTTCAGGTAGCGCAGCCGCTCGACGTCCTGCATGGCCCGGGCGAGCAGTTGACCGGCCTCCGTGCGATCGTGATAGGAAAAGGAGAGCGATGAGAGTTTATCGTAAAGCTTGTTGCGCAGATCGTAGGCCACACTCTGTGACGACTTCTCGATCCATCGCCCCTGGAAGAAGGCCAACACACTCCGAAGTAGGGTCACCCCCAACAGTCCCAGAACCGCCCATCGCAGAAGTGTGAAGTTCTGCCGACCGATCCCTTCATCCACAATCCAACGGATGAACTGCGGGTTGAGCATCAGCAGCAAACTGATGAGGATCAGAAAAAGATACCCGCCCAGCACCAAAGGCCAGTAGGGACGCAGGTAAGACCAGGCTCGTATCAGCACATCCCAATCGCGATAATGGCTTTCACCGGCATCCGTCTGACGACGGTTGCGTCTGGAAGGTTTCATCACTCTCCTACCTCCATGTACTCGAGCAGGTCGGAGAAACAACGATCATACGCCTCGAGGCGCTCTGGAGACAAGGCCTTGATCTTCTCACGGAAAAGCGGAATACCGCCCAAGGGCATCTCCTCCGCCAACTGCCGACCGCCCGGTGTAAGTTCCACATAAACCACCCGACAGTCTTTTTTCGACCGACGGCGGGCAACGTGCCCCGCACCCTCCATCCGAGAGACCATCTCGGACGCCGTACTCGCGCTGATAAAGAGATACTCAGCGATCTGACCGATGGTCAACGGCTCGGACTCCAGCAGATAACGGAGCGTCGCCACTTCTCGCCCCCGGAGCCCGGCACGGTGCATCTCACGCGAATAGCGCCGGAAGTACCGGTAGAGCCGCAGAAGTTTGCCTATCACTTCGAGAGCCGGTGCTTGCTCTTCGTCGTACTTGACCATCGATCCCTCCTACTACGTTGACGCACGCTGTGGGTAAACCTTGAGACGGCCACACTCATACCGCCAGGCCCGGATTATATTGATTTCGAAAAATTCGTCCCCGAACTATTCGCTTCCGATTAATTCGCACACGAATATTTCGTCTCCGAACTATTATAAGCTAATCCGCACCCATCGTCAAGCGCGAGGAACCAGGAAAAGATCGTATCGGAAAAAAGAAGAGGTGCTGTAGGTGCATGACCTCACAACAGCCGTGCAAAATCGCAGAAGAATGGGGCTAAAGTCCGACGGACCTTTGACGGCTGCAGCCTCTGTACCCGATCGTAAGCTGAAGATCGCTACATGGCCGCAATTTCAAAGAAATCCACCGCATCCAGCGCCCGATGGAACGCATCCCGGCGGTCCGGGGGAAACGGGGCGTGGGGCAGCCGGGGACGACCACAGTCGAAACCGAGGTAGCGCGTCGCCTCAAACAGGGCGCCCATAAAACCGAATTGCTGAAGGACACGGGTAACCCGGTTTACACGTCGTTGGAGACCGTTGGCTCGGGCGAGACCCCCCTGCTCGTATGCGGACCGAAGGGCCCGGTAGAGGCCTGGCATCACATTGAGTGTCGAACCGATATTCGCCGGTGAGCCGGACATAGCTGCGAAGACACACTGCTGGTCCATACCCGAGAAGATGGTCCACCCGTCGTCTTTGAGGTCCACCAGGGCGCCCAGTTCGTACATATCGGATCCCGTGTACTTCGCTCCGCCGATATTGGGGATCCGATCCAGGAGTTCCTGCATCAGCGAGAGCGCATCGGTCTCCCCTCCAAAAAGATAGGGGTAGAAAGGTAAATCGAACGCGGTCGCTGCAATCCGCTCGTAGTGCAGAATTGTCTCCTCCGGACTGCGCCGAAAGGGGGGCAGAATGCTGGCAACCCCATCGACGCCCCGCTCGCGCGCGTGCCGGGCCAACGCGATCGAATGCCGTGTTGCCACACACCCTACGTGTACGATAATCGGGACCCGATCCTGGGCCTGATCCATCACGACCTCGGTCACCTGCTTCCGCTCTTCTACGGACATAAAGACGCCCTCACCGGTCGAGCCGCACAGATAGAGCCCCCCGATCCCCTTATCGATCAGATAATCGGTCAGATCACGCAGCACCGCCTCGTGGACGCCGCCGTCCTCGGTAGCGGGGGTCAGCAGGGCAGGCCAGGCACCTTGATATTGAGCATGGATCATATTCGAGCCTCCTTGGACGATCGCCCTCAGGTCGGCGAGGGTGAGAGTGAGGTCGCGATGGTCTCTACGGGCAAGAGCGAGCGCGCAATCGCTCGTCGCATCAGAATCTTATGCACGTTGAACGCTCCCTCATCCTCCCCGGGAATCCGACGCGTATACGCG
>CAYMAQ010000257.1:0-5670 GCA_964388385.1 uncultured Anaerolineales bacterium | reverse complement strand
ATCCGTGGTTAAGTTCTCGTTTTGACCGTGCAAAATCCTAAAGATCCCAACCAAAGAGCCCCCGCGACATACCCGGGGGCTCTTTGACGCCGAATCCCGCTGACAGCCTAGCGGATCTCCCGAAGCTGGGAGCGCGCGTCGGCGTGACCGGGAGAGAGGTCGAGGACGGACCGGAAGGCATTCCGGGCGGCGTCCAGCTCACCCATGCCGCGAAGGGCCAGACCGATCAGATAGGTCAGCCGGATCCGGCGGCGCGTCTCCCTATCGGCCTCGGCGAAGACGAACTCGGGTATAGAGGTTGCGAAGCCCTCTTTGACCTGCTCCGCGAGCTGCGACTGGGCGGTCTCGAGCATCTCCTTGAGCAGTGCGTCGGCCTCCTCGTCGCGGTCCAGAGCGCGCATCGCCAGTGCCCGGTAGAACGCGCCCTCGGAGACGTCACCGCCACGGGCATCGAAGACGCGCCGGAAAGCCGCCTCCGCGCCGGCTTCATCCTCCAGCGACTGTCTGGCGAGGCCCGTGTAATAGTGAACGTCGGCGTCGGGCCAAAGCAGATGCTTGCGCTCACCCAGAGTCTCCGGATACGTCGCCTGGGCGGCCTCGAAGTGTTCCAGGGCGCCCTCTGCATCCCCGCGTTCCAACCGTTCCCGACCCAGAAGCAGGTGCGCTTTGACGTATTGACGCGAGATGAGCCCGGTGCCGCCCTCCCACGGGTGGAACCGACGGGAGCGCACGTAGTCCAACGCCTTTTGCGGCTGCCCCGTCTGGTTGTAGAGCGTCGCGATCTCCACCGAGAGGTCGTCCCGGGCGCGCACGAGCGGCATATGATTCTCCAGAGCGTCCAGCCGTGCCTCAGGGGAGACGCCCGTCCGGCGGCGGAGTTGATCGAGCTCCGCCAACACACGTCCATCCCCGGGATTCACCGCGAAGGCCCGCTCGTAACTGGCGACGGCCCTATCCGGATCCTCGTCCACGTTGAAGTAGGCGATCCCCAGATTGCGCCAGGGGATCGAGAAGTCTGGGTTAATCGCCACCGACCGCTCCCAGAGCGCGATGGCCTCGTCGTAGCGCTTTTTATCATAAGTCAGGTTGCCCAGATAGTAGGCGATCCACGGATCGTCGGGGCGCAACGAGTGCGCGTGCTCCAGGATCAGCATCTCCTCCAGGCGGGAGGGGAAACAGTACTCGGGGTTCATGGTTGACGCGCGCGCATAGAGATCGTCCGCCGTCCGGTCATCATCCAACTGCGCGGCGATGAATCCCAGCGCGTACAGGACCATGGGATAGGCGCTGCCGTCCGCCGCCACCAGGCGGGTGAGCACGTCCCGGGCCTCATCCCACAGACCGGCGTTGAGATAGTCGAACGCCAGATCGAGGTGCGCCTGAATCCGCGAGAGCCAGTGCGGCACGTCCATCAAGGCATCCAGAGCGTCCAGCTGCTCGACCGCCCTCCCGTCCTCATCGCGTGCCCGGCTGAGGAGCACCGCCTCGTTGCGCGAGCCCAGGTCCAGCGGATCCAACGCCCGGGTGCTCTCGATCACTGCGGCAGCTTCCTCCAGGCGCCCCAGACGCCGCAGCGCTGCAGCCTTGAGGTTTCGCGCCTTAAGGTTCATCGTATGGGCCCGCAACGAGCGGTCGAGGTGATGGAGCGCGGTTTCGAAATCACGGCGGAGGCAGTCAATCTCCGCCAGGGCGTAGAACGCCGGCGTCTGCCATGCAGCGTCCCAGGTTGCCTTATAGAACCTACCGTAAGCCTCATCATCGCGGCCCATTGCCTTGAGCGTAAGACCCAGATTGTAGAAGGCCTCACCGTCTCGCGGGTTGGGGTTGCACCGCGTTAGCTTATCGACAGCGGTCCGGAAGTGCGCAACCGCCTGCGCGAACTTACCCTGACGATAGCGGACCAACCCCATCGCGTTATTGCAGCGGACGTCGGTAGGATCTTTCTCCAGCGCCGCCTCCCAATAGGGCTCCGGCTCGAGGGTCGGATGCCGGTACTGCGAAAGGTGCAGGCCCGTCAGATAGAGTTCCTCGATCGTCTCGAAGGTATCCGGCGGAGGCGGCGGGGTCTTGGGCTCGGGCAATGGAGGCTGCTCCACCACCTGCGGCGCATAACGGACGACCTCGTGGCCCGCGTTGTCCACGACGCGAAGCAGCAGCTCGGGCCCCTCCGTACCGGCGGGCAGGTCGACCTGGGTGACGAAGGGCGCACCGGGGGCCAGATCCGCCGTCGCCTCCAGGAGAGCATCGCCATCACGACCGAGGATGACAGCGGCATCATCGAGCGCCTCGGTGACCGCCACCCCGATTCTCGCACTGCCCTCCTCGACCTCCAGGTTGACCGCGGCCCGACGGTTGGCGTTCTTCGCCGGACCGATTGCCTGCACCGGGTACCAGAACTGACTGAAGGTCCTGGTCTCGTAGGGCTGCAGCCATGAGAAGTCGGGCTGGTTGTCCGTGTAGACGCCCGCCATCAGCTCGATATAGGGTCCGTCCGCGTCGGTCAGATTGGCCTCCCACCCCTTTCCGAACTCACCAAAGCCCCAGGTGAACATCTTTTTCCCGGGCGCGATATACCGATTCGCCACGTGGATGACGCCGGCATCCGCCTTGTGGTCGTACCCCCCGAAGAAGTCATAATCGGTGTCCCAGACGAAGTACGAGGTCGGCACAGGAATGTTCTTCACCCAACTGATATCCGTGCCCCCCTCCTGCTCCCCGTAATCGATCCCGTAGTAGGTGCCGTCCGCCACCGGATAGTGGGCCATCGAGCGCTTCGAGTGGTCGGTGACGACCGTCACGTCCGGCGGAAAGACCACCTGATATTTATCGTGGACGTGGACGCCCGCGTTGATCCACCAGAGGAAGGTCCGCACATCGGGCGTCCGGTTGAAGAGCTGCACCTTCATCTCAAAGAAAGCCTTGCCGGGACGCAGGCAGATGCCCACCATCCCCTTCATCCGCTGCATCGGATCGTTCTCGCTCAACCAGACCGTGGCGCCGCCGTCCTCATGGATCTCGATGGTGTGGTGCACCGGCATAAACGTCGAGGGGCGGTGGTGCTGGGGCCAGTTGAACTCCACACCGCCGGAGACCCATGCGCCAAAAAGCCCGATCAGCGCCGGTTTGATCACGTGCTGGCGGTAGATAAAGGGATACCCGTGGGTCTTGTCCAGAGCCTCATGGATACGCCCGCCGATCTCCGGAAGCATCATCAGACGCAGGTACTCATTCTCCAAGTAAACCGCCCGATAGTCCGTGGGCTCGCTCTCACTCGAAAGCCCATCCCTGAAGGGGTTGGGGTAGACCCGTCCCTTGGTGCCCTGATTGACCCGCTTCTCCAGGAACATCGGATTCACGTCCGGTGCCGGTGGCGTGTAGGTCGGTAAGGTGACAGTTTCTTCCCAGGCTTTGACCGTTTGCGCTTGTTTCTCATTCATAGACATCTTCTCCTTGGGAGTGACGTAAAGTTATGGATGGTTGAAGCAAAAGCGTCACCGTCAATCCGGTGATCATCTGCAGTATAGCACAGAGCGGCGTGCTTCTACAATGCACAGCAACCTCAAGGATATCGGGTAAACTAGAGGGAGTCAGACAACTCAAGACCCACGTACGTGGCTAACGGAGGAACCTTACGATGAAAACGAATACCTTTCTCGGCCTGCAGACCCTTTACGATCAGCCCGAAACCGGACGCATCCGCCAACAGATGGTTCGCTGGATGGAGAGCACCTTCGCGTGGGTTGACGACACCTTGAACCGGCATCCGCCCGCGCTGCCGGAACCGGACGCCCGTCGCCGTGCGCTGCTGATGCTGGACGAGCCGCTTCACGTCCGCTCTGCGCCCAACGAGCCGGCGCTCAACGCGTTTCTCAATCGGCGGATCGAACGCGCCGTCCGGGAGATCGAGACGGAGGTCGTGACCCGGGGTATGACCCTGTGGAAGCTGTACAACCACGGATTTGTCATCAAAACCCCGATGATCACGCTCGGATTCGATCTCCACCAGGGAGGGTTCGAGTCCTTTCACATCGAGACCGCGCGCTTCGACCGGATTCTGCAAGCCACCCAGGCACTCTTTGTAAGCCACGATCATATGGATCACGCCGACGCCTATGCCATACCCAGGATGATCGAGCTGGGCCGACCCGTCATCGTCCCCTTCGGCTTATGGGAGGGCGATCCGCTCTATCCCACCCTGATCAAGCCCGAGCGCCACTGGACGCTGGAGAACCGGTTAACGCTGGACGACAGCACCGTCACGTTCCGGGTCTTCCCGGGCCACCAGGGCACGGAACTCCTGAACAACGTCACCCTCGTCGAGCTGCCGGACGGCCTCACCGTGATGCACACGGGCGACCAATCGTACGCCGAGGACTTCGCCGTCTGGATCGACCGGGTGCGGGATCTGTTCGCGGTCGACGTCCTGCTCCCCAACTGCTGGTCCACGGACCTGCCGCGGCTCATCCGGGGCGTGGATCCGGGGCTGGTGATCACGGGCCACGAGAATGAGATGACCCACACGGTGGATCATCGGGAGTCCTTCTCCAAGACCTACCGCCATCTCGCCGACGTCCGCACGCCCGCCCCGGTGCTGGCCTGGGGCGAACGGTATCACTACGAACGGTAAGGGTGCATCCAGGTAGGCTCAAAGCCCCGTCTTTTCCCCGGATGAGCGTTTGTCCAGCAAGTCTCGCCGGTTGCAGCGCTGCTCTTGAGACGGGGCTTTGAGCCCTTACCGCTAACCGCGATGGCTCTACGTCGTGCGATTTCGTCCTTGCCCCCTGCGGAAACTGTGCTATACTTTTTTTGTAATGGGCGGTTAGCTCAGTTGGCCAGAGCACTGCGTTGACATCGCAGGGGTCACAGGTTCAAGTCCTGTATCGCCCACCTAACAGAACGATTTAGGGGTCACGCCATCCCTTAACGGGAAGCAGCGTGGCCCCTAATGATTTTAGACGATATCTTCAGCGTGCTTCACTCCTCCGCGTACACCGTTCACGCTCATCATAAACAAAGCACGCTGTGAATCCGCAACACAAAGTTGACCACCTTCGAATCCGCGCATATACTTAGGATAGTGAAGAGCACCATAACGTTTCCCGTGTCTGGAGCCCAGGTCAAGGCTTTCTTGGTGGGCCGACCTTGACAGTCATCGTCAAGCATAGCCGCCCACCGAGGTTAAACCGGTGGGCGTTTCGATTGGCCCGTCACAGCGATGACAGGAGAAAACGATGGAGTTTCAACCCGGTCAGCGGATCGATGCCCCGTTCTTAGCGGCCCCGGCCGAGGTGAAAGCCTGGGAGGTCCGGCAGGGCTATCACCGCCTCGAGGTGGTGCTGGAGGACGGACGGAACACCTACCAGCAGGTGCAGGTCTTTCCCGAGCAGCTGCCCCAGATCGAGATCCTGGACGCGGCGCAGCTGACGCGCGTCGAGCGCGCCGAGGACCTTTTTCTCTTCATCGAGGCGCACCGCCTGCGCCTGGCCCACCAGTTCGACCCCCAACTGGCGGTGAGCGTCTCGCAGGTCGACCCGTTGCCGCACCAGATTGAGGCCGTCTACCACTACGTGCTGCCGTCGCCGCGCATCCGCTTCCTCATCGCCGACGATCCCGGTGCCGGCAAGACCATCATGGCCGGGCTGATCCTCAAGGAGCTGCAGCTGCGCCAGC